>JACJXH010000009.1 GCA_020636745.1 Lentimicrobiaceae bacterium | reverse complement strand
CAGAAGAAGAGATTTCTTCATAAAAATCAGGTTTATACAGAACAAACAAAACTGGCTGAAGAATAAAGGAGGAATAAAACACCTTAAATATTTTCAATGTAAAAATAAGAAAAGAATGATTCAGATGGCAACAAAGCATATCGAATTAAAATAAATAAAAACTAAAATTTAATACACCTCACAGGCAACTATATTCCTGTTTTTCTGACATTTATTTACCCTTCCAATCACAACCTGTTTATAACAACCATTCCATCCGGCACGACTGAATTACACCTGATAATTTCCATGCCGGCCATGCCGCTAACAAACGCAAGCAGGTTTGCGGATGCTTGAGGGTGAATGATGCTCAAATCGAGCCTGCAATCAACGCAATAAGATGCGCCGAGGGAAGAAAAATAAGCTGTGCCAGCAGAGTACCGAGCAGCCTGGCTATAACCATATACACAATGTATTGTCTGAAAAGGCTCTCTTTGGTTTTACCCAGCACCACATCATCGGTCATGACCGATAAAAAAGGGTCGATAAAAATAAACATGAGAATGGTGGCCAGCCCATTGATGATGGCCGACAGGTTGCTGGCTGTTGTGCGATAGCCGGGGTTAAGATAACCGGCATAAAGTGCCGACAACACCCCCACCGTTATAATTGCCACAGCCACCACATTCATGATAAAAACCCTCCAGGGGAAATCTCTTTTCAGGTTTATTCCTGTCATATTTTTGGCATCAGGTATGACCAGACAATCCTTTACCGAAGTAATGCCGCTTTTCGAAAAGCCATGCATCAGCAGAGCCGGAACAGATTTATACATGCTGAATTTTTCAACAGCAATAGAAAGCAATCGCTGAAAAGTGGGAATGAATAAACCTCCTGCAATGGTGGCCACCGAACTGGCCAGAATAATTAACCTGAAATCGGCAAGGTTGGCCCCTGCGCCGGAAAGGATGTTATTTTCAATCATCTTGGCCAGCAGGGGCGCCTGAAAACCATAAGCAGTGCGCGAAATAAGCACCAGCATATTAAACAGGGCAAATGAAACAGCAATGCGCCCGGTTCTGATGCCTACAATCCGTACCGAATAAGAAAGAGTGGTAATTAAATTGATTAAAAACACCAGAATAATGACCAAAATCATTTGTATAGCCATATGCTTATATATTAAATACCGTCTGCTGATGCAATGCTCAAATTTACTATAAAATCGCAGGGTTTCATCGTAACCACAAAGAAAGGGCATTCAGCGGGTAAAGCTGATAAAAGCACAGCATTATATCGTGATTATCAGAGCTTAACATTTGACAAAAGCCTGCAGAAAAAGGGCGGAAAGAGGTTATAAAAAATATTGACTTTCATATGGGTTTCAGAGTGTTAAAACTTAAATTAACTTACAACAAAGGCCAAATACCTTCAAACATAAATGAAAATGACTGCGCCCAAAGCGGATTTAATTAGAAAAAGCAACAGGACATATTCTCTTAAAACAATGAATAAGAAAAATATCCTGTTTTGCTTTTATATCGGGAAAATCAAAACTTATGCAGTGAACATACTACCTGAAGTAAGGATAAGAAACTCCTTCATTTATACTCCAGATAGTAACAAAATTCCATCCGTTAAAAGTTGATTGACGCTTCATCCGAGCAGTAGATTCAGCATTAATTGTATTTGAGAAAAAAGATGATTCATAGCCAAAACCTGAAGCTTGACCAGAATTATCCTTATCAAAGTAGCAATTACTAATATCAGTAGAATTAACGGCAGAAAGAAATCCAATAAAGCCTCCGGCGAAAGCATTACTTGAAATATTATCACCCTGTACACTACCGGCGGAGAAGCAATTTTCAAAATTCATGCCTCCATCTGTTTCAGCAAAACCAACCAGTCCGCCTGCATTATAATAAAAAACATCGAAACATTTGCCATAAACATTTGCTAAAGAGTAGCAATCAGTAATATCATTAAAATGCGCATAGCCAACCAGTCCTCCAGAATATTTTCCAGAAATATTACCTTCCGTAAAACATTCACTCATTCTTGCATATCCTGCATAGCCAGCAAGCCCACCAGCCCTGTTTGCGCCTGAAATGTTACCTATAACATAGCTATTCGTAATTGAAACATAATCGTTAAAATTATTAAAGGCATTGGCCATAAATCCACCTGCATCTCCATTGGCAGCTGTTACTGACTTTCCCAGCGATACAATTAATCCGAGATTAAGAATACCTCCTCCATGAAAGTTGTCAAACAAAGCGGCATTGCCCTGCGTTACCTTATTAACCCAAAAATTACGAATAACAAAACCTCCACCGTCAAGTGTTCCCCAGAAATCAGAGATAGGCGTCCATCCATCAACCGCATCCTGAAGAAATAAGGATAAGTCTATATCATTCATTAATTTAAAGAACTTGCCTATTGAGGCATCTTGCGCGCTGTATTTTCTCAGGTTATCAAGCTGAAGTGGTGTTTTTATCTGGAATGGGTTCACCTGAGTACCGGTTCCACCAGCAAAATCAGGTTTTGTTTGAGTAACAGTAACTTTAACTTGTAGAGTTTCATTGTTCGAATTGGTGGCATTAAAAGTTATTGTTGCAGTCCGGTCAACCTCTGATGTATTTTCTGAAGTACTGATTGTTAAATCAGTTGTACCGGCTCCGCCATTTAATGGTGAAACTGAGCACCATGCTGCATCACTTTGCGCTGTCCATGAAGAATTGCTGGTGAGTACTAAATTTTTTGATGAAGAAGCATTGTCAAATTGCAATGAATACGAATCCAACAACAAACTTGGCTGAAGACCAGGTTGAACATAAGTATAGGTAACAGGTTCTAATCCTTGACTGGTAAGTGTAATAACAGCCTGTCGGGCATTGAGCGTATTGTTGATTTCAGGGCTTACAACAAAAGAATTTTTTGAAGTTACATTTACATGACACCAGGGAGCATCGGCGCTAACCTGCCATGAGAGTAATGGCATAACTGAAAATAATTGAGATGTTTCACTTTCACGCGTTAGCGTTATTTTTTTTGAATCACCATTAAAGGGATATTGATATTTAATATTTGCTCCAATCACGCCTTCTGATATGCTACTCAGGATGTAATCAACCACATACATCCTGATATAGGTAACACCAGTATTACCTATGGATGCACATACATAACCTTCTCCGGGATTAACGGCAACTTTATTTGCCCAACCAGTTTCCGGAATATAAGTAACATTCCCAAGCCCCTTCATTGCTCCTAATGACGCGAACAAACCACCAGTAAAATTATCATCCTGAGCAATGAAAATATCCGAGCCGGAATTCTCAACATCTATAACAGTCCCTCCGTTTGAAGAATTTCGCATGGAAAGGGAAATTGTACCTGTTGGATCTGGCACAACAGCATTAGGATTATTTGCATCATCCTCCTTTTTGCATCCAGCAGCTAAAACAAATACTGCCAGGCAGAACAGTTTAAGCAATCTCATCGTTTTCATTTGTTTGTAGTTTTAAAATAAGTGTTTCACTTTTAGTATAATAACAGCTTAAGGACACAAATAAAATAACTAATAGCACAAATCACATTGATTTATTTTCCACATCCTGGATCAGTTTACAATTATTGTATAAAACTCTGATTTAACAATCATACAATAAAATAAAGCCAGATAATGACATATATTTCAAGTAATTTGCCATTCAATACATGTTTTTTTTAATCAAAAAACCGCTCTCATTTCTAATTTAAGCAACCCTTCAGGCATTTTATCATTTTGCTGCTAATATAATAATTAATCCGTTTTTAATAATTCCCAATATTTATTTTATACTTAACTTTATTAATTGTTTAATACATTAATTATGAACAAATTCCATCCACGTTATGCACAATTTATTGCATCTATAATATACAGACATGAAAAGGTGCAATCCACAAGCTCTTGACCCTGCAATTCTTCCCAAAAACCAGCTTCATCCATCACCATACATCAACGCTTTCGCCAAAACAGGTAAAACAAAAATGCTGATAGCCGGATTATCGCGCAAAAGATCTTTACTTTGCAAATAAAACCATCCATTTCACGTTTTTTACAACCAAAGAGCAACAACGCTTATAAGTGATTAAATACAACCAATGATGCGTACCTATTCCATTTATTGTGAAAACACCGGCATAGCCAAAGACTACCCTTTTGGCACCACGCTGGCCGAAATAATTGAAGACCAGAAGATTGATTTAGGATATCCTGTACTTGGCGCCATGGTCAACCATAGCCTGAAGGAGCTAAACTACATGGTTTATAAGCCTAAAACAGTTAACTTTATTGGCTATCCGCACATCGACGGGCAGCGCATGTACCTGCGATCCTTGTCGATGGTTTTGTTTAAGGCAGCCCATGATTTGTACCCCGACCATAAATTAAAAATCCAGCATTCGGTTTCAGGGGGTGTGTATTGCGAACTGGTAAATCATGTAAATCCGGGGCCGCTCGACGAAATCGTCAGCAAACTTAAAAAGCGGATGCAGGAAATTATTGCACATGATGCTCCCTTTCTCAGAGACGAAATACGCACCGAAGAGGCACTCGAAATTTTTGAGCAGTTCAAACTCGAGGACAAATGCACGCTGATGCGCACCAGAAAACAGTTTTACAGTTCGGTATACAGGCTTGAAGATGTTGTCAATTACTTTTATGGTTATCTGGTACCTTCAACAGGTTATCTTCAGCAGTTTGGGCTTGAAAAATACCACGAAGGAATGGTATTAATCCTGCCGCGTAAAGATAATCCGGCAGAGCTCAACAGGATAATGGAAATGCCCAAATTGTTTGAAATTTTCAGGGAATTTAAGGAGTGGGTGCAGATAATTGGTGTACCTCACGTGGGACAGCTCAACCAAATGGCCTTAAACGGGCAGATAAGTGACATTATCAAAATATCGGAAGCACTTCAGGAAAAAAAAGTAGCCTGCATTGCCGATATGGTAAACCAGAGAAAAAACGAGGTGAAAGCTGTATTTATATCGGGCCCGTCATCATCAGGCAAAACCACATTTGCCAAGCGCCTGTCGGTACAACTGAGCGTGATAGGGTTTAAACCGCAGGTAATTTCCATGGACAATTATTTTCTTGACCGGGAATTAACGCCACGCGACGAAAACGGCGAATACAATTTTGAAAGCCCTGATGCGATTGATGCACAGCTGTTAAACGATAATTTAAACGACCTCTTTGCAGGAAAAGAAGTTGAAATGCCCAAGTTTGCCTTTTCGAATGGCAAGCGTTTTTATGATGGGACTAAATTAAAACTGAACGACAATGGCATTTTGCTGATTGAAGGCATTCATGCACTTAATCCTGACATTTCAAGCCACATTTCTTCAAACAGAATGATGAAGGTTTATGTTTCGGCTTTAACCCCGCTGAGCATCGATTCAAACAACAGCATCCACACCAACGACAACCGTTTGCTCCGCCGGATTGTGCGCGACAGCAAATACCGCGGTTATTCGGCACTCGACACCATGCAGCGCTGGCCAAGTGTAAGGGCAGGTGAAGAAAAGTACATATTCCCTTACCAGGAAGAGGCAGATGTGATGTTTAATACAGCGCTGGTTTTCGAACTGGGTGTGCTGCGCCGTTGGGCCGAACCATTGCTGAAAGATGTTCCGCCAATAGCCCCGGAGTATTCAGAAGCCCGCAGGCTGTTAAAGTTTCTTTCTTATTTCCTGCCCATTTCCGACAAGGAAATTCCTCCTACATCCATCCTGCGCGAATTTTTAGACGGCAGCAGTTTCGATTATTCCTGATGACAGCAAATATGGTTTTATAAACCTTTACACAAAGCGGCATTTTCGCTAAACCGGATTACAGGCCTGTACTGTGGCGCATAAGCGTGCCCTGAAAATCAGAAACCATCCCCGTTTTCGATGTGCAAGGCAAGTGCACGGATAAAACGGGCCATGGAAGCACCGTCAATCACATCGTGATCAATAAGAACTGTAAGGTTGAGCATTTCGCGTATCTCAATTTTATCATCAACCACAACCGGCTTTTTAAGCACAGTGCTGATACCAAAACACAACGGGTGCAGCGAAACCGGAATAAACCAGGCATTCACCTTGCCTATTGCCCCAACAGAGGTGATGGCCACATTGCCCATTTTGCTATAGGCCAGACGAGGATGTTGCAGCAGATATCTCCAGAAGAGACGCCTCAGAAAACCGGGAAGCAGATAATACAAACGGCCTGCCCTTTCTGTTTTTTTCTGCAGAACAATTTCGCCGGCATCCAGCTCTTTTTGCTTTGCTTCCCTTATTTGCGCCGTAATTGACGTAAGGCTCCTTTCATTCGCTTTTTCAATCATCAGCGGTATAGGTACTTTTTGACCGTTCAGCTCTTTTTCAACAATAAAAGAAACATCAACATCCTCAAAAATCATCAGTTTACGCTTTCCGGCAAGATATGCGGCTACATTCTCATGTTCTTTTACCGTTAAGCTAATCACTTTGATGAGCCAGGCCGTAAATGAAACATGGGTTGATTCTTTCCGGCAGCTTTTTAGTTTTTCGCGCCCACGGGTTACATCCAGTTCAAGCAAAGCCGATACATGATGCTTCTGTTTCCCGATGGTGCATACATCCATGGTGGCTATCCTCGTGCGGGGAAATTTGTATGTTTTAAATGCGGTCATGCTTTTCTTGCTGTTGACTGATAAAGTGCCTGCCTGTGGGCGGGCTTACCGCCAAATCAGTTGCGATAACTGATTATTTACGAGAGGCCAGTTTTCCTGCCAGAAAAGCAACAGGCAGATAAGCTCCGGCCAAATCAACAATGCTAAACCAGAGAGGTGATGGCAGCATAAGCACATTGGCTATGCCACCTGCCATAAACAGCACGCCTATAGCCAGGGCAAATTTCATTTTGTGCGAAGCAGCCACCAGAGCAGCCACCAGCGCACCGGCAAAAGTACCCATGGCATGGGCAAGAAAAGGAAACAAAAAATGCCGAGGCTGAAATAAATGCATCGACTGTTTCAAGCCTTCCATCGTTGTATTGTCAGCACCAGCAGGAAGAGGAATCAAAGAGCCACTAATCATAATAATGCCCATATTAACAACGCTACCCAGCAGGGCTCCGGCTATCACAGCCAAAATATTCCGGACTACAATTTTCATAAATACAATCTTTACAGTGTATAAAAGTGATGCCATTGGTGAATAACGGCGCCAAAAAGGCATGTTGCAAATTAAGCCGGAAACAACGAAACCAGTATAATACCGGCTAGTTAGTTCAGTCAGTCAGCGGCATATCAGACGATTTATCGGTAACAAACACAACAATCTGCTTATCTTTTAATGGGAATACAGAAATTTCGAGTAAAAAGATTCCATTTTTCAGGCCTGACTGCTGCAGCACTATTTTTTGATGAAACACAGCTTGTCCGCTATTTCTGACTTGCCTGTAGATTTTAGAAAAGCTGCAATGCCTGCAGTGCACATCATTTGCTTCGGCACCGTTGGCCTCAAAGCCACAGGCGAGGGCCAGCCCTATGTATTGCCCGGCAGCCTCAGGTCCCGCACCAAAAAGCTTACTGAAGGCAGGATTAAAATACTGTAACCGGTTTTGGCTATCCAGCATATACACCGCAACAGGCAGCTCATTCAGTATATATTCGGGCATATTATTATTTGTCATGATGTAGCCATTTTTGAAGAATCAACAAAAACTGTTCGGGGTGAAAGGGTTTGGTGGCATAATCATTCATTCCTGCCATAAAAACTTTATCGCGTGCTTCGGTAAAAGCATCGGCCGAAAGGGCTATTACCGGAATGCCGGGTTGCTTCACGCCAAAACTGCCGTTGCGGATATTTATGGTAGTGGTGTAGCCATCCATTTCGGGCATATGCAAATCCATCAGCACAATATCATACAACCCATTGGCCAGATAATCAAGCGCTTCGAGCCCATGATTCGCCACATCCACTTTTAAATTATACTTTATCAGAAAATGCAGAGCTACATACTGGTTTATTTTATTGTCTTCGACCAGCAGCACTTTTTTACCGCCGAAGTCACAATTCAACACCTCATTTTCTTTCAATAGAACAGGCCTGAAGGGTTCACCCTTTTCATAAGGCACTTCAAACCAGAAAACAGATCCTTCTCCCTCCCTGCTCTGAAGACCAACCACCCCGCCCTGAAGTTCGATCAATTGCTTGCTGATAGTGAGTCCGAGTCCTGTGCCACCATATTTTCGTGTTGTTTCAGCTTCTGATTGGGCAAACTGCTCAAAAACCTTATCGAGCTTATCTTCAGGAATACCGATACCTGTATCGCGCACTTCGCCTCTCAGCCACACCTGCGATTCAGTTTCTCTGAGAATACGCAACGACACCTCTACACTTCCGGATTCGGTAAATTTGATGGCATTGCCAATCAGGTTATTGAGCACCTGCAGAAGTCTCAGCCTGTCGCCTTTGATATAATAGCTGATGCCAGCATCTGACAGAAACTGATAGCTCAGCGACTTTGCTTTAAAACGCTGCTCAAAAGTAGCTTCCACCATATCCAGCAGCTCCCTGGCAGAGAAAGGAATAGATTCAAATGAAATCTTGCCGGCTTCAATTTTTGAAAAGTCCAGTATATCATTGATAATGCCCATCAGGTTGTCAGCCGAAGCTTTCACCTTTTGCAGCATGCCCAGCATTTTTTCATCAGTACAACTTTCGAGCATCAGATTGGTAATGCCCACAATGCCATTGAGCGGGGTGCGGATTTCATGACTCATGCTTGAAAGGAAAAGCGATTTGGCATTGGTAGCCTTCTCGGCCAGTTCTTTAGCAAGCAGCAACTCCTGCCGCGAAGCCTCAATATCACTGGTTCGCTTTTTAATGCGGATTTCAAGCTCTTCATTCAGGGTGAGCAAATGCTGATTCATCTGGTATATCTCCAGAGACTTCTGCTCAATCACCTGTTCGGCAGCTTTACGGGCTTTCCGCTCGCGCTCCAGTATTTTCTTCAGAGCATTGACTTCATCCATAAACAATCAGTTTCTGACAAGTTCAAACTTCACCGCTGAACCATCGGCTTCAAGCAAGGAAGTATGTAGCACAATATTTTCACCATAATAAGCGGCACACTCCATTATCAGTCCCTCGGCCAGTTTATAAAGCTTCCGCTTTGAGCGATACACCATAACCAAGCGGTTTCCACTCGCTGTAGTTTCAATAAGGGGAAGCTCAGCGTCATGATATAATTTTTTTACTTCAACATGAATATACCCCTCAATCCTGGCAAGAAAGTCAAAGGTATTACTTTCCTTCTCAAAGAAATGGCTGTAATTATGAACAAAATAGCGAAACAGATGACGCCCGAAGGTTTCGATCAAATCTGCCACCGGAATCCGGGTTTTCTGATGCAGAATGCCAATCAATGTGACCAGTTCGTCCACAGGATAGGTGCCAATACCGGTGTAAACGCCTTCGGAGGCAGGGTTGCCTTCTTCAATCATCTCATTGGCCATGACAAAGCCAAATTTCTGCTCCACCATTTCCATAAATTCGGTGAATATAAATCCTTTCATCTGCCTCAGTTTTAGTTAAACCAACTTACCACCATTAACACAATATTTGAAAAAGAGTTCTTCAGCGGTAAAACTGAACAATTTTCATTTTATAAGAGCCATCATTTGCTGATTTCCATCACCATCCAGATATTGCAGGAGGTGTGTATGGATTTTCCGAGAGGCTGACTTAATCTTACAAAGCCCTGCTTTTCATAAATGCTTACCGCTTTTGCAAAATGAGGCAGGCTTTCAAGGTACAACCAGTTATACCCCATTTTTTTTGCCGAATCAATACTCTGCTGCATCAGCGCCAATCCAATGCCTTTGCCACGAGCCTCTTTCGACAAATAAAACTTAACCAGTTCGGCATATCCGGCATCTAAACCGGGCGAAGGAAAAATGCCGCAGCACCCCACCGGAATTCCTTTCCATTCGGCCACCCACAGAGCAGATTGTTCTGTTTGAAAGAGGGTAAACAAATCGTCGGTGGAAGGGTCGGAAAAAACGGTGCCTTGCTGTGGTGCATCATGCTCCAGAAAAACCTGCCTGATCATGTTAGCCAGCAAGCGGTTATCTTTTTCTTCAACAGGCCTGATGATGATTTCCATCTGATTCTCAGTAGATGTAGATTGTGAGGTCATAAAATCGTTTTTGTTTGCGGGGTGCTATTTCAGAAAGTTCACCGTGTAGTTTTTCTTATTTCCATAAAACCGATAAGCGCTGAAACCAGCAGCCTCAGCCAGTGCGGTTACCTCTTCCATGGTCATTTTATCAGGATCTCCGGCCAGTTCAGAAATTGAAAGCAAGCCGCCGGGTTTGAGCATCCTGTAAAATTCAGCCATATATGCCTCCCTGTTTTCAACCTCCCCTATGACGGTAATCAGGAAAATTCTGTCGAAAATCATATCCTGGAGATGAAATTTCAAGCCATCACAAAGGTAATAATCCACATTCTTCAGCCCTTTCCTGTTAAGCCGCTTGCGGGCATAGTCGAGCATTTCCTGCTGAATATCGGCCATTACCAGTTTTCCGCGGGTTAAAAACCTGGCTATCGGACGGCTAAAATATCCGGGGCCTGAGCCAACTTCAAGCACAACACAATGGCTCTTCAGTTCAAGCCGTCGAATGAGTTCCTTGGGCGAAAGAAAAATATTGCGCAATGGAATGAGTAAAGTAAAAGCCATTTGATAAGGAAAAACGCCTTTGGCAGCAAACCTTCGGGCTATTCCGGCAGAGGTTGGTTGTTTATCCATAAAAGCAGCCAATAATCATGAATTAGTGAACGGTAATCTGAAATTTTCATCCGCACACCTGTAATTTTTAATGCCTTTTATAACTCAGCATGAACACAGGATGCATGCAGCTAATATACATTTTTCTTTTTAAAGGTTTGGCTAAAAAATACGATTGAAAACAGGAATAAACAAGCGGTTAAATGGCATTTAAAACCGGGTAAAAAAGATTTTTCAACTAAACACAGCCTCAGCCTTTCAAAGTCCGGCCAGCCAGGCATTAAGTTTACCCACTCCCTCCACAACCCTGGCACAGTAAATCTTGTTAAAATCAGGCGGGAGCGGCTCATGAAGCGGCTGCGTTCGGGAAGCTGCCAGTGCACGGGCGCCATCGAAATCCACATATGCCATGCGTGCCGTAAATTCATCGTCAGGCCTGCTAAAAGCACTGCCCGGCAACATGGCTACGCCTGTATCTTCAAGTATTTGCCTGCACATTTCAGCGGATGTAAAAATGCCTTTGTCATGCAATCTTTTTTTAAATGCATGAAAATCAGGGAACAGATAAAACCCGCCAGCAGGTGGATTTACTTTAACATTGGCTTCAAGCAACAAAGCAGCACATGCCTGTCCGACATGAGCCAGAATTTTACGTACATGCCACAGATATTCTTCAATTAAGGTACCACCTTTGAAAGCTTCAACCGCTGCATACTGAATGGGTGCACTTACCGATGTATAGGTTTCACTGGCAACCACAGCCATCTTATCGCACAACCATTGCAGCTCAGGAGGAAAACTAAAAGTACCCAACCTCCAGCCGCCGGCGCCACACCATTTTGACAATCCTGAGCTTACAATGGTCCCTTCAGGATAGAACTTTGCAATTGACGTATGTTCTCCCTTGTGGTGAAGCATGCCGTATATTTCATCTGACAAAATAAAAATATGGTGAGCGCGGGCCAGTTTGCCAATCGCTTCAAGATCCTCATCCTTAAACGAAACCCCGTCAGGATTACCCGGATAATTCAGGATCATGAGCGCGGGTTTGGTGGTGTTGTTTCGTTTTTTAAGAAATGCTTCGAACAGGGCCGGTGTCAACTGCCATTTGTCTTTATAGGAGCTGTGAATCACCGAAATCTCCTTACCCAGTATTTTGGCCTGAGGAACATAAGAAACCCAGCAGGGGCTGATGATAATGATTTCGGCATTGAATACCAGTTGCAAAAGAAACACCAGCTCTTTGGAGCCAGGCCCTATCATCACACATCCGGCCTGTGCATTGAGGCCATCCTTTCGCCTGTGAAAACCGGCAACTGTTTCGCAAAGCAGCGGAAGCCCTTTCACCGGCAGATAGTCTTTTTGCGATGCATTCAAACGCAGGGCTTCCACCACAGGTTTGGGAACAGGAAATGGCGACTGACCCAGTCCGAAACGATATATGGTTTTGCCCTGTGCCATCAGCTCCTTTGAACGAGCATTAATGGCCAGTGTGGCTGAAACACCCAGTCCGTTGAGATGGGGATTGATAAACTCACTTGTGTGGTTACTGATTGAACCCATAGCTTGCTTTTATTTAAAGTTCCTGATTCAGAAATAAATATACAAAACAAAATGGACAAAACAGAGCCGGGAATGCCATTTCAGGCAGTGCCGGTAAAAGAAACACGGTCAATCAACAATGAAGCGGGGAATAGAAGAAGGCAGCCCGGTGAGTGTTTCATAATTCACCTGCGCACTTAGCTCGCTGAATGACGCTACTGAAATTTCAAGTTCGCCCTGACGGCCTATGATAACCACTTCGTCGCCTGTTTTCACACTGCCGGCAGAAGTAATATCAATGGTCATCACATTCATATTTACAATGCCAATTACTGACACTCTCATTCCGTTTACCAACACCCTGCCCACATTGCTCAAATTGCGCGAAAACCCAAGTGCATAACCGATTGGCACCGTTGCAATCACCTTATCAGTCTGTGCCAGGTAGGTTGTGCCATACCCAATAAACTCGCCGGTTTTAATCATTTTAACATTCATAACCCTTGATTTCCACGAAAGGATGCGTTTTAAAGGCAGCGAAGGCTCCCCGTTTTTGTGAATATACTGAATGTAAGTTTCGCGTGTAGGCCAGAATCCATATTGCAAAATACCCACCCTAACCATATCCATTTGTGTTTTGGGGTAAGTAATGGCGGCAGCAGAGCAGGCGGTGTGATACCGGCGAGGTTTAATGCCTTCCTTTTCAATAAATTTGCGAAACTGATTAAACTTTTTAATCTGAGACTGAACCCTCACATAATTGGCAATACTTTCGGCTCCGGCATAATGGGTGCACATTCCCTCAACAGTCAGGCAATCAGGGTTCTTTTTGATCAAGTCGAGGGCTAATTTCAGGTTTTTAAGATCGTAGCCGGTGCGGTTCATGCCTGTTTCCACTTCGAGATGAATGCGGGCCTTTTGGTTCAGTTTACGGGCAGCTGCAATGGCTGCTTTCAGCCGGCTGTTATCAAAAACATAAAACTCAACCTGATGATGGATGGCCCATTCCAATTCAGCATCATCAATAAAGCCCATAATCATCACACCGGTTTCTGTTTTGCAAATCTGTTTAACCCTGAAGGCTTCATCGGCACTAAAAACAGAAAAATGATCGACTCCGGCCTCCTCAGCAATGGGTATATATGTCTCAATTCCGTGTCCGTAAGCATTTCCCTTCACAACACAGCTCAGCTTCACTCCTTTATTCAGAAAGGCTTTAATAAAAACAATATTCTGTTGCAAAGCTGATTTACTGATTTCAATAACAGATGGCTGGAACATAAATTCAGGCAGTTAATTTTTGGATAAGTGAGTAAAACATGCGGGTTCCGGTGATGATTATCTCATCAGGAAAATCATAATCAGGATGATGAAGCTGTGGATGTGCCTGTCCAGCACCAACACCGAACAGAGCGCCTCTGAAGTTTTGTGTAAAATGGCCAAAATCTTCTGACCAGCGAAACGGGTGTTCAATTTCATGCAAATGAAGCTGCAGCTCGCCTGCACACTGGCGAATCAGGCGCACACAGGACTTGTAATTTTTAGTAGCCGGAAATTTTTCGACCCATTCAATCTCATGTTTCAGTTGGTGCTTTGCGGCAATTTTAGATGCCAGTTTTTCAGCATAATTGGTCATACTGCGCATATCGCGGTTATTGTATGAACGAATGGTAGCCATTACTTCAGCATTGCCGGGCGTAGTGCCGAATGCCCGTTCGCCAATACGGGTATGGACAATGGTAACCAGCGAAAAATCGCGCAGGAATGGCTGATGAGGTATGGCAAGTAATTCATGAATCAGTTCAGTAACAGCGAGTGTTGGTGTAACGCCTTTTTCCGGTTCTGCCGCATGCGAGCTTTTCCCTTTCAGCCTCACAATTAAACCCTGCGAAGCAGATGCAAACTCGTTATCTTTTACCACAATATCATGCAACGGAAATCCCGGCAGATTGTGCAGCGCAAAAACATAATCGGGAATAACAGAGGCAAACCTTGTATCAGAAATAACCCTGAAAGCCCCTTCACCGGTTTCTTCGGCAGGCTGAAACAACAACACTACCTTCCCTTTTTTGATTTTAGTCTCCGCCAAGGCAGGAATCAGCCCGGCAACAATGGCCATATGCCCGTCGTGCCCGCATTTATGCGACACAAGCTGGCGGGTGGACTGGTATTCAAACAGGTTTTCCTCCTGAATGGGCAGTGCATCCATATCGCAGCGAATGAGAACAACAGGCCCGGGAACATGACTTTCAAAAATTACAGCGAGGCCGGTTCCTCCAAGATCCCGGAGTACCTTGCCGGGGCTGTACTTTTCAGCAAATGCAGCAATACGCTGAGCTGTCTCAAATTCATGCCCCGAAAGTTCAGGAAAGCGGTGTAGCTCCTGCCTGAGCTGAATTAAATCAGTTTCTATTTTTTTCCAATCCTTCATCTGATGTTCATCTTACCAAAGCAGTTATCTGCCGGCATGAAACGCCATAAAAGACAAATTGGCATCCAGCCAGAGCTAACTGAAACGATGGTCATTGAATTATTTATTGAAGCGCATTTCGGCATATTTTGAAGTAAAGCCGATGCGTTCATAAAGTTTTTTGGCCGGATTTTCGTATTCAACATGCAATTTTACATTACCATCACATTCAGCCAGCGCAAACTCCACAATCTTGCGTCCCAGCCCCTGCCCTCTTAGCTGAGCATCAACCGCCACATACACCAGAATGTGTTCAGGAATATAACCTTTCATCCCGGTATTGTTCACCACCAGGGCACCTGCCAGTTTCCCATTGTACCAGGCCGACAAAAGAAACCCTCCGGGCAAACCGTTTTTGCCAAAGGCAAAATCAATACAGTTGTTAATAGCATCTTTGGGATCGCCAAACTGCCCCAGATGGGTATAAAGAAAATCCACAAATTGTTCGCGATGGAGATCCTGATCAAAATCAGATTCTCCTGTAATTTTTTTAATAGTCAGCATTGAATTCAAATTTGGTTAATAAATTACCCTCGGAAAAAGCCTCACGCTCCTTCGGGCAGCAATATGATGCAATGAATTGTAATTCATCATAGATATTTCACCCTGATACCAGGATAAAATCAGCTCAGACAACACCCGTTACGGGATACGCCCGATAAAAGCACTACTTGCCATGAACCGGAAAGGAACAAACATTATCAACAGCGGGAACATTCAGGCTGGCGGACAGAAGAAAAAAGAATGGCTGCAGGACAATAATAAACATCCTGAACCCGCAATAATGAATGACAGGCAGAATTGTAAGGAAGCTCAACCATATCTGCCGCCAGACAATATGATATGGTGAATGATGCTTCAGGATAAGCGCCTTAACTTATAAAAGCCCAAAATGAGGAAAAGCGTGGCGCAAACCCCAATGATTTTACAAATATAGCATTTTTTTACGAAACGGCAAGGAAAGCCTCAGACAAACCGGCTGTTTCCCGCAAAAAAGCGCAAAAAATAAAAACTCAGGCTTTCAGGTTACGGTCGTTCATTTTTCTTCATCATCAGCATAACGCCTGCAATAGCCAGCATCCCACCAATAATCTGGAGGTGAGCAGGCCACCGGCCAAATATCAGCAATGCGCCCAACATCACAAACAAGCCGGTAGTACTTTGCACGATAGCTGCTCTTGAGGCTTCAATATAACGCAGGGCCGAATATTGAAAGATAGAGGTAAGAAAAGGCCCCACAAATGAGCCGGCAGCAATCAGCAAAAGGGCAGACAATGGAATAACCAACGACTGATGGTTTACCACCATAAAAACCGATGCGGTAAGAAACAGGAACAAGGCCCTGTTGATGGCCAGCACCACCGGGCTTATGGCTCGAATATGAATTTTGGCCAGTATGGTTCTGACTGCATAAAAGGAAGTAGAGATCAGCATCAGTCCCGAGGCTCCTGTAAGAAAGCTACCGGCAGCCCCCGGCTTAAGGCTGATTATAAAAGCGCCTGTCAGGGTAAGGATAGCTCCGGCAATACCTGCTTTGCCAAATCGCTCGGAAAGCAATCCCATGCCCAGCAACGACACAAACAGATACTCCATATTGCGTAAAAATGAAGGAACAGCAGGATTATCGGAAATATAGATGGCTGCATAAAACGTTGAAGTTGCCACGATTTCAATCAAACCAACAACCAACAAAATTCGAAAATCTTTGCGTGTAAAAGTGCTGATTTGAAAGCCGCCTTTGGGATGCGCCGCCATCAGGCTGTTCCAGAATAACGCAATGACAAACCAGTAAAACCCGAACTGAGGCAGGCTAACCATATGGAGAGCCGCTTTGCTGAACAGATATACCAGTGAGCCGCAAATAGTGGCAATAAATGCATACAGATAACCGCGCCTGACGCCTGACATTTGCACTGAGCTTACTGTTAAAAACAACGACACCTGAAAAAAAGTGCCTGATAATTCAGGCAAAAGTACAAACAAAGTCCGGCAAGCGGTTGAGATATAATGAAAAGGTTAATGCTCCATTAAAACACAAAGAAAGCGTCACAAGCGGGGGCATTTACATAAATCACCTTTCGCAGGCTTAATGGCCCCGACGAAGGTCACGCTTTAATAAATTTTCTGACCAGGGCCCAGGTTACAGAAGCTTTCACGGCAAAGCCCATACTTGTAAAAAGCTGCAATGATGCTTCATTGGAAGGTTCGATGTGTGCAAACACCCTTCGCCCCTTTTGCCTTACCCTGGCCGACATAGCCTCAATGAGCCGGCGGGCATAGCCCCGGTGCCGGAATGCATCCAGCACATGCAACATGCCTACCGAACCGTCGTCATGCGTCATGATCCAGGCCACCGGCATCCCCGCATTGCAAATACAAAAACCGCCGCCCGATTCAAGGCGCTTTTGCAGATAATCCATTGACAAAAACTGCTGATACTTTGAATTATCATAAACCAACGGCAAATGTTCGGACAACAGAGGAACAACAAGAGTCCCGTCACCGGCAGGTATTTCGTTTTCCTGAAAAAGCCTGTAACAATTGATAGACCAGATAAGTTGGCAATGGAGCTTCAGCCAGCTGAAAGCACTGTCATCCGACACAACCACATATTGCCTGCCGGGATGCAGCTTCAGAAAGCCAGCCAGAAAAGCCGAAGTGCTGTTGTAACTAAAATGGCACCATTCTTCATCAGACTGAAACCGGCACATCAGCATGGGCCCTTCCTGCTGCACTTCCAGCAACGGGTACTCTTCATCCATGCACAGGATGGATATATTCTGATCGCTGTTGACCAGCAACAGTCCGGTTTGCGTTTGGGATAACATGTCTGACTATTTCAACAAGTACACTTGATTCATTGGCGAAGATTGCCTGAATATCCTAGCCGAGCCAATCTTTAAAACGGGTTACCTTATCTCTGCTCACAAAAATCTCCCTGTCAGAGGCCGGCATTAATTCTATTTTTAGACGGCTTTTCGGATAAATGTGCACATTTTTTATTGAGCTGAGTTTAATTAAAAACTGCCTGTTAACCCTGAAAAAGTCGTTGGGATTCAGCTGGTCAGCAAGTTCATCGAGGCTGAAGTCAACCGGATACTGGTGATTGTCATTCACCACCATAAAAGTGATACCTTCTTCAGAATAGAACCAGCAGATATCGTCGGTTGAGTAAGTTTTAATTTTTTGGCCAACAGTAACCGAAAATCTCTCCTTATAAACAACCTTTTCGGCAGTAATCAATTTAAAGAGCTGATCCATATCAGGCAACTGCCTGACCTGCGTGAAGTCGCGAAATTTCTGAAGGCTTGCTGCCAACTCTTCCTTTACAATTGGCTTAAGCAGATAATCGATACTCCGCATTTTAAAAGCTCTGATAGCATACTCATCATAAGCCGTGGTAAAAATAACCGGTGAGTTTATCTTGACTTTCTCAAAAATGGTAAAGCTGAGATCATCCTCCAGATGAATATCCAGGAAAATAAGGTCGGGTGCCGCGTTTTCGCGAAACCATTCAATGGCCTCGCTTACCGATTCGAGACGGGCAATCACTTCAGCATCCGAAGCACATTCATTGATGAGCATTTCAAGCCGCCGTGCAGCCAGTTCTTCATCCTCAATAATGACAACTTTCATCGTTTAGGCATATTAATAAGTTTATACTATCCATTACATTCGCCTGACATACAGGCTGATGTATGCTGTTTTCAGCAAAACCAGCAGTTGAAGTGCTGAAACTTCAAAAAGCATCTGCAGCCCTTGCCCGAAAGGTCAGAGCAAAGGTATTTTAACAATAAATTTCCCATCCTGTATACCCGAAACTGCCTTACGGTCAGTAAAATAAGCATATCTACTGGCAATATTGTTCAGGCCAACTCCGGTTGACTGAACATGAGATTCGCGCATTTGCAGATTATTTTCAACCACCAGAAAATCATCCTGGCTAAACACATCCACCCTGAGTGGCATTTTTTTGGAGAAAGTGTTGTGCTTGATGGCATTTTCGATAAGCAGTTGCAGGGCCAGTGGAACAACCTTAAGCTGCAGTTTTTCCGGAGGAATATTCACCACTACCTTCATCTTTCCCGAAAATCTGATATCGAGCAAAAAAGTATACGCTTTCAAAAAATCAAGTTCAGTTTCAAGGTTAACCAAATCTTTTTCCTTGTTTTCGAGCACATAACGATAAACCATTGAAAGCCTGATGGTAAATTGCTCGGCCAGCTCGGGCTCAATTTTAATGAGCGAAGTAAGCACATTCAGGCTGTTGAATAAAAAATGAGGATTTACCTGGCTGCGAAGGGTTTCGAACTGCGATTGCAGATTTTCCTTTTGCAACCGGAGCAATTCATTTTTGCGGGTTTCAAGCTCAAGGGAGTAAGTCTGGACTTTAATTTTGGTTTCGGAATAATTCTTCTCCAGCACCGTCACATACTTTTCAAGCTCGGCTTCCAGCTTTTTTTGCTCAGTTATATCCTGCACCAGCGATGCCAGGCCAATAATCTTGCCTGAAGGATCCTTCAGAGGTGTATTATACCAGTTGCAAATCAGAGCCTGTCCGCTTTTTGAGACATTTTCATTTGTATTTCGCTGCCCGCCCGATTGCCTGAGGATATCCTCTGACAGCCGGACAATTTCCGGCTGTACATGAGGCGGAACAATGTGGCTGAAAGCATGCTTGCCAAGCACTTCCGCCCGCGAATACCCAAAAATATCTTCAGCTGCCGGATTCCAGTCAGTTACTTCCAGAAATTCGTTCCATTCGATATAGGCAAGCGGAGTTTGCCTGAAATGCAGCATCAGCCTTTCATTCATGCGACGCAACTCTTCTTCAGCATTTTTACGGTCGGTAATGTCAATCACAATTCCCCGGTTTCCGGTCACCTGTCCGTTACGAAGCACTGCCGAGCCGTAAATAAGCATGGGAAAAGTACTTCCGTCGGCCCGCAAACCAGTGTATTCATTTTCCAACTCACCATAATTCAGGCTAAGCACAGCCGAAAAATTTTGCAAAAGCCGGGTTCTTTGCTCAGGTACAACCAGTGAAGTCGCATTCAGTCCTTCGCGAATGCGCGCTTCGGTTATGCCAAACATTTCTTTACCGGTACGATTAAGAAAAGTAACCATACCCTTATTGTCAAGCTCATAAATGAGCTGTGGCAGCAAATCGGTAATTTCGCGAAATTTGGTTTCGCTCTCTCGCAAGGCTTCTTCGGCTTTTTTACGCTGGGTTACATCATGCACCATGGCAATAACAAAAGGACGGCCCTCCATTTCAAAATAGCTTGATGAAATTTCGACCATCACCACTTCACCATCCTTTCGCTTTGAATTGCGCAGCGGAACATAATGAAACCGGTTATGCTCATTCAGCACTTCAAGGGTATCATCAGGCTCATCAGCCAGCTGTCCGATGTGCATGGTAAGCAATTCATCGGTGGTGTATCCGTAAATGCGGCTTGCCGGCTGGTTAACATCAATAATGTTCCCGTTTTTCTTGTCGATAAGAAAAATAGCATCAGCAGCTGTATTGAAAATACTTCTGTAACGTTCTTCGCTTTCGCGCAGACGCTCTTCTGATTTGCGCCTGTCAGTAATGTCCATATGCGAACCGGCCATCCGATAAGCTTTACCATCGGCATCGCGCAAACAAACACCCCGGGAAAGTATCCATCGGTATGTCCCGTTCTGATGCTTAAGCCTGTATTCGGGATGATAAACTGCACTTTTCCCTTCAATAAAGTCGCGGTTAGCCTTGATAACCATATCCTTATCGGCAGGATGAATCCTTGACTCCCATTCATGAAGGCTATTTTGCATTTCATCAGGTTCATAACCCAGAATTGCTTTGTAATTGTTGGAAAAATAAACTTCATTGGTATTCAGATCCCAATCGAAAATCCCCTCGTTTACGCCTTCAACGGCCAGGGCATAGCGCTGTTCGCTTTCAATCAAAGCCTTTTCAGCCACTTTACGCTCCGTTATATCACGGATATAAGTTTGTGTAGCTTCGGCACCGTTAAAGCTGATAATTCCATCATTGAGCTCAACAGGTTTGAGGGTGCCGTTTTTATGTACCAGCACTGTTTCATAAATCTGAGGCAAGGCATCGCCCTTCTGTCTTTTGTTGTAGAAGCTTATAATTTTTTCCTTTTCATCAGGAGCAATATAACTGATAAAGGATGTATTGATCATACTTTCAACTGAATATCCCAGAATATTGGCCATCATCTGGTTCATAAACTTCACCTGCCCGTTTTGCAGAATAACGATTCCGTCGTTGGCTCTTTCAACCAAAAACCGGTATTTTTCTTCGCTTTCGCGGATAAGGTTGGCCGACTTTACCTGTTCAGTACTATCGCGCATAATAACGAAGGAAGCCGGCTTACCGTCAAGCTGAATGCTGCTGCTGTTAAACTCAAGATTTACCCTGCGGCCTGACTTTGCAATACCAATGGTAGAATACATAGAGGGCACTTTTTCGCCGACCATGCGTTTACGGTGAATTTCGGCAAGCCTGTCTTTTTCTTCATCAGCAATCAATTCAATAAAAGGCTTGCCATAAAGCTCTTCAGAGGTATACTCAGTAATGTCGCAAAACGCCTGGTTGACAAACCTAAAAACGCCCTGCTGGGTGATAAAAATACCATCGTTTGCCTGATTGATCAGAGTGCGGTATTTCTCTTCCGATTCGCGCAATGCCTGTTCAGCCTGGCGCCGCGACGAAATATTTCTTGACACGCCAAGCATTTCAACCAGTTCGCCATTTTCACCGGTTATAAGCGTTGCAGCTACTTCAACCCAAATGGTTGAGCCATTACGGCAAATCTGCTCAAGTTCGCCCAACGAAACAGATGAAACATCTTTACCACCTTTATAATCCTTCACCACTCCTTCAAGTATTTGGTGCACCTGAGCTGTGCTTGCGGATGTAAAAGACCGGGCAAATGACATACGAAGCATTTCTTCTGAAGTAAATCCCAGCAGTTTTTCAACTGAAGGGCTTACAAATGAAAACCTGAAAGTTTTCAAATCCAAAGTCCAGACAACATCCTGCATATGTTCAGTCAGAATCCGGTATCTGTCATCGCTGGTACGCGCGGCTTTTCTTGCTAAAAAAACACCGGCAGCAGCCTGATTGGCCGAAAATGCCAGGAACACCCCAATGCCAAAGAACAGGGGCAGTAAAAATATGGTACCTGCAAATCTGAGTGGCTGAAAAGAACTGCCAGACAAAAACCAGAGAATGGCCGCGTAAAGAACCATAAAAGCAAAACCGTGAATCACTTGTCGCGAGAACCTGAACGGAATAAAGGCAAACCACACAATAAGAAGCAAAACAGGAGCACTCCAGTACCAACCTGACGCTGACCCGGTAAAGTGAGCAATAAGTGCACTCGCCCCCATGGCCATATAGAAGCCCGCAACAACAAAAAATTTTAAGCGGTAATGATAGCGGGTTGTAAGGGCAAGTATAAGATTAACAATGAGTAAAGCTGAAGCAAAAATCCTGATCCGGAATAAGGTCGAAGCTACCGGATTATCATTCAGTAAATCGATAAAATGAAACAACAGAAATGAGGTAACCCCTATAGCCGTGACCAGTGTAAAAATGCTACGTATATTACTTTCGCGGTAACGGATAAATTCCTTATCCTCGTTGAAAGTACCCAGGTCGCGTAAAAATTTTAATATTGGGTTAAGAACCATAAGATGTTGTGCATAAATCTTTACACCTCAAACCTACATGAATTTAGAGAAATTCACAAGTATCCGTATAAAATTAACAATACCATTCAATATACATCTTCTGTTGAGCCGGGGTTTTTAAAATTTACACAGATGTTAATTGAACGGCTGGCATTTGATATGCCGGATTTATTCAAAAAATAAAACTTCAAAAGGCAAAAAATTCGGGTGGAAATTCAATCTTGCCACTTACGTCCTTCAGACCGCCAGCAAACAATTCAACTGCAAAAAAAACATGACCGGGCACCTCAAAAGGGGGATAGATGTGATAATGAGAAGCTGGCACAAAGCCCAGTGCCGGATAATAATTGCGGGAGCCCCAGGCCACGACTGAACCAAATTTTCCCGATTTAGCCTCATCCAGTGCTGACACCACAAGTGCGGCTCCCACTCCATTTCGCTGAAATTCAGGCAACACTGAAAATGGTGAAAGTGCAAGACTTCGAAAAACCAACCCGGCATTCCTGACAAAAACAGGGAACAGCAGCAAATGTCCTACTATTAATTTATGAAGCACGGCAACCAGTGAAAATCCACTGATAAACTGTGGGTTATGGCGCAAATCTTCAACAAGATTACCCTCGTTTGACCGACCATAGGCGGCATGAATCAGGTGAGTAATAGCGGCATAATCACCCGGTAATTCGGGTCTTATTATCAAACCTTCAGGCGTTTTCATATACGATAACTTTTCATCATCCTGAGTTAGCTGTCTATCCTTATCATTAGCATAAGCTGTATACATATCATGGGTTTAGCGGCTTTCTGAAGGTCAGACAATAAATTTTCTGGTCGAAAAAGTACCGGACTTCAATTTCTTTCATCCCCGGGGGCAATAAGTGAACAGGCACCGAGAGATCCCGGTCGGCCAGTTGATAAAGATTTCTGGAAAACGGATTTCTTTGGTAAGTATTGATTACCATAGACTCTGTTTCATCAACAATAAGCAAACGCGAGCCCGGCATAGCCACCCGTATCATTTCGTGAAGTGCTTTTTGTTTATCGTTAAAAAAGTTAATGCCACCTACATGAAACACAACATCAAAACTTTGATCACGAAAAGGAAGGTGCTCAGCTTCTGCCTGAAAAAGTTCAGCTTTGATTTTAAGGCGCTTGATAAGCTTTCTGGCCATGGTGAGCATACCGAATGAAATATCGACTCCTGTATAACCTGCTTTGCGTTCAAGGTAAACCAGATTATCTGCCGAGCCAATGCCCACTTCCAGTACACGATCTCCTGGTTTAATCTCCAGCAAGTCAAGGTATAGTTTCTTCACTTTCTTCTCCGTAGTTCCTTTAATCCAGCAATAAACGATGGAAGAAACACGGTAAAACATACTTATTTTATCATAAAACCTGGAGTATTTCAGGTTGTCGCCCGTCATCTGATTTTCAGGTAAAAAAACAGGTATGCCGCTATTGATATAATACTTATCGCCGGTTGAGGGATTAAATAAAAAACCCTTCCCCATGGTCAGGGGTTCATGCGTTACAGGATCAATCAATCCGTCAATATCAAGGGAAGGATACATGCTTAATTGTTTTGTGATGAAGCGATGCAAAAGAAATTGGTGGCACCTGCCGGCCATGTGGCAATGTGGCTGAAGCCTGAACTTCTCAGCACCCTGCTTACAAATGAAGGAGAATAAATCCTGATTTCACCTTTTCGCCTATATGATTCCAAAAGGCTGGCCAGCATTGGGCCTGCTTTGCGAAACCATTGATCAGCAATGATTAGTCTTCCGTGCGGGTAAACCATTCCTGCTATTCTCTTCACTGCATCAGCCTGAAAAGCCAGTTGATTAAAAACACCCATCAGAATTACTGCATCAAATGATTCATCAGTTCCATTCAGCTTAACCTCTGCAATCTCACTTATCTCTTTCACCTCTGTACGGCTGAGTTCCACAAGCAAAGGCAGGCCTCCCAAAGGATTGGCATTGACAAGGTTAATACTGGCTAAAAAGCCCTGACCTGCACCAGAAAGAGCATTTAGTTCCAGCACGATTTCACCGGGCCTGAATTGCGCACTGTTCATAATCTGTCGGTACAATGAGTCGTTCCGCTTTTGATGGGTTACAGTTTCAAAAGAGTAGGCACTTGCAGGAGTGCACAAGCCTGAGATTTCGGAATTTCTTAACATCTTGTTCTGTTGATTGGCGTTGTAATTTTATCTAATAAATTTAATCATAGCATGAAACGGGCCATTGATCCGCTGTTGATGTCATGGTCAGAAAATTCCGGCTTTAACATTTATAAACACCGATGCCCCATTGAGCAAATGTTCATTGCGGCGATCAATCTCAACCATACTTGTAAACCGGTAATTTACTCCTGTACCCATACGGATAAAAGGCGAAAGGTTAAATTCAAGCTCAACTCCCGGCTCAATTACAAAAAATACATCCCTGTCAAGTACATAAAAATTAGCGTTGTCATCCCAGTTATCCCAGTTGTCATTCTCTTCGGTAAACACAACTCCGCCTACGCCAAAAACAATCGGAAAGGCCAGATGCACGGGAAATCGGGGGGCAAATACCGGCTCAATAAACAATCCGCCATAACCTCCCTGTATATTGTAACCATCGGGGCTCCAATCAGGCCTGTCTTCATTTACACCATAAATCCAGTCGGTAAAGCCAGCTCCGGCGATACCCAATGAAAGGCTGTGATCAAGCCTCACTGCCAGCCTCATTTGACCAAGCAACGCATTGTTGTCATTCAAGAGGGTATTCCCCAGCCCCAATGAAACATACCCTCCGAGAGCTCCTGAATGACGACCAAAAACTGTTTGAAAATCACCGTTTTCGCCATAAGGGCTTGTTTGGGCTGAACCTGTTGCGCCCATCAGAAATAACGCAACAATCAAAGATGTAATTTTCCGCTTCATAAACACATCATTTTCTTATGCAAAAGTATCATGTAAAAAACACCGGATAAATTAATAAACGGTGAAAGGCGTTAATCAACCGATGAACAGTAAAAATAACCGGATAATAAGTCCACCCGTTTGTTTTAAAATTACAGTTATCAGCATTATTCACTCTCTTATCAAAAATTTTGCCGGAAATCATGCCACTTATTCACAATAATCACATCGGCCTGTAAGTATAATATCTAATTTTGTCTGATAAAATCATATTTCGTTGAATGGACTTCATCATTTTTCCAGTGCATGGCCACTGAATACTATCAGGTCGCTGCGGCATAGAAATTACCGGCTTTATTTCTTTGGTCAGATGATTTCACTTCCGGGTAACTGGATTCAGAATATTGCGCTTGGATGGCTGGTATATAAACTTACCGGTTCAGCTCTTTTACTGGGCATAGTAGGCTTTGCAGGGCAGATACCCTCCCTGGTTATTACCCCGCTGGCCGGAGTATTTGCCGACAGGATTGACCGCCGCAAAGTGCTGATTACCACGCAAACAATATCAATGCTTATCGCCATTGGCGTATCGCTGTTAATTTTCAGCGGAAGAATACAGGTATGGCATATCATTCTGTCGGCTGTTATGAATGGCATTTCAGTTGCCTTTGATACACCTTTCAGGCATGCTTTTCTGGTGAATATGGTTACCGACAAAAAAGATCTGCAAAACGCCATTGCATTAAACTCAACACTTTTCAATACCGCCCGATTTGCGGGTCCACCAATTGGCGGTTTGCTTATTGCATTATCAGGTGAAGGCATTTGCTTTCTTGTAAACGGGCTCAGCTACCTGGCAGTAATCGCTTCGCTGCTGGCCATGAAGGTCGAATCTGCTACCAGTCAGGGTAAACATCAGGCTATCTGGAATGATTTAATGAGCGGCTTTGGTTATGCATTCAAGGTTTTACCTATCCGGTTTCTTTTGGTAATGGTATTTACTACCAGTTTCCTGGGATTGCCATTTCAGGTATTTATGCCGGTATTTGCCCGCGAAGTACTCAACGGAGATGCGCAAACGCTCGGATATCTAATCGGAGCTATCGGAGCCGGCGCCTTAACAGGAGCCTTGTTTCTGGCCACCCGCCGATCGCTCAGCGGCATCCCTCTGATTATCTTTATTTCAGCAGGAATGTTCAGCATTGGGTTAATTCTGTTCTCCGTTTCAGTGAATCTGACCTTCTCCCTGCTCATACTGGCAGTGGCCGGTTTTGGAATGGTAGTTGAGTTCGCCTCAAGCAACACTTTATTGCAAACCATGGTAAAAGATGACATGCGAGGAAGAATTGTAGCTTTATACAGCATGTCTTTTATGG
Source organism: Lentimicrobiaceae bacterium (assembly GCA_020636745.1). Taxonomy (NCBI): domain Bacteria; kingdom Pseudomonadati; phylum Bacteroidota; class Bacteroidia; order Bacteroidales; family Lentimicrobiaceae; species Lentimicrobiaceae bacterium. Next base: position 130,526 of record JACJXH010000009.1, on the reverse strand, counting down.
GAATTACACCTTTGGGAAGCCTCACCATGGGTTGGCTGGCTGAAATAACAAGCGTTCAGGTGACGGTTGGCATTGCTGGAGTATTATGCCTGGTTGCCACTTTATTTTTCTATCGTAAACTTCCCGTCATTAAAATGGCGGTCAGCCAGCTTTAAAATCACAAAAAAAAGCCTGGCTTCTTTTTAAAACCAGGCTTTCCCTTATTTATCAAAATTTGATTATTTCACCACAAAGGCAGCAGAGGCTGAGCCTTCTGTTCCCACAACCTTCATCAGATAAAGCCCAGAAGAAAGTGAATTTACATCCACTTTTAAATTGCCTGAGCTCAGAACATCAAATTGAACAGCTGACATCACAGCTCCATTTGAGTTATAAACCAAGACAGACTGAATCTTTCCGAGTTCGGCATTCAGCATCACATGAAGCTGATCAACTGCCGGGTTAGGATAGATAGCCACTTTTGCCTTATCGGGTGATAGGACACCAACATTGGTTTGTGTAGAAAAGTGCGAAACAGCTTCGTAGGTAGCCAACCCATTGTAATTCTCAACAGGGCTAACGGTTAAAATGTAAGCAGTACTCATCTGCAGGTTCTCAACCGGAGTAATGGTGATGGCTGTTTTTGATTCATTGACTTCTGCAGTAAACGGAACAGCCACACCTTTGCTATCAGCCTCTTCAAGGGTTACAACTGTAGCGGCATTGTCATTGGTAAGTTCTTCACCACCAATCAATCTGACAGGAGCACTGAAACCAATATTTAAGGGCTGATCAATCAGAACTTCGGTAGTATTATTGGCAGGAGTCAGACTAATAAGTGCACCGGAAAGCGTTGCATAAGCTGCCTGAAAAATTTCCTGGGTTTCATTATCCTGCAAGAAAATAGCTACCTGAAGATCTTCCATTTCTTCAACATTCGTGCCTGTCATATCAACAACATGACTAATCGCCATGGGGACACCACTTTGAAGTTCAACCGTGCTTCCATTTCCATCAGGCAGAATCCGCATCATCACATGATGAAACTCAGTTTCACCATTGGTAGCATGATTTTCAGTAGTAATACCTTCAAAAATAACCACAAATAAGCTGGCATTGGTAATATTAGTGTAAGCAACCAAACTTGCATCAAGTGCCACTTCATTACCCGAAATGGTATAATAACCTGAAATTTCGGCAAAGGCAGGATTAGCCAGAGAATTATTAAAAGCCGTATTGACGCCGGTTGAATTGGTAGAAGTATTTTTACCATCAACAAATAGCTGTGGCACGGCATTTACACCATAATAGGTTCTTCGCTGTCCGCCTTCTGCTGTATAGTATGGGTCTCCGGCACCGGGCCAGTTCATCTGATACTTAACAAGTACAATCTCGTCGCCGTGAGCAGCCACAAATGGATTGAAAACGCCATTATTGAAAGAGGCACATGGAGCACAGGTTGAACTGGTAAACTCTTCGAATAAAGGCTTTCTGGCAACTGATTGGGTAGGAATTCCAATCGATTTTGACAATGTATCATTTTCAGGTACATCATCAGCCCCGGTAATACCATTTACATCAGTAACCCAGACTTTCAGCACATAACTACCCGGTTCGCCCGAAACCTGGGTTGTACTGGTAAAATTATAAGATCCACCAAGCACAAGATTCTGTCCCACAACAGAATTTTCATGAATTTCACCATCGCCCAATTGCCATGCAAACTTAAAAGAGTTAATAACTGTAGCACCTTTATTCGTTATTTTCCCTTTTACATCTTTACTACCCAAAAAATAAGTAGGTACATTGATCTCCGCAAGCGAAGCATCAAGTTCAGCCGGAATAGTGAGGATGATATCATCAAGATACCAGCTGTTGATATTATAACTGCTCCCACTAAAGAAAATACAGAACTGAAAATCAGAGCTATTAATGGCTGCATCAGCAATGGGAACATACACAAGTTCTGCCGGGATAGAAGTAGTAACTGTTTTGGTCCAGGCATTGGTCCAAGCACCTCCGTTTACGCGGTAGGCAACTCCAATCTGATAATTGCCAGAATAATGGTCAATCATGTGCCTGAACTGTAACAGAAGCAAATCCTGACCGGTCATGTCAATTGATGATGAAATCAAACGGGTAGTTGTATTAAATTGTGGCGACCAGGACATTTTTGCTTCGGGAGAGTGTCCACCGGCGTTGGCCGTTTGTGACACGCTCCAGTTTCCTGCCTGAGCATCAATTGACCAACCTGCAGGTGGCATCTGACCATTACTAAAATCTTCATGAAGAACCTCTTGTGAAAAAGCAACCAAGGTGCAGAATACCAATCCAAATAGAAAGTAAAGTTTTTTCATAATTTTAATTTTACGCCTTCCGGCATTAAGTGAATAAATAAGTTAAACCCAAATCCAGACCATTACATGCAGAATTTAGGCAATCACAAAAAAAAACTTAGAAAAAAGTACACTTATCCCAATAACTTTTTCAAAGTTACATGAAAGTTATATTCCTTTTCAAGTATCGTTTAAAGTTTTTATTTTTTTTAGTAAAGGCGATTTTTATGACAAGCCAGTATTAAATTTAGAAATGTTCTAAATTAGCAGCCGCAAAAATCCATGATGAAACCATTTATTATTGACATAACGCTTCCGGTAAGTGGAATGAGCTGTGCGGCTTGTGCCGTAAGTGCCGAAAGCATGCTCAAAGCACAAAACGGTGTAATTTCAGCAACAGTGAATTACGCCGCCAAATCGGTAAAGCTGGAATACCAGCCAGATATAGTCGGCCTGAATGAATTGCAGCTTAGTTTAAAAAGCATAGGCTATGATTTGGTAGCAGATTCGGCTGATAAGCTCATTACCTTTGAAAAACTTGAAAAAGCCAGATTAGACCTGCTACGCCGCAAATTAACAGTGGCCGCTATTTTTTCTTTTCCTGTATTTATAATGTCGATGCTGATTCACCATCCGCCATTCTGGCTGCAATTTCTGATGCTGGGTCTTACCATTCCGGTAATTTTTTATGCAGGGCGTTCATTCTATATTACGGCCTGGAATCTGGCTTTAAAGCGCCAAACGAGCATGGATACGCTTGTTGCAATGGGCACGGGAGCTGCCTTCCTGATAAGCCTTTGCAGCACATTTTTCCCCGATTGGTTTACCCGTAACGGACTATCATCACATATTTACTACGAATCAGCTGTTGTCATTATCACTTTGATTCTGCTGGGACGTTTTCTCGAAGACCGTAGCCGGAACAAAGCTTCTGCTGCCATTAAAAGCCTGATGAACCTTCAGCCTGAGACGGTTAACCTACTGATAGACGGGAAAGAACAAACCATAGCACTTAAAAATGTTGGCCCTGATGATTTATTGCTTGTAAAACCGGGAGACACTGTACCTGTTGACGGCATCATTACGGAAGGCAGTTCATGGATAGATGAAAGCATGATGAGCGGCGAGCCTCTGCCGGTTTTTAAGCAAGCAGGAGATAAAGTACTGGCCGGAACAGGAAACCAGCAGGGAGCCATCACCGTTAAAACATTCAAAACCGGCCACGACACAGTACTTTCAAAAATAATCGGAATGGTTGAAGAAGCGCAATCATCCAAACCACCCATACAAAAACTTGTTGATCGCATTTCGGCAGTTTTTGTGCCGGTTGTTATACTCATCTCGCTGATTACTTTCTTTTTGTGGTATTTTACTGGCCCCTCACCTTCACTCACTTATGCCATAGTAACATCAATAAGTGTATTGATAATTGCCTGCCCATGTGCGCTTGGGCTGGCAACACCCACTGCGCTGATTGTGGCCATTGGCCGGGGAGCCGCCAACGGCATTCTTTACCGCGATGCTTCAGGAATTGAGATAGCAGGCAAAACAGATACACTTGTGATTGACAAAACCGGAACCCTCACAACCGGCCGGCCTGTGGTTGAAAATATGTTTATCTTGAATGATAGTCTTCCATATATACCGGTATTTGCCGGCTTGTCAAGACTTTCATCCCATCCCTTATCGCAAGCTGTTAATGCCTATTTTCAGAAAGAAGGAATGGACCCGGTTAAAGTAAATGATTTTCAGGACATTCCCGGAAAGGGAGTGAGTGGGACATACAAGAACATCAGGTTTCTGGCGGGCAGCCCTTCACTGTTAGCCATGGAAGGAATCGAAATTTCAGAAAGTGAAGCCGCTACTATAAATATGCTCGAACAAGAAGCACTTTCACTTATTATTTTTGCATCCAGCGACAAGATAATGGCCATTGCAGCTACCAGCGACCCTCTTCGCGAAAGCTCAAAAACAGCGGTAGCAGCCCTAAAAGCATTGGGAATAAATGTTATAATGCTTACCGGGGATCATGCATCGGCTGCCGCCAGGGTTGCTGCTGCAACCGGAATTTCAACATACAAATCAGGCATGACCCCGCAGGGTAAAGCTGAATTCATCCAACAATTGCAGTTATCGGGCCATAAGGTTGCCATGGCCGGCGACGGTATCAATGATACTATTGCCCTTGCTTCGGCCGATGTGGGCATTGCCATGGGAAGCGGCTCAGATGCTTCTATTGAAACAGCTGCCATTACCATCACCGGCTCAAGCCTCCATCAGATTGTTGGAGCCATTCAGCTTTCAGCCCGAACCAATAAAATCATCAAACAAAATCTTTTCTGGGCCTTTTTCTACAATTTATTAATGTTACCAATAGCCGCAGGCTTGTTGTACCCATTTATCCATGAGCTACTAAATCCAATGATAGCCAGTGCAGCTATGGCGTTGAGCTCAGTTTCGGTTGTTGCCAACAGCCTGAGGCTGCGTAAAAATCAATCATACTAACATGTCCGATCATCATCACCTGCATCACCCAACCTCCCCTTCCAGTCAGGATGCGAAAGAAAATATAGCTATTGCATTTACGCTGAATGCTGTTTTCACCATCATTGAAATTGTCGGAGGGATTCTAACCAATTCAATCGCTATTATTTCTGACGCTGTTCACGATCTGGGCGACACCATTTCGCTTGGTCTGGCCTGGTATTCTGAAAAACTGGCCCAACGAAAACCTGACAGTCGCTATACTTATGGTTATAAAAGATTTCCGGTACTTGCCGCCTTGATCAATGCTGCATTTCTGTTGGCGGCATCTGTGTTTGTACTCACCCAGGCCATCCCTATGTTATTAAAACCTTCGCAGGTTAATGAAACAGGAATGATTGTGCTGGCATTACTTGGAATCATCTTTAACGGAGCGGCAGTTTTACGACTGAAAGGCGGCCAATCATTGAACCAGAGAGTTGTAAGACTTCACCTGATGGAGGATACTCTTGGCTGGATTGCCGTTCTGGCCGGTGCATTAATCATGAAATACACCGGTTTAAAATGGATAGACGCCGCCCTTGCCATTGGCATTGCCCTGTATATTATTTTTAATGCTTTACGCAATCTGCGCGATGCCTTACGCATATTTTTACAGGCTACACCCGAAAAAGCCAACGGAAACGAAATAGCAGCCGCCATCCTTGAAATCAATGGAATTGAAGGCATTCACGATGTAAGAACCTGGACCATTGATGGAATGATTCATGTGTACACCTTGCATATAGTCACTAAGTCAGACATTAAAGCTGAACAGTTCCCTGAAATCAAACAACAGGTACGCCGGTTTCTTTCAGAAAAAGGGTTTGAATTCGTTACGATTGAAATTGACACACATGACGAACATTGCCAACTGAACAATTGTTAATCATCTGAGAGAAATCAAACTTACAGACTGTTATTGAACGCTACATCAAGCAGCCACTATTCATCAATCGGCTGTTCAAATTCACTTTACTCACCCAAAATCAACTTAAATCAGACCAAAATGAAAATAGTTACCTTTAAAACCAATCTGAAATGCAATGGGTGCATTGCCGCAGTAAAACCAGCACTTGATGCCATTGAAACCATACACCATTGGGAAGTAGACCTTACGCATGCTGATAAGCTTATGCAGGTAGAATCAGATTCGGAGGAAGACACGATAAAAATTTCAAAGGCATTCAGCGAAGCCGGCTACCAGGCGATATTGATAGACCAACAATAATAAATGCGGGGCAAAGCTTAGCAGCTAATTGCCCCGCAAAATCATACCTTTAAGGCTGGACTCCATTCACTTAGCCCAATCTTTCCTCAATAACCGACCAGTTAACAAGGTCCCAGAAAGCTTTTACATAATCAGGCCGGCGGTTCTGAAAATCAAGATAATATGCGTGTTCCCAAACATCGCATGTAAACAGCGGTTTCAATCCATCACGCATAGGATTTCCGGCATTTGAAGTGGAGGTAACAGCCAGTTTCCCATCGGCACCCAACACCAGCCATGCCCAGCCCGAACCAAATTGCTTCACTGCTGCATCCGCAAAAATCTCTTTGAATTTTTCGAAAGAACCAAACGAATCGTCGATCATCTGCAACAGTTTTCCTGAAGGCGCAGTTCCTTTTCCTCCAAGGCCTTCCCAGTAAAAAGTATGATTCCACACCTGGGCGCCGTTGTTAAATATTCCGCCTTCAGCTTCCATAATAATCTGTTCAAGCGTGCTGTTTTCGAATCGTGTGCCCGGAATAAGGTTGTTCAGGTTATTGACATATGCCTGGTGGTGTTTGCCATAATGAAAACTGATGGTATGAGCACTTATCACAGGCTCAAGTGCTTCCGGTGCATAAGGTAATGGGGGCAATTCAAATTTCATGGTTGTTTTGTTTTGGATTAATATTGTTTAAAGTTACGGCATTTTTCAGAAAAAAAACATCAACAAAAAAACATCAACAAAAAAAATCCTCCTAAAAAAAAGGAGGATTTGCTTAAAGGTAAGCAACCTTTATAATTTGCATGGTTATCAAACGGACAATCAGAACATTAAGAAGTCAACATCTGACCCCGGTTCAATTTCGCGCGGTGCAATTCCATATCTGAACACACGCATGGGATGCTTTCCAATCAGTTTTAGATGACCATCTTCATAAACGAGAGAAGTTGCCTCACGCAATCCGGCAACATACATATGCTGATTGGCTGCCAAAAACTCTTCAATACGCTGCTCGCGCGTTTCACCACCATGGCCGGTTGGATGAGCATCAAGATAATGAGGATTAATTTGAAAAGGGATAAGACCCATACAATCAAAGCTGTCAGGCTGAACAATGGGCATATCATTGGTTGTACGCAATGACGGGCAGGCTACATTTGAACCGGCACTCCACCCCATATAAGGCACTCCGGCCTTTACACGCCCTCTGATGGCCTGCATAATGCCTGTACGCTGCATTTCACGAACAAGATGAAATGTATTTCCACCACCAACGGCAATGGCTTCAGCCTGAGCAACAGCCAACACCGGATCGGTTTCATGATGGATGGAATAAAGCTGGTAACCCAACAGTTCAAATACTGCTTTTACTTTTGCTTCGTAGGCATCGTAGCTCATGGTTACCCCGGCATAAGGAATAAACAGTACACGTTTTACACCAGTATTATTCAGAAAATTTTTAATATCGTTCCGGGGCCAACCCAAATACTCTTCACCGGGATTGGTTGAATTGCTTATCAATAATAGTTTCATAAAGAAATGGTTTTAGAAAAATTCCAGCATTAGAAATTTGTTTTGCAAACATAAAAAAACAAATCAGAATAGCAATCCCGGACTGAGCTTATTTGTTCTCTACATGATATTTGTAAACTTCGGTAAACCTGCGATACCATTTATCTCCATTGGTATAAAACCTGAGCATATTTTTAAGGTTAAGCGCATCGGTTGCAGCCAAATCGCGCTGCGCCAGGCCACGGGCAATACTTTCCTGCAAATCATTGGTCACATCAGCGTTGATGCCGGTTTTGAAAAGCTGCCCCAACAATTGAAAAGCTTCATCAAATTTATTACGTGCAACATAATAGCCTGCTGCATAAGTTATGAGCGGCAGATGGCTTGATTTCATGGCCATCTCATACAAGCCAGTATTCATAAGGCCCAGGGTATCGAGGCGATAATAATTATACAGCGCGCCGGACTGTTGTATCAACTCAATGCCCTGCAAATAATCACCGTTATCGATAAACCGTCCGGCCTCTTTTACCATGGCATTCCAGCGCATTGGAAACTGATACTTTGAGGTGAGTTTATTCAATTCAACTGTATTTAATCCGCATGAAGCCTTCGAATAAATCAGTTCGCGCGCCTCTAAAACCAGATGCTCAGCCACTTCAAATTTATTCTGGGCAAAATTCTCATCAGCCCTTCTGATAAGTGAACTCAATTCACCTTTCACCCGGTTGCACAGCAACTCATCTGCGAATTCCATCAGGGCATTGTATTGTTGCCTGAGCTCCTCTCTCGCACTCAAACCCAAGGCCGTTTCAAGTTGTTTAGCCTGTGCGGCAAGCATAAGCGCATTTTCAGGTTCACCTGCCCATAGCTTCAAACGCCCATCAGAAAGAAGTGATTGAATACTGAACACACCTGAAAAATTCGCAATTGAGTCAAACAGCGCCGAATGAGACAAGTGATGTTCGATACTCAGCTCGTTTGCTTTCAACAAAAATTCAACAGCCCGCATATGATTATGCACCAATGAAAAATCAGCAGCTTGTGTCACCAGCGAGGTATAACTGAATAATGCAATACTTTTTTCGAGGCTGTCAGCAGCTACCGGATCTGCCTGATAATCTGAATATCCTGATGCAAAATCAATCGCCTCTTTTAATTTTGAGGCAGCTTCGTCAGCATTGCCCTGCCTTAAAGCTTCTTCTGATTTTCTGTATTTATGCCTGTAGATGCCATTCACAGCCAGCAGTTGACCCTTTTCAGCCTGTTTAATAATATCAGGAAGATTAAACTGATTTCCCGTTATCAAAGCCTTGTTATATACGGCAAGCGCTTCGCTATACTTTCCATCGGCCAGCAAACGGTTACCAGCTTGTATATTTTTGCCCGACAAAACACCATATAAACCAGCAAACCCTGCAGAATCAGAGGTTGACAAATTGTTGTATTTAGCCGTAAGCTGCATGGCTTCTGCCAGATATTTATCAGCCAATGAAGGCAAATTATTATCCAAGGCCTTTTGGACAATACGGATATAAGAAGCGGTAAGGCCACTTCTGGCTTGCATAAGTGTAGCGGTAAGCTGTTCTGTTCGTTCTGCAGTTGGATTAACCGCGCAAAATCTTTCGGCTGAGGTTAGCATATCTACTGCTTCTGCATACCGGGCTTCACTCATCAGGTTGTCGGCCAGCCTCAGATACTCATCCATAATTCTGCGCGATAACAACGCTAAATTTAAAGTTGGTAATCCTCTTTTTTGTGTAAAAAGTCGAATCCCCCTCATTGCTGACCACATTTGAGATACTGTGGTGCTGTTTGAGTACAGCCGATAATAAAACGGACTACTGTAATAATCAACTTTTTGTGAAAGTTTCAAGGCATCGGAGAGTGCCTTTCCATAAGCCGAAGCCATGTTAAGATACACATTCCCGGCCAGTTCATGCCCACTCCCTTCATCAATCAAAAATTTGGTTAAATCCTGAAACTGGTAATTGACAACTGAAACTTTGCCAAGCAATTTGCGGGGATCGTCACCGGGAACAATCACAGTTTGGGTTTGAGCAGCTTCACTCAATAAGTAATTACTCTTGCTGGCAAAAACATAAATACCAAAGGCCTCCTGAGGCGTATGCAAACTAACACGGGCAACCCTTATTTTCTTCTCAAGCGTATCGCACAGCGTAGCTGCCGCATCGTAATCCCTAATCGCAAATAACTCGTTTTCAATGCGCTTAAAAGATTCCTCATCAAAATGAAAACCTTTAAATTCAACTTCAACCCTGCTTCCTGCCATCCACAATGAATCAGGGAAAGAAGCCGGACTATAACCCAACATTAAATCAAAAAGCCTTACATTCTCATGCACTGAAGAGAACACTTCTCCTTTATATGGATGAATAACCGCCAGTCTGAAAGAACACAGTGCCGGAAATAACAACTTTTGAAGATCAAAATCCCTCACTTTAATATCGCCTGAGCAGAAGGAAGGAGTGAGCGAAACCGAGATATCGAGAAGGTTACCCTGCTGAAAACTTACCGAAGCGCCATAATTATAATGAAAAATAAAGGAGGTATGTTCAGGTATTTTTAAATATGCCAGCCCTAACTGCTTTAAAACCATATTGGTATAATAATCAGTCTTTCGTGCGTCTGCGTAACGCATTTCCCAGCTTGCATCATGTTGGATGCTGTAAACAGACTGACCATGAGTAACATGCAGACAAACAGTAAGCAGAAAAGCCAATAATAACCAACGACGCATAGGAGAATCTGAGCAGAATTACATTTGCAAAGTTAGCATTAAGTATGATAAGATAAAGTTCAGGGACTGTTCAATATGGAATGTTATTGATAACCAATAACGCTTTGATTATGTTACCTCATGCAACATCAACATCTCCAATGAATCAAAAGCTAAGGAATCAGAAAAAGTCAGACTTATTGAATACCAAGCACTTTAAACTCAGTGCGGCGATTGAGGGCCTTACCTTCAGGAGTTGAGTTATCAGCTACAGGTTGCATTGCGCCACACCCCTTATAACTAAGCCTTGAAACATCTATCCCTTTCTTTATCAAATAATTATACACCTCAAATGCCCTCTTTTCTGATAAATTACGATTGTATGTCTCACTGCCGGTATTGTCAGTATGGCCACTTATTTCGATGCGCAGGCCTGAATTGTGCACAAGTAACTGATAAAGACGGTTAAGCTCTGTTTCTGATACAGGCAGAAGTCTTGATGAATCGGTTTCGAAAAAGATATTTCTTAAAACAATAGATTCGCCTTCCCTCACAGGTTTCAGTAAAACATTTTTAACAATAGGATCATAAAGGCTTCCATCACTATCAGGTTCAAAATGAGCTGAATAAAACAAATAGCCAGATTTTTCGACTGAAAGTGCATACTTCTTGCCAGCCGGAATACATAACAAAAATGAGCCGTTGACCGGATCGGATTGAGATTGAACCATTACACGGCCGGTTGCGATATCAGATAACACAAAAGAAGCTGATAATAAACGGCCACTCAGGCTATCAGAAACCACACCTTTCATATAGGTTACAGGCCATGGTTTTACCTTTTCAGGAACAAGTACCCGGTAAATATCCTGTAAGCCAAATCCATTTTCTGTTTCAGAAGATACATACGCATATTTCCCCTGGTTATCCACAATAAAGGTAACTTCGTCAGCTTCGGTATTGAGTGGAAATCCAACATTTACAGGTTCAGTCCAGTGTCCTGTGTTATCAGGAGTTGTCATAAATATATCGCCTTCGCCCATTCCCGGATGACCTTTTGAAGAAAAATAAAGGGATTGTCCATCAGGATGAATAAAAGGCCCCCTTTCTGATTCAGCTGTATTCACCACGTTGCCCAGGTTTTCAGGAAGCGACCAACTGCCTGCTGAATCAAGCCTGCTCACCCATATATCGCTGCTGCCAAAACCACCCGGACGATTGCTTACAAAATAAAGGCTTTTACCATCAGAAGAAAAGCTGGGTTGAGTTTCCCAATACGAAGTATTCACATTTTTCCCAAGATTCTGCGGTTGTCCCCAATGCTTGCCTTCGCGTTTGGAAGCATAAATATCGCAGCTTCCGTAACCATCAGGCCGGTTACAAGCCGAAAAAAACAACCATTGTCCGTCAGGTGAAATGCACATTGCACCTTCATCGCCGGGCGTATTTACAGGATCGCCCAATGAAACCGCCGCTTGCCAGGTTGAATCGGTAAGTTTTTCGGCAAAATAAAAATCCTCATCTCGTTTTTCACCAGTGGTCATCCGTCTGGTAAAATAAAGAAATACGGCATCAGGGCTGATATAATTTACGAATTCGTATCCTGAAGTGTTCACATTTTCGCCAAGATTTACAGGATGCAGATCTTCAGGGTGCTGCATGGCATCCAGCCGGAAACGTGCCAGTGCCAGGTTCTTAATACTTTTGTTCTTCTCCGTTTGTCTGGCTTTGGGATACTGAAGATACCACTCATAGTTACTGATACAGTCAGCATATAACTTTTCCTGAAACTGAAGATTGGCCAGAATGTAAACGGCAGGAGGAAAAAATTGATGATCTATTTCAACTGCTGTTTGATAACATCTGATGGCTTCTCGGGCATTTCCTTTAATGGCATAAATATCTCCGGCCAAAAGCCATGATTCGATATATTTATCATTGATTTTAAACACTTTACCAATTTCGTCAAGTGCTTTATCATAAGCAGAAGCATTGTAATAATCCAGCGCTTTCTGATGAAACCGGGCCTCTTTTCCTTCCGGTTTATTTTGAGCAGAAAGTTGAAAAGTAAAAGCCAGGATGGCAAGAAACAGTAAAAATCGTTGATACATCATCAGTAAGTTTACGCAGCTGTTATTCAAAAATATAACGCCACTTATTGTATCATATTTTGTTCAGCTAACAGCTGACTTTATTCAGCAATCAGAAACCAGCCCGAGGCAGATGCATCGTGCGAAAAGCATCTGAGGAAATAAAGTCCGTTGCTCAACAACTGCAGATTCACTTCAGCAGTACAATCGGAAAAAGTTAAAGGAAATTGGTCAACTATTTTCTTTCCCTGACAATTAAACACATCGGCACTGTAGTTCCCGTTATCACAAAAGCTGCCTGCATTCAGCCAAAAGCTACCATTGCTGGGATTGGGATACACCAATAGCCCTTGCTCATCGTGTTTCTTCCCCTGATGTTGATTTTCAATTCCAACGGAAGAAGGTTGAACCCATGGAGTTGTATTTATCCTGAATAACCTGGGTGGCGAAAGGCTTGTTTTTTCAGAAGATATATAAACATTACGGCCAAAGGTATAAGCAACTCCTTCGGTTTGCGTGCCCAGCATTCCTGAAAAGTTAATGCGCCGTTTATTACCGCCAAAAAAATCAGTATGATTGAAATCAAACAATAACCAGATAAACGGACTGTAATTCTTATAACCACATAAAACCACTTCGCCACTGCCTTCAATCATATCAGCGCCTGTAATTAGTCCATCGGTATCAAATTGGGCTGAAGGAAAAACAGTGTAAGTTCCGGGTTCTTTGGGCAGAACATAAATACGCGACTGTTCATTTACCCAGTTTTTGGTAAACAAAAACAAACTATCTCCGGCCGAAAGCATCGATTCGCAATCATAATCATTGTTGCGGTTGGCTTTTTTAAATGATTGTTGGTCGCCATAACTAAACTCTATTTCAGTAGCTAAAACCTCTGCATTTCCCGATGCAGGAATGGATGATTTTTCGACCACATAAATTTTCAAATCGGTACGATTACCCAGATTGTTTCCGAAATCACCAATAAAAATACGTGTTTCATCCTGAGCCAAATCTTCCCAGTCAACATTTTGGGCTCCCGAGATAGCAATAGTTTGGGAAATCTGACCGGTGAGGGTGTCAAATTTATACAATTCAGGCTCATTTCCACTATCGTTGAGTGTCCACAAGCCGCCACTCCAATATATCAATGCGGAGGTTTCCATAATGGTTTCCGGCAAAGCATTCACGACAGTGGCGGGTGTTACGGCTGTGGAAGGGTAAAGACAACTGCCATCATTAACAGTGGCGTCGGGATTGTAATTAATAGCCTGAGGGTCGGTACATCCATTTACCTGGCTAAAACCATGCAGGGACAAAAAGAGCATCGCAACCAAAGAAAGAAGAAACTTATGGTTCATCATACCAATTGATTAAAGATACGTGTATCTGTGAATCAGTATAAACAGCTCCAACTCCGGGATGTTAGACAAATCAGAAATAAATTTCCTTGTTATAGGATTTAAAAGTATTCAAGAGCAGGCTGACAATTGTCATTGGGCCAACACCTCCGGGTACAGGGGTGATATAACTGCATTTAGGAGCCACCAAATCATAATCAACATCCCCGGTGATATGATATCCCTTTTCACTGCTGTCATCCACTCTGTGAATACCCACATCAATCACAACAGCGCCAGGTTTTACCATATCGGCCTTAACAAATTCAGGTTGCCCGATGGCAGCGATCAAAATATCAGCCTGACGTGTGATGTCAGCCAGATTTTCAGTACGGCTGTGACAGATTGTAACAGTACTGTTTCCGGGCGAAGCCTTACGAGACATAAGCAATGCAACAGGCGTGCCTACAATATTGCTTCGGCCCAGCACCACACAATGCTTTCCACTGGTTTCAATTCCATATTTTTCAAGCAATAGCATAATACCGGCCGGAGTTGCGGGTAAATATGAAGGGAGTCCCAGCGCCATGCGCCCAACATTCACCGGATGAAAACCATCAACATCCTTGGCAGGATCAATGCGTTGAAGAACTTTATCTGCATCAATATGAGCGGGCAGTGGAAGTTGTACAATAAACCCGTTGATTTCTTCGTCATTGTTTAAAAAATCAACCACATCGAGCAACTCCTGTTCAGTAATACTGGCAGGATACCGATAAATACTGGAAGTAAAACCAATTGCTTTACAAGCCCGTTCCTTACTGGCTACATATGTTTGGCTGGCAGCATCCTCTCCTACCAACACGGCAGCTAAATGAGGTGCATTTCCTCCCGAATCAATGATAGCAGCTACCTTAGCAGCGATGTCCTTTTTAACTTCTTCCGCAATTTTTTTCCCGTCAATCAATTTCATCTCTAAAAAAATTCAGTAATTATTTACGCTTACGACCTGATGACATTTTCGACATATTCCGCATGGCATGCATAGCATTTTTGCCGCCGCCACCTGAAACCAGTTTCATCATTTTGCGGGTATCTTCAAACTGTTTAATCAGCCGGTTAACTTCAGCTATATCAGTACCGCTTCCCATAGCGATACGTTTGCGGCGGCTACCGTTGAGCAGAGCGGGGTTTTCGCGTTCAGCCGGAGTCATGGATGAAATCATGGCTTCAATCCCCTTAAATGCATTTTCATCTATCTCAACATCCTTCAGGGCTTTGCCCATACCGGGAATCATGCCAAGCAAATCCTTAACATTACCCATCTTCTTAATCTGCTTTACCTGGCTGATAAAGTCATTGAAGTTAAAGGTATCCTTTGCAAGTTTTATCTGAAGTTTTTTAGCTTCTTCTTCATCAAACTGTTCCTGAGCACGTTCAACAAGCGAAACAATATCGCCCATGCCAAGGATACGGTCAGCCATTCGCGAAGGGTAGAATACATCAATGGCATCCATCTTTTCGCCGAGTCCGACAAATTTCACAGGCTTATCAACCACCGAACGGATAGTAAGCGCAGCTCCGCCCCTTGTATCTCCGTCAAGCTTTGTCAGTACAACACCATTATAGTCAAGCCTGTCGTTAAATGCTTTGGCAGTATTAACCGCATCCTGTCCAGTCATGGAATCAACAACAAACAGGATTTCCTGAGGGTTCACAGCTTGTTTTACTGCTGCAATCTCGTTCATCATCTGTTCATCAACTGCCAGTCGGCCTGCAGTATCAATAATAACCGGGCTATAAGCATATTCCTTGGCATGTGCTATAGCTTTCTTGGCAATTTCAACCGGATTTTTATTATCCTCAATGGTAAATACCTGCACTCCAATCTGGGTTCCAAGTACTTTCAATTGCTCGATAGCTGCCGGACGATAAACGTCACCGGCGACCAAAAGGGGCTTACTCCCCTTTTTGGTATGCAGATAATTGGCCAGTTTAGCCGAAAATGTAGTTTTACCTGACCCCTGAAGACCAGCAATAAGTATAACAGCAGGCGCCCCTTTAAGGTTAATCTCAACCTGAGTGCCTCCCATAAGGTTGGCCAGTTCGTCATGCACAATTTTAACCATTAACTGGCCCGGCGAAACAGAGGTCAACACCTGTTGCCCCAGGGCTTTCTCTTTAACAAGGTCGGTAAATTGTTTGGCTACTTTGTAACTTACGTCGGCATCGAGTAATGCTTTTCTAACATCTTTCAATGTTTCAGCCACATTGATTTCAGTAATATGACCTTGCCCCTTCAGGGTTTTAAAGGCTCTTTCGAGTTTTTCGCTTAAATTTTCAAACATAATATGAGATCTCCTGAATAGTTATCAGCGATGCAAAAGTAAGAATTTAAAGAACTGCTCCAAACAATCACTCACGAAGAGTTAAATTCCGGAAGCACAGAAATCAAAAATTAACAATTTTCAACTATCAAATTGGTTTTACTGACCTATTTAATGATATAAATTGCTTAACTTTGATTCATCTAAAATTATCGACCGGAATCCTCATTTAGTTTAAAAAACCCTTGCAATATCCGAGTAATAGTTATATTTGCACACATCTGAACTTATTGTTAAACCAAAAAAATGATTATGATGAAACGGATTTTTACACTTATCGCCCTTGTGGCAATTTCTTTCAGCAGTATGGCCCAGTGGCTTCCACAGGCATCTGGATTTACTGAAGCATCACGCGGTATCAAATTTATGCACGCTGTAAGTGATCAGATTGTATGGGCTACTGCTTACGATGGAAGCGGAACAGCTGCTGAAATCGCAGAATTTACCAAAACAACCAATGGTGGTGATTTATGGACAGCCGGTGTTGTAAACAATGCTACTGGCCTTGAGCCTGCTATGATTTGCGCCATTGATGCAAATACTGCTTATATGCCTTTGTACAGGTCGTCAGGTTCTTTGCCTCAGGGCATTTATGTAACAACTGATGGTGGTGCTACATGGAATAAACAGGAAACTGCACTGTTTACCAATGCAGCTTCATTCCCCAACGTTGTTCATTTCTTTGATGCAAACAATGGCTTTTGCCAGGGTGACCCCATTAATGGTGACTTTGAATTATACACAACCACCGACGGCGGAACAACCTGGACTGCAGTTGATGGCGCCAATATTCCTGCTCCTGTTTCAGGAGAATGGGGTGTAGTTGGTTATTACTCAGCAGTTGGTGATCATATCTGGTTTGGAACTAACAAAGGCCGTGTGTACCGTTCAGCCGACAAAGGTCTTACATGGGAAGTTTCAGCAACCACCCTTACCAACAAATTTGTTGACGTTGAATTCCGCAACGAAATGCACGGAATAGCCATGGATAAAAGCAGTGGTACAACTGGAGCCATGTCAGAAACTTTTGACGGTGGTGTAACCTGGGCTGCTGTTACAACAACAGGCACTGTCCTGACCAATGATTTTGCTTATGTTCCTGGCACACCTAACACATGGGTTTGTACAGGTGCTGCAACTGGTTTAACAGGTATCGCCTATAGTTTTGATGGCGCTCATACATGGTCATTCTTCCCTGATACAGAAGGAACCCAGTTTCTTGCTACTGACTGGATTGACAATATGACAGGATGGTGCGGAGCTTTCAATGAAAGCAACACTGTTGGCGGAATGTATAAATTCAATGGCATTCTTGAACAGCCTTTACCTCCAACCAACCTGCAGGCTACTGTTGTTGATGGCAATAATGTTGACCTTACATGGGATGCTCCTTCAGGAACCCGTGCTTTAATCGGATACAATGTTTGGCGCAATGGAACAAAAATTGCCAACCAGATTACCGACAACTTCTACAGCGATCTCGACCTGGGAAATGGCTCATATAGCTATCAGGTTACAGCTGTTTACGATGCCGGAGAATCAAC
Organism: Lentimicrobiaceae bacterium; assembly: GCA_020636745.1. Taxonomy (NCBI): domain Bacteria; kingdom Pseudomonadati; phylum Bacteroidota; class Bacteroidia; order Bacteroidales; family Lentimicrobiaceae; species Lentimicrobiaceae bacterium. Next base: position 112,861 of record JACJXH010000009.1, on the reverse strand, counting down.
TCCAGCAGGCCCTGTAGCTGTTGAAATTACTGGTGTAGGTGTTGAAAACAACGAACTTGTACAGTTAAACATCTTCCCTAATCCTTCAGTTAACGTCCTCAATATCAATGCCGGCGTAGAAATCAGCAATGCAAAAATCTACAACATCGCTGGCCGCCTTGTTTTTGAAACCAATGCAGCCTCCAATAATCTGAGCATTAACACTTCAGAAATGCCTTCAGGACTTTACCTGTTGAGCATTAGCACAAAACAAGGGGTTATTACCCGCAAAATCAGCATCAGATAATCCTGATTGATAAAACCTGAAAAAGCCATTCTCAAGAGAATGGCTTTTTTATTTTTACTCATCCCATTATAATCTATTACCCTGTGCTTCAAAATGTATGAAAAGCCTTTTCAATTAAGCAATCCGGAAAATCCTGGATAAACTTTCGTGCAAACAAATTCAGTTGCAATTTGTTCTTTAGTAAAACGAAATCAATACCAATTAGTACTTACAGCGTTTTTTCGTTTCAGTACGCTTTTTCTATGCACAGAATCTACCTTTTTTTTGTATTTTCGTTTATAGAATAATACGATAAAATTTCAACCCTTTTATTTGTGGGTTCTCTGCCTGGTGTGAAGTTAAAACTAATATGATAACCTTAGATTTTATATAACATGAGCGAACAGCATTCATCTGAACATTCAATCAAAAGCAGCCATCAGGCACCTGCCGGGTTAAAAATACTTGTTGCAGAAGATGAAGAATCTAACTTCCGCTATGTCGAAAAACTTCTAAAAAAAGCAGGATTTGAGCTACTAAGAGCCAACAACGGGCTTGAAGCCGTTGAATATATTGAATTAGACGCCAACATCAATCTAATTCTGATGGATATAAAAATGCCGGTGATGAATGGTGTAGAAGCCACACGTGAAATCAAAAAGTTAAAGCCTTCCATTCCCATTATTGCAACTACAGCCTTTGCTATACCTGGCGACAGGGAAGTATTTCTGAAGGCCGGATGCGACGATTACATTCCCAAACCGATCAAAGCAGCAGAATTAATCGAGTTGATCATGAAATACATCAATTAATTACCCCCGTTTCTGCATGCTGAAATAATCAAAATCCACTACAATTTATTTAATCCCAAGAGGGAGCTCAATTTTAAAAGTTGTACCATCAACCTCATTTGTTTCAAAAGTTACATTGCCTTTCAAATACCTGTTGGTTAATAGTTTAACCGAATAGGTTCCTATGCCCCTATCCGCTCCTTTAGTGGAAAACGAACGCTGAAATATCTGAGTTTGTATATGCACGGGCATAAAAGTGGAATTCTTCACACAAAAACTGATGGTTCTGTCGGTTACCCGAGAACTTAAACTAACCATGGCCCCAACCGGACTGGCTTCCAAAGCATTTTTAACCAGATTGATTAACACCCGCTTCAGCAACTGAGAATCACTCTCCATTTGAATGCCATGTGATAAAGGTTCAACGTAAATCCTTTTACCAGTGGCAGTTTCATGATGGGACAGGTAAGCTGCCACATCGTGCAAAATTTGCAGAGAAGAAAACCTGCTGATCTTTAATTCCAAATCTCCGTTTTCGGCCGCACTTAATGCTCTTTGCGAAATCAAATCCTCAATCAGGTCATGACTGGCTTTTTCAGCAAATTCAAGCACTTCTCTCATTTCATCAGGATCTTGCGATTCTTTTAATGCACCGATTAATCCATTGAGGCCCGTAGCTGTATTGAGTACATCATGAAAAAACATTCGCTCCAACGCACGTCTTCTTTTGCTATCGCTGATATCCTTAATCGTAAAAATAATGTATTTTTTTGCATTGAACATGTACGGACTTGCATTCACCTGCAAGTCATATGACTGATTTTGCCCGTTTACCAATGAAGTAATTCTGCATTCACTTTTTACAGATTGACCGGTTTTCTGACATTCAAGAATGGCATTTACGGCACCACAATACCTGCACGAGACCGAGGTTCCACAACCATTGCCGGTTTCCGATGCATGAATACAATTCAGCAATTCGCCCGGCCGCAGGCCCAATACCGACTTTTCTTCAGACAAGCCAAGCAAAGACACCAAAGCCTTGTTTGAAAAAACAATTTCACGGTTAGGCGAAAGAATCAACGCAATATCGGGCATAGCATCAGAAATCATACGCAGCTGAACCTCTTCTGATAGTTGAGAATAGGTTGCAAGTATATCATCAACGCTGCTATGGTCTGCCGAAGCGTAATATGTTTCTGATGTTTCAGTTTTGTTCTGCTTTTTCATAGTCTTTATCCAGTGCTCGCAAAAATAGTATTAATCTCTCTTCATTCCCCGTATTACATCTTCAAATATCAGGCTTTTGCTTATGCAGAGCCATTTGCGTAAGATCGGCCTTTCCAGGAAAATCCAAAACTGATATTTATCCCAGTTTCCGGGCAAAGTAACTTCTTAACCAAACCAATTCTAAAATACATGAGATGACTTCTTCCGAGGTCCCATATTTTATTGTTGCATCAGATAACTGTAAGAAGACGTATGAATTTTAAAAAAAATATTTCCATGAAAACAACTTTATCAAACGCGACTTTTACTAATTTTACTTTCATGAACATAAAAGAAATACTATCCTATAAACTGGTAAATTTAGGCAACCTCACAATTAGTGCTTACAGTCTGATTGTCATCATTATTCTGTTTCTGCTCACCTTATTTTTTCTGAAAATTATTAAAAGATTCTTTCATAAACGGGTAAAAGAAGGCAAAATTGACAAAGGCACTTCATTTTCCATTTACAGCATTCTCCGGTATTTCATTTGGATTGTATTTATTCTGTTTGCACTGGAAAATTTTGGAGTCAATTTAAATCTTATGTTGGCCGGCTCAGCTGCGCTATTGGTAGGTTTAGGTTTTGGTATTCAGCAGATTTTCAACGACCTGGTATCTGGCATTATCCTTCTTTTCGAAGGCAATCTTAAAGTTGGTGAGATCATTCAACTTGAAAATGACATTGTTGGAAAAGTAACTATGATTGGCTTAAGGACATCTAAAATCAGAACAAGAGATGACATTACCATGATTATTCCTAATTCAAAATTTATCAGCGATAAAGTCATAAACTGGAGCCAGGATCAAAGCACTACGCGTTTCCAGGTAGAAGTAGGAGTGGCCTATGGGTCAGATGTTGAACTGGTTACCAGATTGCTTCTTGAAAGTGCCAAAGAAAATCAGGCTGTTGAAACTAAGCCTGAGCCATTTGTCAGATTCAGCGATTTCGGTGAATCTTCGCTTAACTTTCAACTTCTCTTTTGGACAAATGAATCATTCCGTTGCGAAAATGTTAAAAGCAAACTAAGGTACACCATCGATCGGAAGTTCAGGGAAAACAATGTACAGATTCCTTTCCCACAGAGAGACGTACATTTGTTTCATCCTAATCTCAAAGTTTAATGACAGATCTGTCAGGAAATTTAACCCCTATCAGAATTAAGTTTAACCCAAATATATAAAAGTTAACCAAAGCCTTTAATCTCCCCAAATTATCAAACCTCTTAACCATTCTGCCGAATGAAAAAAAACATTCAACAACTTGTCAAATGGGCTAAAACCATTGATTATGCTGAAGTTTACAGCGCAAGCAAATCTGCTGAAATTGAAGAATATGCCCAACAGATGAAAGCACAAGGTTACCCCTGGTCCGGCGAGTTTACTGATTTTTTTCTTTTAACAAACGGATTTTTCTACAATGGGATTTACATCTTTTCGCTTCATTCAAACGAAACAGCGGAACATTTAGACTTGTCGGCCCAAAATCAACAGTGGGGAATTGCTGATCGCCTCCCCGGCTGCATCTTGTTCGGGCGATCAGACGAAGAAGTTTATGTATATAATCAACCTGAAAACAAGTTTCAGGTTCTTGACCTCACAGGGTGGGACGAATACTACGCCTTTGAAACCATGGCAGATCTCTTTGAATTTGTGATGGTTGAGAGAATTTGATCCGCACCGGGTATCCACGTATTCACGCAAGTGCAATTCACCGGCTCGGACATTGCACTTGCTTTTTATTGTTACCTACTTGCCAAAATCCAGAATCAGCGTATTTCTCAAACTGTAAATTTCACGGGGAATTGACTTTAAAGGCCTGTTATCAATCAGGTGCTCCAACATCAGTGCATAAGACAAACGACGGGTAATTTTAAAAACCATATTCAAATTGTTGGCAATTCGGTAATCGGTAAAATAATCAATCCGTGGTTGAAAATATGACGTATTTATCAAGCTGAAATTACTGTTCAGCTTTAAAGTAAATGACACATAGGAACTTAAACGGTGATTGTTTTCTGCAACGGAAACAGCATCACTTTGCGGAACTTCGTGCTCAAACATGTAAGCCAATCCTGAGTAAATTCTGAAGTTATCGCGTCCCAGAATTTTAAACCGGGTGCCAGCTCCCACCAACCCTCTGAATTTCAAATTTAACACCTTATTAAATTGTGCCTGTGTAAATCCTTCAAGTGTAAGAAACTTATTCAGTTTATAATTATACCTCAGGTGCTGCATACCTTTGTTTGAGAAATCATCTTTTTCAGATTTTATGACCTCATAATCCGACAAGGCCAGATAGAGGCTTCTTTGGGTTTTATATTGAACATGCAAATTCAGGCCAACCTGGGTAAAGCGCTCAAGATTGCTCAGAAGATTCAACGACAACTTACCGGTGCCTGACCAACCTGTCGTATCGGTTTTAATTCTCTCGCGTTCAATGTTCAAAACCTGAGCCTCAGTGAGCACAGGAAATATCAGTAAAAGAAGAATAAAAGTGTAGAATTTCATTTTCCAAAATTACAAATTGTAACATAAAACAATAAAAAAACCGATCCGGGTATTATCCGGGATCGGCTACTCCTGTTCAAATTTGATTTGGTTAAACTAAGCACTCATGCTTAAAAACAGCACTTAGAACTACTATTTTTTAAAGCACTCGCCCCAGTCAATATTTCGCATATCGCCTGATTTTTCAAACTCCTGATGCATACCAAAAGCAGCTGCAAGAGTACATGGCGTGTGGGTATCACCAGCCAAATGAGCATAATCGCTTAAAGCTTGTTTGTAATCAGGGTGAACACAATTTTCAATGATTGCCTGCATTTTTTCTCTGGGCGACTTGGAGCGTAAATCGGCAATTCCTTGTTCAGTAATAACCACCTGTACAGAATGTTCATTGTGGTCAGTATGTGAAACCATAGGAACAAAAGCACTTATTTTTCCACCTTTAGCTACAGAAGGGCAGGTAAAGATTGAAATATAGGCATTACGGGTAAAATCGCCTGAGCCTCCAATTCCATTCATCATTTTACGTCCCATTACGTTGGTACTATTCACATTCCCAAATAAATCGGCCTCAATAGCTGTATTGATAGAAATAATTCCAATTCGCCGGGCTACTTCGGGACTGTTTGAGATTTCCTGGGGACGCAATACGATTCGTTTGTGGAAAAAGTCTAACCTATCGTACACATGTTTCAGCTTTTCAGGAGAAACGGTTAACGAACAACCACTGGCAAACTTAACTCTTCCCTGATCCATAAGGTCAATCACGCTGTCCTGAATAACTTCGGTATACATTTCAAAATCAGGAATGCCTTTATGGGAGCCCAGAGCCGACAATACTGCATTGGCAATATTTCCAACGCCTGATTGCAATGGAAGAAATGAAGAAGGAATGCGACCTTGCTTCAGCTCTCTGGAAAGAAAGTCAGCCACATTCTGGCCAATCATATCGGTAACAGCATCGGTTTTTGCAAACGAGCCAACTTCATCGGGATGATTTGTAATAACAACGCCGGCAATTTTTGACGGGTCAACCTTAATCACTTCAGCACCAGCCCTGTCGGAAGGACGATAAATGGGAATTTCTCTTCTGTTGGGAGGATCTTTTACCACAATGATATCATGCATTCCACGCAGGGCTTTCGGATGAAAGCCATTCAGTTCAATAAGCAAACGGTCGGCCACCTGACAAATGGTTGGTGAAATTCCAACTCCGGTAGTAAGTACGATTTCACCTTGCTCTGTAACATCGCAGGCTTCAATGATTCCCCAATTAATCTTACCCAGAAAACCATAACGGATATTTTGCCCGACAACCGAAAGATGTGAATCAAAGTAATCGGCTTTACCTGAATTAATCAGGTTGCGCATATCCGGATTGGACTGATAGGGAGTTCTAAATTTCACAGCTTCAGCCCTTGCCAGCGAACCATCAAGTGAATCGCCAGTGGATGCGCCGGTAATCATCCCAATTTTGAATGGTTTACCTTGAGCATGTGCTTCTTTTGCCCTCTCTCCAATTGCTACAGGAATAGATTTAACTGAACCTGCAGGCGTAAAACCACTGAAACCTACAACATCATCATGGTTGATGTAACTGGCTGCTTCTTCTGCTGAAATAAATTTTAGTGCCATTTTTTGAGTATTAACAAGTTAATTTCTGATGCACCTCATCAAAAATATTGAATAAAATTAGTGCCATAACAGGCCATTATTTGTAATAACTTCACATCTTTGCAGACCTGTTAATCGAAAAACAGTGCAAAAGTATAAATAAATCAAACGAGCTTTTTTAATTGGCAGCTATTTTTTTATATACAAATATCTGCATACCAAAGAATTGAACAATGACCAGTTTCTCAAACCATAACAATCAAACTTACAAAGCAATAGTAACAGAAGAAATAAAACCGGGCGTATTTGTATCTTCTTTAAAAGAAAAACAAATATCAGACTTGCCTGAAGGTGAAGTGCTGATCAGGGTTAAATTTTCAGGATTAAACTACAAAGATGCTTTGTCTGCTTCCGGAAATAAAGGAATAACCAGAAAATACCCTCACACGCCAGGCATTGATTCTGCCGGCACTGTAGTAGAATCATCAGGTAATATTTTCAAAAAAGGCGATGAAGTCATTGTGTGCGGCTACGACCTTGGAATGAATACAAGCGGTGGGTTTGCCGAGTTTATCAGAGTTCCTGAAAAATGGGTTGTAATGAAACCCAACAGCTTGAGTTTAAAAGAATGCATGATTATAGGAACCTCCGGATTTACTGCAGCAAGTGCCATTTTCGAATTTATGAAACATGATATCAAGCCCGATTCGGGTAAAATTCTCGTTACTGGCGCCACCGGAGCTGTTGGTTCAATGGCCGTTGCCATGTTATCAGCAGCCGGATATCAGGTTGTTGCCTCTACCGGCAAAAAAGAAGCTGAACAGTTCCTGTTGAAAATAGGCGCTGCTGAAATAATTGATCGCAGTATTTTAAATGACAAATCAGAAAAAGCCTTACTTCCTGCCCGCTGGATGGCCGCACTCGACACTGTTGGCGGTGCAACACTTTCCACTGTCTTAAGGTCAACAATGGAACGAGGAATTGTTTGCAACTGTGGTATGCTGGCTTCTGCCACACTTGATGTCTCAGTTTTCCCATTTATTCTGAGAGCTGTCAGACTCATTGGCATCGCCGCTGCTGAAACGCCCATGCCTCGCAGGCTCGAAATATGGAAATTAATCTCTGAAAAACTTATTTCCGAACATTTGCATCACATTTCCCGCTCTATCTCTCTGGCTGAAGTGCCGGAAGAGCTCAATCGCATGCTAGAAGCCGGGCAAACAGGCAAAATTATTGTTGAGTTATAACAGCTTTTATTATACTATAATAAGCTTTCATGTAATAGCTGTCAAACACCAGACGGCTAACCCACTCCTTTCTATGTAAATTTTATTTACAATAATTTAAACTGTATCGGTTTATCTACAAATCGTTGTGGCCAATATTTACATTTATCGAAAACATTTTTACCCACCCCTTGCTTTGCAAGTAAATAATTATTACATTTACATCCTCTTACAATACTTACCTGTTCTATAATTGCTTATGAAAAGTCCTTCTACTCCAAAAGCACTTTATGAATTCAACAAGGATTTTAATTTGTTGATAAATCAGATTGAGGCAGACCAGATGCGCTCACCTTCAGGTTATATACTGAGTCTGGTTGCCATGCTTCAGGAAACGGAAAGACTAAAAGCCAGGAATCTTATGGTAATGGCGCCTGCTGAGGTATTTCACCTCAATAATAAAATTCATGACTGGGTTGCACAATATATTATCCCTCAAATGAGCCATCTAGGCGTTAAAAGAGTTGCCTTTTGTGTAAGCAAACTACCCGCAGAATTGACTGAACACATAGCCGTATTTGGAAATGAGCCTGAAGTTGGCGTATTTACTTCAATGCCGCGCGCCAAAGCATGGATAATGGGTGTTTCTGACAAGCCTGAAAGCGCCCTGCTGAACCAGGCACGTTTTAATAACTTTCAAAACCTCACACCAACCGGAACAACTGGCGATTAATCACCTATTTATCATCATTGTCAGGCTTTCTTACAGAAAATTTGCGGGCCATTATCCCTGTGGCTGTTAGCTGAAAAGCATGATAAATAAGCACAGGCAACAGCACAATGCCACCAATTCCCATACTTCCAAACATAACCTTGGCCATCACACTGCCATGCATCAAAGATTTGGTGGAACCGCAAAATAAGGCTGTAATCATATCAGGCCGTGAGAGCATGGCGCGCTTTCCTGTAAAATAAATAAGAAGGTTAACCACCACAAACAGCAATACCAATATTAAAACCAGCATGAGAATCACTTCCAGACTAAATCCAACAAACAACCCACTTTTAAACGAAGTAGAAAAAGAAGTATAAACAATTGCCAGAATAACCAATTGGTCGAAGTAAGAGGTTATTTTTCGCGCATTTATTGCCCATTGGCCCAACCATCTATTCAACAGAAGACCTGTAATCAATGGCAACAACACTTGATAAGTCAGCTTTACCAGAACGGGATACATATCAAATGCCATCGGGCCATTCACAAACATTCCCATCCACAAAGGGGCAATAAAAATCCCTGCTATACTTGACAAACTCGCATTAAACACTGCAGCCGGAATATTGCCACGCGCCATAGAAACCATCACTACCGCCGATGAAACTGTGGAAGGTAATGCTGCCAGAAAAAAAACACCTAACCAAAGATTATAGTACGGACCACCTTGAAACACTCCCCTGAAAGGCAAAACCAACAAAGGAAACAAAATAAACGTAACAGACTGAATGATTGTGTGCAATGTCAAGTGCGACAAACAGCCCAATAATTGCCCCACACTCAATCGCATACCATATAAAAGAAATATGACTGAAATACCATAACCAGCCAATGATTTTAGCGAAATAACACCATCGGCAACCCCCGGCCCGGGAAACTGCCAGGCAAGGAGAATCATTAAAAAGAGGCCCGAGATAAACCAGTCAAAACCCAGTAACCGAAAAGGCGAAAACAAATGTTTAAAGAATTTATTCATCCAACCTTGAAAAACATTATAACCAGCAGTTTAAACCTGAGCAAAGATAACCTTTCGATCAAAAACTTTAAAAAAATGGGCATGAAATAAGATTTACGGTAATTTTGCCATGAAAAACAATACAAATGCGCATAGATATTCTTACAATTTTCCCCGGAATGTTCGACGGTCCATTCAGCCATTCCATTATTAAACGGGCTGTTGAAAAAGGGCATGCCGAAATCCATCTTCATGACATCCGCGACTACTCAACCAATAAACACCGCAATGTCGACGATTATGTATATGGCGGAAATGCAGGAATGGTAATGATGATTCAACCAATTGCCGATTGTATTGACAAACTTAAGTCAGAAAGAGATTACGAAGAAATAATTTTCCTCACACCGGATGGTGTATTGCTCAATCAGCACCTTTCCAATCAGCTCAGCCTGAAAGGCAATCTTATTTTATTGTGCGGGCACTACAAAGGAATAGACGAACGAATAAGAGAACAATACATTACGCTTGAAATCTCGGTAGGCGATTATGTACTTTCGGGTGGCGAACTTGCAGCAGCAATCTTAACCGATAGTATAATCAGGTTAATACCCGGAGTGTTAAGTGACGAAACATCGGCACTTACTGATTCTTTTCAGGATAACCTGCTGAGCCCTCCGGTTTACACACGTCCGGCTGATTACAAAGGACTGAAAGTTCCTGATGTACTGCTCTCAGGCAATGATAAGGAAATTAAAAAATGGAACATGGAGCAGGCTCTTGAACGCACCCGTAAGCGCCGGCCTGATTTACTGAATGAGGTTTGAGCCTGAAATAAGATTTCAGAATTGCAGGTAAAAGATAAGTTCTTACCTTATAATGAGTTCAAAAGCCTCCCCAATAAAGAAAAAAAGGACAAAATCCAATAAAATGCGCTTTGCTCAGTCATTACAATAAGCTCATTTTCAACACTAAGATAAAACACCGGAATCAAATTTGAATTAATTTCGCTTGTTGCTTGTATATTAAAAATAAAATGCCGTATATTTGCACTCATTTTTGGAAAACGCAACAATTAAATACCTAAAATAATGAGCAAGAAGGAATTAGTGAAGTTTGTTGAGGATACCCTGGTTGTAAGGAAGGAATTTCCAAGCTTCAAAGCTGGCGATACTGTTACCGTTCACTATAAAATCAAAGAGGGTGACAAAGAAAGAATTCAGCAATTTCAGGGCGTAATTTTACAGCGCTCAGGTGAAAACGCCACCGAAACCTTTACAGTCCGCAAAGTATCAGGAAACACTGGCGTTGAAAGAATTTTCCCATTCGCCTCACCATTTATTGAAAAAATTGAAGTCAATAAACGTGGTGTTGTTCGCAGAGCAAGAATTTTCTATCTCCGTGAACTCAAAGGTAAGAAAGCCAGAATCAAAGAGAAAAGAGTCTAATTCTGTTTTCATAAGTTTAAAAAAAGGTTCATTTTTTCAAATGAACCTTTTTTTTATCTCAGCATTTTTCAACCACTACGATATACCTTTTATAAGTAAATTAGCGTTAAAGAATATGCATATCCTTATTTGACTATGTTTATTAACTTCTATAGTTTTCTGATTAAATTCCGGCTCACAGTCTGCAGATTTGCTATAGCTGTTTTATTTTCCAGTGCATTCACTTTTCCTTTAGTTTCTCAGGCTCAATCTGATACCACAAAATCAAATATTGACACATCTGCCATCAATACCAATATCAGAATAAAAGCGACAGACAGCACTCGCTATGAAAAGCAAAAGCCTAGAATAGAATCTTCAAAGAGTTTCTATAATAAATTGCACAAAACTGCCACCCAAAGTTTTTTTTACCGGCAGCTTTATCCTTTGCTTTTCCGCAAACCTCGCACTGTTAGTCCTGACACACTAACCAACAGCCCTTCCAATATTCCATTCATCAGCCATAAAAATTCAGTCATCAGATCCATCAAAATAGTAAAAGTGGATGTCTTTGGCTCTTCAGTGTTTGACACTACACTCCAATCGGATATCTGGCTCGACAAAACGCTGAACAAAATTCACTTTAACACCCACGATGCAGTAATAAGAGGACTTCTACAAATAAATGAAGGCGATCGTATAGACCCTTTAAAACTGGCCGACAATGAGCGTTTGATCAGACAATCTTCTCTTTTTGAAGATGCCCGCTTTGTTGTCAGCGAAATTCCGGACAGCGACAGTGCCGACCTGACTGTCATTGTAAAAGATGTTTTCCCGATTGGTTTCGATGTTAAAGTAGCCAGTACAGAAAAAAGCACATTCAGGGTTTACAACCGGAATATCCTGGGGTTTGGCCATCAGCTTGAACAATCATTTGAATTCAATCAAAACGAAAAAAACTCCCTGTTTTTCAGCGAAAGCGCCTATAAAGTCAGGAATATCGGGAACAGCTTTACTGACGCAAAAACCTACTGGCAAAACAGACCCGATATAAAGCGATATGGGCTAGAAATAACCAAACCCTTTCTCACACCTGAAACCAGGTTGGGAGGCGGCATAAATATCCAAAAAACCACAACCTGGTTACCCGCCGACATCAGGGTAAATTCTCTGAAAATAATCTATCATCTTTATGACATATGGGGCGGTTATTCTACAATTATCAACCGCTACAAAAGCCCGTCACCCCTTCGCTCCCGGGCCGCAGTAACTTTTCGGTATTACAATGTCAATTATGTAAAATCGCCTTTAATACCAGTAATAACTGACAATCCACTTGTTTCAGTAACCCGTTATATTGCCGGTATCAGTTTGATAAAAAGTGGCTATTTTAAAAGCAACATGATTTTTGGCTTTGGCAAAACAGAAGACATTCAGTTCGGGCACTTTGCTTCATTAATTGCAGGCTATGAAACCAGCTTGCTGGCAAAAAGATACTATACAGGGTTGAATTTAGCGGCTGGTATCAGAATGAATCAGGGAGGTTTTATGAGCAACCGTATGCAATTGGGCGGATTCTGGAATCACAACAATTTTGAAGAAGGAGTATTCAGCACTCAGGTTGACTTTATTTCCAGGCTATTAAAAGTTGGAAGTATGAAATTACGAAATTATGCATCGGTAAACTTTACTTCGGGCCTCAATCAAAGTTCGCAAAGCATGATAAAGATTGGCACACCCGAAAGCATTAACTTATTTAACAAATACCCGCTTGAAGGCAATAGCCGTTTGACAGCTCACGGAGAGACTATCATTTTTACTCCATTTTACCTGCTCAGTTTTAGATTTGCATTTTATTCCCTGGTAGAAATCGCCATGATTGCCCCTTCGGGGAAGCCGCTCTTTAATCAGGCCGTTTACCCTGCCATCGGTGCCGGAATAAGAATAAAAAATGAAAATCTGGTCTTTTCCACTTTCCAATTCGGATTTACCTGGTATTTCAGACCCGATTCAAATGGCAGAAATTTATTATTTGAAGTAAAAGACCTGCCTCAAATAGGCATATCTGATTTTGAAACAGTTGCACCAGAATTTGTCAGTTTCAAATAACAAAACGCTTTTAGAATAAATCAATAATTTCCAGCTTTTTACCGTTAAATTCAAAAATATCACCTTTTTTCTTATCACGAATTGCTTTGGCAAATGGCACAACGGCCGAAATAGCAAAAAATTCCGAACCATCGTTAAGCTTGATTTTACCGATACCTATTGAAATAAATACTTTTTGTACAGGCGTAATTACAACTGCACCAAAACCTGCACTTATACAGGTTCTGGTTAAATCTATTCTGTCAAGCAGGGCAATTTCTTCCTGAACTTTATTCAGCTGTTGGGCCAGCATATCCCTTTTATTAGACAATTGAGCTCTGTATGAGTCGTAACGATCCTTCGGCTGCCCGTATTCATTGGCACTTTGCTCAGCTTCACTGATTGCCTGAACCAGATTCGCCTCATTATCCATTTTTATTTTTTTACAAACAGATGCTATTTCCCTTTTTAAATTCAGTTTGTCCATCAGGCTTTTTTTGTAAATATATAAAATATTAACGTTTTGCCGTAGTTACACATCACATTTAACTACAAAAATCATTAAAAATATCAGGGTATAAATAAACAAAACAAGAAATAAACTCCTCGCAAAAACAACTTAACAGCAAGCCACAAATCCGTAAACAAACCCATTTAGCCCGATTTGATTAAATTTGCAAAAAAAAATTATGTCACTACCTGAAAATGACCCGGTTTTTACCAAGCAAATAATTGAATTTCTGACAGTCAGCAATGAATTCTGTCATTTCACCGAAAAGGTTGCAGAATACTCGAAAGAAGATATAATTGACTATTACCGGCGGATTTTACCTTTACTATATTTGAAGGGCTCTCTGGTAAAATCAGTTACACCTTCATCGCCCGACGATTCAGAGCGTTTTGTTACAGAAGAAGAATGGGAGCTGCTTTTTAACACCATTCGCAACAAACTTTATCCTGACGATCATTTCTGGATGAGCAGTGATCCTCACGACGAAGATGCTGAGCTCGAAAAGGCTGGAATAGGAGAATGTATTGCTGATATTTATCAGGATATGAAAGACTTCCTGACACTTTACCAGAAAAACAGATACACAGCTAAAGAAAATGCAGTACATGACATATGCACCTATTATCACGATCACTGGGGGCCTGCCGCAACAAAGGCATTGTACGCACTGCATCTGTTGTTCCAGCGCAGCCAAAGTATTTAACAGCCCCATTAAATGAACTCACGTTCATAACCACTTATTTAGAATGCAAACCGGTATTTCGTTAATAAAATACCAATACTTTTGCGACAATTTATAACGATTCTAAATAACAACAGCTTGAATTTAGCAGATTTATCACCGGGTGACAAAGGCATAATTACCAAAATTCGCGGCCGCGGGGCCTTTCGGAAGCGGATACTTGAGATGGGGTTTATTACAGGAAAGGAAGTAACTGTAATTCAGAAAGCTCCTCTGCTTGATCCTGTGGAATATAATGTAATGGGCTACAATGTTTCATTGCGCAACAGTGAAGCCAGGCTTATTGAGATTATTACGGAGTCTGAAGCCATGCTACTTCCTGAAATGGTTAACAATGGCAGTGTACCAGGCAGCATTCTGATTCATAAAGCCCGGGAAAAAGGCAAAGTCATCAATGTTGCCTTTGTTGGAAATCCCAACTCGGGTAAAACAACCATCTTTAATCATGCCTCCGGCTCACGCGAAAGAGTAGGCAATTATTCTGGTGTTACTGTAGATGCCAAAGAAGCGCGCTTTAAGAAAGATGAGTATACATTTATTGTAACTGATCTTCCTGGGACATACTCCATTACAGCTTATAGTCCCGAGGAGCTGTTTGTGCGTGATTTCATCACCGATTCCATACCCGATGTGGTAGTTAATATTATTGACAGCTCAAACCTTGAGCGCAATTTATACCTTACAACTCAGCTTATCGATATGGACATCAAACTGGTAGGTGTCCTGAACATGCATGACGAACTTGAAAAAAGCGGAAACAAGCTCAATCATCAGCAGCTTGGCAACCTGCTGGGCTTCCCTTTTGTACCTGCTATCGGCTCTAAAGGCAAAGGAGTAAATGATATCCTTCAAAAAATTATTGATGTTTATGAAGACAAAGAAACTACTCTCAGGCACATCCATATCAACTACGGAGAAGTAATTGAAAAAAGCATATCCCGCATTCAGGAACTTTTGCGTAAGCCTGAAAACATCAACCTTATCGACCAGATTTCGTCGAGGTTTCTGGCAATTAAATTAATTGAAAAAGACAGAGCCAGTGAAGTTGCCATAGAAAAGGTAAGCAACTTCAAGGAAATAATGCGTGCTGTAGACGCTGAAATTGAACAAATTGAAACTTTACTGCGACAAGACACCGAGAGTCTTATTGCCGATGCAAAATATGGGTTTATAGCCGGGGCGCTGCGTGAGACTTTTGAAGCAAATGAAGTAATCCAGCGAAAGAAGAGCGAGGTCATTGACACTTTTATCACGCATAAAGTGTGGGGAATTCCTATTTTCATATTTCTCATGTGGCTCACCTTTTATGGTACTTTTAAGATTGGGCAATATCCCATGGAATGGATTGAGTCTCTTGTTGAGTTTGTTTCAGCTGAGCTTCAGGCAGGCCTGCCCGACGGGATGCTTAAGGACTTACTGATACAAGGCATTATAGGCGGCGTGGGAGGTGTCATCATCTTTCTTCCCAATATTCTGTTGCTCTATCTCTTTATTTCACTTATGGAGGATACTGGCTATATGGCAAGGGCAGTATTTATCATGGACAAGGTCATGCATAAAATTGGCCTGCATGGAAAGTCATTTATTCCTTTGCTCATGGGGTTCGGATGCAATGTTCCTGCTATTCTTTCAACCCGCATTATTGAAAGCCGGCGCGACAGGCTTATCACTATGCTCATCAATCCTTTCATGTCATGTAGTGCAAGATTACCTGTCTACATTCTGTTTATAAGTGCTTTTTTTGCATCATACCAGGGTACAATTCTCTTTGCCATGTATGCAATTGGCGTTTTTCTCGCAATCGGCTCTGCTTTGTTGTTTAAAAAAGCCATCTTTAAGCAACCTGACATGCCATTTGTAATGGAGCTCCCCCCCTATCGTACCCCTACCTTACGCTCTGTATTAAAGCATATGTGGAACCGGGCCGAACAATACCTGAAAAAGATTGGTGGAGTTATTCTTATTGCATCAATTATCATTTGGGCACTTGGATACTTCCCTCGCGAAACAGATTCTGACTTTGTATTCGACCATCAGATTGCCAACATTAAGAGTCAATATGCCACATCAATTATGCAAACTCAGCAATCAGCCGAAATCATTCAGAAGCTAAAATCGGATGAAAGCATTGCGCTGGATGAAGTTGAAATGGCCAAAGAAAGCAACCGCCAGCTTAATTCATATATTGGCAGACTCGGTCATCTGATTGAACCAGCCATGCGACCTCTGGGCTTCGATTGGAAAATGAGTGTGGCTGTGCTTTCAGGTGTTGCAGCAAAGGAAATTACTGTCGGCACACTGGGTGTTTTATATCAGGCCGGAGATGAATCAGATGAGAATTCCACTTCACTGATTTCCAAAATTCAGCAACAAACTTATCATGATGGCCCCAAAAAAGGCGAAAAAGTGTTTACTCCACTGGTTGCTTTTAGTTTCATGTTGTTTATTCTGATCTACTTCCCGTGCGTGGCTGTAGTCGCTGCTATTAAAAAGGAATCAGGCAACTGGAAATGGGCACTTTTTATTGTTGTTTATACTACAGGTTTGGCCTATTTGGCATCATTGGCTGTCTTTCAGATTGGGAGTCTCTTTTTATGATGAAGTCATGGTAAGCACATTCTTCTCACTCAACCCGCAACTTCAGTTTTACGCCTACTTGTTAATATCTGTCATTTTACTCAGGCTCCCCCTGACAGGAAGATATTTCAGGACATTAAACACTCTTTTGCACGAAAGTGGCCATGCAGTAGCTGCCATTTTAACCAGTGGAGAAGTAATTCGCATCGAACTTAACAGTGACACATCAGGCACTGCACTGACAAAAAGCAGTTCAAAATTTCGCGCTTTTCTTGTAACTTTTTGCGGTTATCCATTTGCAGCTCTGGCATCCGGCGGATTGTTGTGGCTATCGGCTCACCATCAGTACAGGTACGTATTTCTCATATTGCTGACAATTTGCCTGTTAAACCTTATGCTCTTTGTAAGAAATAGTTATGGATTGGTTTGGCTTATTACTTTTACAATCATTATCACTTTTATTGCCTGGTATCAGCACGCTCTTTTAACAGAAATTTTTTCAACCTTAATCAGCCTTATCGCTTTTGCCGAAACCATACTATCCACTATTACCATTGCATATTTGGGTTGCTTTTTACCCAAAAAAGCAGGTGATATCACCAATCTTGTGCGAATATCTCAAATACCAGCCTTTATCTGGGCATTCCTGCTTACAGCAGTCGTTGCATGTATTGTTTATTATACAATCTTGTATACTTTTCCCAATCCTGTGCAACCAATTGTCTTCTCAGTTGTTCAATCTTAACTTTTCAGCTATGGAAAATTATCAGGAAATAATAGTACTTATCATTGTTGTTCTGGCTGCTGCCGCAGCAGCGTATAAAATATTTGGTCATTTTAAAAATGCCGAGAAAGGATGCGACGGATGTGCTTCAAGTTGCTCGGGTTGCCAGTTACAGGATTTAAAAAAAGAGATTGAAGCCAAGCAGCAAAACCGGCCCCAATAATTTTTTTGCCAATTTTTCTGAAATGGTAATTTCAGACCTCCTATTAATTATATTTGTAGTGAATAGTATCCTTACATTATTAAACCTGAAATTATAGCATATCATGGTTAACAAGCAAAATTTCTACGACACTTATCAGTATTTTGACAAATCAATTATTGTTGAAATAATCGATATTTTTATCAATGAATATGCAGAGAGATTTGAGAAATTAACTAAAAATATAGCTGAAAAAGATTTTCAGAATATGCGGTTTAATGCGCATAGTCTTAAGGGTGTAATTGCCAACTTTTCTGCTCCTGTGCCGCTTGAAATGGTAAAAGTTTTCGAAAAAAATGCAGCCCATTTACTTGAAACCAATGGTGAGGATTTTGATGAAACAGCGATAACAAAAAGTCTGGAAGAGATCAAAGAAGCCACCATAACCATGGCTCATCAGCTCAGCGAGATTAAAGCTGAAATTCTGAATAGTTAGTTCAGTTAAATGAGCGACGGCTTTTTCTAGCCTGCATTATCCAGACGATTCAATCCCTGGATAGCTTTATCGTCATTCACTTTCATGCGAAGTACGCGTTCATAATCCTTTCGGGCGCTTTTAACATCTCCCATTAGCTCATAGGCATATCCACGGTTGTACAACGCATCAGTATAATCAGGATCAATCTCAAGCGCCTTTGAGAAAGCCTCTGCAGCTTTCTGATATTCCCTTTTGTACACCATCAGCACATAACCGGTATTATAATGTGCCAGTTTATTCACAGAATCTATCTGAATTATTTCGCGGTAAACACTTAGCGCCTTATCCGGATCGTTATTTTCCTGATAATACATACCCAGAATATAAAGCGGTTCTGAATTACGAGGATTAACCTGACTGGCATTTCTTAAATAATCAATGGCCAGTTTATCATGGCGAATTGAGAATATAATTCCAAGTTGTTTCAGTGCATCAAAATGCTTTTGATTGCGTGCTACTGCATTCTGATAGCTATCAATGGCTTTGGAAGTATCCCCCATTTCTTCATTGGCCAATCCGCTGATAAAAAACGCTTCTGCGTTTTGAGGATCTTTTTTTAAGGCCTCGCGCAACGAATTAAACGTTTGTTTATAATCACTCATGGTCAAATATAAACGGGCCGTTTTAACGTCAACATCTGCATCAGCAGGAGCCAGTTGTTTAGCTTTCTTAAGCGCTTCAAGTGAACGCTGTGTTTTTCCGGAGTACAGGTAAACATCAGACAAAACAAGATAAACGTCAACATTGTTTTCATCAATCGAAAGGGCTTTGTTCACATCTTGTAAAGCTTCGTTAAACAACTCCTTCTCATTAAAATACCGGGCTCTGTTGAGCCATGCATTTACCGAATTAGGCTGGCGGGCAACAGCTTCATTCAGTATTGTAAGCTGATCGCTGAGCGAATCATTTTTAACTGCATCAGACTCGGATTCGGTTCTGGTTTTAGTTGTGCATGAAACAACACTCACAAGCAGAGCAAGAAATGAGATAAAAAGTAAATGAGAAAAAAAATGTTTGCGCATAAGACCAGTACTTTTCGGTAATAATAGGGTACAAAGTTAATATTTAAAGAAACCCCTCCAATGAATATGAAGGGGTTGTGAATAGAAAAAAAATATTCAGTAAAAACTAATTCAGAATCCTTACAGGGTCTCCTGTCTAAGCGCTTCTCTTACAATTGTTTCAAGCTCTTCGGCCAGTTCGGGATTATCAAGTAACAGTTTTTTTACAGCATCTCGCCCTTGTCCGAGTTTAGTTTCTCCATAGCTGAACCATGAACCACTTTTTTTGATAATATTCCGGTCAACACCTAAATCGATAACTTCTCCAATTTTCGAAATACCTTCACCATAAATAATATCAAATTCGCCCTGACGGAAAGGAGGAGCCACCTTATTTTTAACAACTTTCACTTTTACGCGGTTCCCTACCACTGTGTCGCTATCTTTAATCTGGCTGATTCGGCGAATATCAAGTCTGACTGAAGCGTAAAACTTGAGGGCATTACCACCTGTAGTGGTTTCAGGATTGCCAAACATAACACCAATTTTTTCCCGAAGCTGATTGATAAATATACAGCAGCACCCGGTTTTACTGATGGTAGAAGTTAATTTACGCAGAGCCTGTGACATTAACCTGGCTTGTAAGCCAACTTTTGAATCTCCCATTTCTCCTTCTATTTCGCTGCGGGGAGTGAGAGCAGCTACCGAGTCAATGACAATAATATCAATAGCTCCTGATCTGATAAGATTTTCTGCAATTTCGAGTGCCTGCTCACCATTATCAGGCTGAGAAACCAATAAATCGTCAATATTAACTCCTAGTTTTCTGGCATAGTAACGGTCAAAAGCATGCTCAGCATCGATAAAAGCAGCAATACCGCCCTGTTTTTGAGATTCAGCAATAGCATGCAGAGCCAGTGTAGTTTTACCAGAAGACTCCGGGCCATATATCTCAATCACACGGCCTTTGGGCAATCCGTTAACGCCAAGAGCGGCATCCAAAGAAATTGATCCGGTTGAAATTGAAGGCATCTCCTCTACAGGCGAGTCCCCAAGTTTCATAATGGTTCCTTTGCCGTAAGATTTTTCAATTTTGTCGAGAGTTAACTGCAGGGCTTTTAACTTTTCAAGGTTATTCTCTTTAGGTTCTTTACTCATATAATGAAGGTGTTATAAATATTTAAATCGGCTTGTTAAGTTTTTCAAAGATAGCGAAACAATAAATGGCGCACAAATCAAGAATGGCAATTATCCATAAACTTATCCACATTTTGACCATCTCAACCATGAAAATTAAAATGGTTTAGCTGAATAATTCCATTGTAATAAACTCTTCATAAACCAATAATAATCATGACAACATTTAACCCGCATAAAATTCGGTCCAAGTATTCACATCAACTTCACTCAACAGATCACTAGCGGTTTAATACCTGAAATGCATGATTCTTAGTATCTACTTTAGAAATTACTTCATCAATCAAACCACGTTCATTAATGATAAAGGTTGTTCGAATTACACCTTCATACTCGCGGCCCATAAATTTTTTCAGGCCCCATACTCCGTAGTTTTTAATAATAACTTTATCGGTGTCAGGGATTAAAGGGAACGGTAGTTCATGCTTGTCAACAAATTTCATATGCGCTTTCAGCGTATCAGGACTCACTCCAATAACGCTGTACCCTTCAGCAAGTAATTGCTTATAGTTATCTCTTAAACTACAGGCTTCGGCAGTACATCCAGGAGTATCATCCTTAGGATAAAAATAAAGAACCACTTTACGTCCTTTAAATAAATCAAGTGAAATATGATTGCCTTCATGGTCAATGGCATTAATGGCCGGAGCTTTGTCTCCTGATTTTAGCGTTGTCATATTTTATTATTTAAAATGTTATATATATTTTAATTAATAAAACAATCAGAAACCTATTTGGTTCGGAAAAAAAGAAATATTTACCTCTGATAATAATTCAACATTCAAAATTAGCAAATTATATGGATATAACAAAAAGTTACTTGCCTGATTTTGCAGAACTTAATAAACCGCCGCATTGAAACAAAAAAAAACAGGGTGACGTTCAAACAAAAAAAAACCTGCTGAAACAGCAGGCTTTTTATGAACATAAACAGTCCATTAATTTTTAACCGCGTCAACAATGGCTTTAAAAGTCACCGGGTGATTCATAGCCAAATCGGCCAGAACCTTACGGTCAAGATTGATATTCTTTTGTTTGAGTTTACCCATGAAAACAGAATATGACATATCATACTCTCTTACACCGGCATTAATGCGGGTAATCCACAAACTGCGGAAATTGCGTTTTTTCTGGCGTCTGTCACGGTATGCATACACCATGCCTTTTTCGTATGCATTTTTAGCAACCGTCCAAACATTTTTCCTACGACCGAATTGTCCTTTAACGGCCTTTAGGATTTTTTTTCTGCGAGCCCTTGAGGCTACTGCGTTTACTGATCTTGGCATTTTGAATTTGTTTTTCGCTTTAGCGCTCCTTTATAAAAAGGAATCTTTGGTGCTAAAAGCAAGGGTTAATAAATTAACACGTTTAAGAAAGCATTTCTCTTACATTTTTAGCATCGGCCTTGTCAACGAGACCTGAATAAGTCAGGTTGCGTTTGCGCTTGGTCGATTTTTTTGTAAGGATGTGGCTTTTGTAAGCATGCTTCCTTTTCAGTTTACCAGTACCGGTTACATCAAACCGTTTTTTTGCACTGGATTTCGACTTCATTTTTGGCATTACAATAGTTGTTAATTGGGTTTATATTGAGTTTTTATTCAAAACTTTCTACTTTTTAGGAGCGATGATCATAATCATGCGTTTACCTTCAAGTAACGGCAGTTTTTCAACCTTTCCGTAATCTTCGAGCAATGAAGCAAACTGCAAGAGTTTAATTTCACCCTGGTCTTTATAAACAATGCTGCGTCCCCTGAAAAAAACTTCCACTTTTACTTTAGCTCCTTCTTCAAGAAACTTCATTGCATGCTTTAGTTTAAAGTTAAAGTCATGCTCATCTGTATTTGGGCCCAGTCGAATTTCTTTCACTACAATTTTTGCAGATTTAGCTTTGATTTCCTTCTGCTTTTTCTTGAGTTCGTAAAGAAACTTTTTGTAATCAGTAATTTTACAAACAGGCGGATTGGCAGTTGGTGAAATTTCGACCAAATCAAGTTCAAGCCTTTGGGCTATTGCCAGTGCATCTTTAATATTGTAGATACCTGATTCAACATTTTCTCCCACAACCCTCACAACGGGAGCCTTAATTCTCTCATTGATAAAGTGCGGATCTTCCTTTTTTCTGGGTAAAGGTCTGGGACCCCTCGGATTTCTGAACGGCGTTGCTATATTACTTCCTCCTGTGGTTAATTAATACTATATTTAAGCTGCATGAATTATTTCATAACAGCATTTACTTCATTGTTAACAAGTTCAATAAATGCTTCAGTTGTAAACGACCCAAGGTCACCCACTCCATGTCTTCTGACAGATACAGTGCCTTCTGCTTCTTCCTTTTCGCCAACTATAAGCATAAAAGGTATCTTACGAATTTCGGCATCCCTGATTTTCCTTCCGGCCTTCTCACTTCTCTCATCAATCTGGCCGCGAATTTCGGAATTATTCAGTAAATTTAAAAGCTTTTTCGAATAATCGAGATATTTTTCACTGATTGGCAGAATAATAACCTGGTCGGGATTAAGCCACAACGGGAAATTTCCGGCAGTATGTTCAATCAAAACAGCTACAAATCTTTCCATAGAGCCAAAAGGTGCACGATGAATCATGATTGGGCGATGTTTTTGATTGTCGCTGCCAATATATTCAAGTTCAAATCGTTCAGGCAGATTATAATCAACCTGAATGGTACCAAGTTGCCATTTTCGACCTAATGCATCTTTTACCATAAAGTCAAGCTTTGGACCATAAAAAGCGGCTTCGCCATATTCAACAACAGCGTCAAGCCCGGCTTCTTTTACGGCTTCCATAATAGCATTTTCGGCTTTCTCCCAGTTTTCTTCGCTACCTATGTATTTTTCGCGATTTACTTTGTCACGTAAAGATACCTGGGCTGTATAATCTTTAAAATCAAGTAATTTAAAGATATGCAGTACAATATCAATAACGGCAATAAATTCTGATTTCAGCTGATCCGGCATACAGAACAGGTGAGCATCATCTTGTGTAAATCCGCGAACTCTGGTTAAACCATGAAGCTCACCACTTTGTTCATAGCGGTAAACCGTACCAAATTCGGCATAACGAATAGGTAAATCTTTGTAAGACCTTGGTTTTGATGCAAAAATTTCACAGTGATGAGGGCAATTCATAGGTTTAAGCATGAATTGTTCTCCTTCAACCGGAGTAGAAATAGGTTGAAAACTATCTGCACCATATTTCTGAAAATGGCCTGATGTTTTATACAGGTCAACGTTTCCAATATGAGGGGTAATTACAGGCAGATATCCGGCTTTTTGCTGAACATTACGCAGAAAACGCTCCAGTCTGTCGCGAAGCATGGCACCTTTAGGCAGCCATAAAGGCAATCCCTGGCCAACTTTTTGCGAGAAAGTAAACAGTTCCAGTTCTTTACCCAGTTTGCGATGGTCGCGTTTTTTGGCTTCTTCAAGCAAAACCAGATAATCGGCCAGTTCTTTTTGTTTAGGGAAAGTAATGCCGTAAATTCTGGTTAACTGCTTGCGCTTTTCATCGCCACGCCAGTAAGCACCGGCAATATTAAGCAATTTTACAGCTTTTATTGAGCTTGTATCCGGAAGATGAGGACCCCGGCATAAATCAGTAAATGCGCCTGATTCATAAAAGGTTATTTGCCCATCTTCAAGATCATTGATCAGCTCAAGTTTATATTCATCATTTTTTTTAGAGAAATAGTCAAGAGCTTCCTTTTTGCTGACTTCGCGGCGAACATAAGCCTGTTTTTCACGGGCCAGTTCAAGCATTTTATTTTCAATGGCTTTCAGGTCATCGGCAGAGATTTCATGACTGCCAAAATCCATATCGTAATAAAATCCATTTTCTATATCAGGACCAATGCCGAATTTAACGCCAGGATAAAGCAATTCAATAGCTTCTGCCATCAGGTGAGCTGATGAATGCCACATGGTTGATTTTCCTTCGGGACTGTCCCATGTATGCAATTTAACACTGGCATCATGGTTAATTGGGCGGTTGGCATCCCAAACTTCTCCATTGATACTTGCAGAAAGTACATTGCGGGCAAGTCCTTCACTGATACTTTTAGCAATTTCAAACGCAGTTACTCCTTCAGGAAACTGTCTGACTGAATTATCAGGAAGCGTAATATTTATCATTGTATTTATTTTAGGCTTAATTCTGAAAATGGGTGCAAAGATAGCGATAAATACTGAATTACCGAATGTTGATAAAAGAAATTCCATTTAATCATAACAGATTTCAGCGCAAGTGTTTTACCCGTTCCATGCCGATGCTGTTTTAGAAAACGTGGCAACAAGGATAAACTGGAAATAGCAGCCATATCAACAAGCTCCGGCTGCTGATTTTTCAGGCAGGTAATGTTTACCCTGCAGCGAATGGGAATGACATTTTTTTTAATTAATCATCAAATGGCAATTGAAGCACCTGTCCGGTATTTACCTGTTTTTTAAGTTTGTCCATATCCTTTTTGAGGGCAGCTACCGTGGCGGCGAGTTCTTCACGAGGCAGATTAGGTTCGGGCATGGCACTGCTGATATAATGAACAAATTTCCATACTTCACGTACATCTTTGATATCAATTTCATAAGGTTCATACAGAGGATTGAGTGAATGCAGGGTAAGTCTGGCATCGGTTTTAATGCGGTTGGTCACTACCTTAAACATAATACCATCGTCGAGCGTAAGTATGATATATGGCTGCCCGTCGCGAATCAGATTCCAGTTTTGCACAAACTCAGCGGTAACCCATGAGCCATCAGGAATGGGCAGCATGGAATCACCATTGATTTGAAATGTGCGGTATTTTTTTTCTTTCGAAAGGAAGGGCATATGAAAGGTTGGAAGTACCTTGATATATTCTGGATCGGCAAATCCAACCCGATAGCCTGCAGAGGCTTTCTGGTTTACTACTTCAATATTTTCTTCATTACTGCTATCAACAGTTGTCGTTAGCACCCTGATTTTGCTCCCTGTAATAAACACATCATAGCCTCGTTCGAGCTGCGACAATTCGCTTTGCGATAGTTTCGATAAATCTATTTTAAGCAGGGTATCAACTGAAATACCGAAGTATTTCGAAAATGCAAGCAGAGACTCAATGCCGGGCTGAGCCACTTCGTTTTCATAGCCACTTAAGGTAGGTCTTTTCATGCCAAGTGCAAAAGCCACCTCATCCTGGGTGCGGCCGCGCCGCTTGCGCAAAAGTTTAATGTTTGAAGCAAAAATATTCATGGCCTTGTTGAAGTTGTTTAAATAATGATTATATTGTAATCACAATTTTGATTATATTTTAATCAAAGGTACTGCATAAAATGAATAATTCAACAAACAACCAAAAATATTTTTCATGATGAGCTCCGGCAGTGACAGAACAATTGTCCATTTGGATTTGGATACATTTTTTGTATCGGTTGAGCGTTTGAATAACAGTCGTTTGGCCGGGCTTCCGGTAATTATCGGAGGTATGTCTGACAGAGGAGTGGTAGCCGGATGCAGCTACGAAGCACGCACTTTTGGTGTACATTCAGCCATGCCTATGAAAATGGCCCGGGCTCTTTGTCCCGATGCCATTGTTATTCGTGGCGACATGGAACAGTACACCCGCTATTCAAACGAAGTCACCCAAATCATTGCTGAACAGGCTCCGGTATATGAAAAAGCTTCCATCGATGAGCATTACCTTGACATAACAGGCATCGATCGCTTTTTTGGGGCTGTTAAATGGTCTCACAGTCTGCGCCAGCGTATCATCCGTGAAACAGGACTTCCCATTTCATTTGGTCTTTCGGTAAATAAAACTGTTTCAAAAATTGCTACCGGGCAAGCCAAGCCTAATGGCGAACTGGAAATCAGGCGCGAAGGAGTTGTGCCTTTCCTCAGCCCGCTTTCCATAAGCAAAATTCCGGGAATCGGCGACAAAACATTCCGGCTGCTTCGCTCGATGGGCATTGCCCGTATAGAAACACTCAGCCATATGCCTATCGAAATGGTAGAACGTGTGCTGGGCAAAAATGGCATTATTATATGGAAAAAGGCCAACGGGATTGATCCAACCCCGGTTGAACCTTACTCTGAGCGAAAATCTGTAAGTACAGAAACAACCTTTGAACAGGACACCATTGATATAACCATGATTAACGACCTGTTGCTGAAAATGGTTGAGAAATTATCATACCAGCTTCGTACCAGGCAAAAGCTAACATCCTGCATTACCGTAAAAATACGTTATGCCAACTTTGATACGCACACCCTTCAGCACCGTATACCTTATACAGCCTTCGACCATATGCTGCTGCCGGTTACCCGAAACCTCTTCAACAAACTATATCAGCGGCGCATGCTTATCAGGCTGATTGGCGTCAGGTTTAGTCATCTGGTAAGTGGCGTACAACAAATCAGCATGTTCGACGATTCGCCCGAAATCATCAGCCTATACCAAACAATGGATCATATCCGAAACCGTTTCGGCAGCCGGGCGGTAACACGCGCTGCAACACTGGGGTCGGTTTTAACAGGAGATGAAGAGTAATAAAACCTGCACTCGCACGTGATATCACTCTGATTATATAAACTTTACAATGCAACACTAAGAAAAAACACTAAGAAAAAACACAAAGCACCCCAAGCCATCTGAGTCCACTTTTTAAACACCAGAGGCCTACACAATTAACACACTGTTTTACTTCACTTTAACCTGACTAACTATAAAAAATGCACCTGACCTTCCTCTCATATTACAGTCTGCGCTACGGTACACTGCCCATTGATCAGATACCTCAGTCAGCTGCCGCTGCCGGAGCTGACGCTGTTCTGCTGACAGACATCAACAACACTTCCGGAACTATTGATTTTGTAAAAGCCTGCCACAAAGCAGGCATAAAGCCCATGGCCGGAGTTGAGTTCAGAGAGGGCAACCGACTACTATACACAGGTATTGCCGAAAACAATAAAGGCTTCAAAGAGCTGAACGATTTACTGAGCCGATGCAATATACAGGGCACTCCCCTGCCCTGGCCGGCGCCTCCAATGAATCATGTGTTTATCCTTTATCCGTTTGGAAGCCGCCCCATAAACGATATGGCCGAGAATGAATTTACAGGGGTTACCACTACTGACATCAGCAAACTTCCCTTGTCTGACTATTCAAAACACGCCCAAAAATACATCATTCATTCACCCATAGTTTTTGCCGATGAAAAGGGCTATGAATTACACCGCTACCTGCGCGCCATCGACAACAACATATTACTTAGCCGGCTTACTCCGGCTATGGTTGCCGGAAGTGAGCGGTTTCTGACAGATGCGGCCGGCCTGAAGCAACTATTTGAGAATTACCCCGAATTGATCAGAAACACGGAAAGACTTGCAGGTCGGTGCAGCATAGACTTTGACTTCAGAATTATCAAAAACAAAAGGACTTTTACAGGAAGTGCTTACGACGACAGGCTATTGCTTGAAAAACTAAGCCTTGAAGGGATGGAATACCGCTACGGAAAAAACAACCGGGAAGCAGCCGCCCGTGTTCGTCATGAGCTTGACATTATTGACCGGCTTAAATTCGGAGCCTATTTTCTAATTACCTGGGACATTATCAGATACTCTATGTCGCGCGGATTTTACCATGTAGGACGTGGCAGTGGAGCCAACAGTATTGTGGCCTATTGTCTGCGCATTACCGATGTTGATCCCATTGAGCTAAACCTGTATTTTGAGCGTTTTCTGAATCCCAAACGAAGCAGTCCTCCCGATTTTGACATCGATTACTCGTGGAAAGAGCGCGACGAAGTGCTGGATTACATCTTCAAACGCTACGGTCGCGAACATACGGCATTGCTGGGCGCAACCTCGACCTTTAAAGGCAAATCAATACTACGGGAGCTGGGAAAGGTTATGGGACTTCCCAAAGCGGAGCTTGACCGACTGGTTGATGAGCCCGGCAACCCGTTGAACCAGGATGACATTACACGGCACATTACAGAAATTGGCATCCGCATGACCGACTTCCCAAACATACGCAGCATTCATGCCGGTGGTATTCTTATTTCGGAAGAACCTATCACCTGTTACACTGCGCTCGATTTGCCGCCCAAATCAATGCCGGTTACCCAATGGGACATGTATGTTGCAGAGGACCTTGGATTTGAGAAGCTCGACATCCTTAGCCAACGTGGCATCGGGCACATTCATGATTGTGTGGAAATAGTAAAGGCCAACCATGGCATCAGCATTGACATACACCAGGTTGAAAAATTCAAGCAGGATGCAAAGGTAAAAGAACAACTGCGCGAGGGAGAAACCAACGGCTGCTTTTACATCGAAAGCCCGGCCATGCGAGGATTGCTTAAAAAGCTCAGATGCGACAACTACCTCAGTCTGGTGGCAGCCAGCTCCATCATCAGGCCGGGTGTAGCCCGCTCGGGAATGATGCGCGAATATATCCGGCGTTTTCACAACCCCGAAGGCTTTGACTACATTCACCCCATAATGAAAGAACAGCTGAGTGAAACTTACGGTGTAATGGTATATCAGGAAGATGTACTGAAAATATGCCACCACTTTGCCGGCCTCGACCTGGCCGATGCTGATGTACTGCGACGGGCAATGAGCGGTAAGTACCGGTCAAGGGTAGAATTTCAGAAGATTATTGATAAATTTTTTGACAATTGCCGTAACAAGGGATATGCCGAAGAGATAACCAATGAAGTGTGGCGACAGATTGAATCGTTTGCCGGATACTCCTTCTCCAAAGCGCATTCGGCCTCATTTGCCGTTGAAAGCTATCAAAGCCTTTATCTTAAATCATACTTTCCGATAGAATTTATGGTAGCCGTCATCAACAATTTCGGCGGATTTTACCAGAGTTGGGTTTACTTTAATGAAGCTAAACGCTGCGGAGCTATCATTGAACTGCCCTGCATCAACCGGAGCTACTACCTCAATACTCTTTCGGGAAACACCATTTATATGGGTTTTATTCACATTGCAGGGCTTGAAAGCAACTTTGTGCATTCACTATTGGAAAACCGCGGACAAAATGGCCTGTTTCTGGATCTCTACAATTTTATTGACAGGATGAAGCCCGCTATGGAGCAACTGATTATTTTGATTAGAACCGGCGCACTCCGATTTACCGGCCTTGGCAAACAACAGCTTTTATGGGAAGCTCATATGCTAACGGGAAAGAAACGCCCCGAACCTGCAGTTTCTCTTTTCAGGCAACCTGTTAGGCAATTCAGTCTCCCGGCACTTGTACACAGCCCGCTTGAAGACGCCTATGACGAAATTGAACTTCTTGACTTTCCAATTAGTATGAATTACTTTGAAATGCTTAAAACCAACTTCAGAGGTGAAATACAGGCCAGGCATCTACGCACATCAACAGGCCAAACGGTTAAAATGGCCGGCATTTTGGTCACCATTAAATATGTGCGCACAATCAGGAACGAAATTATGCATTTTGCCACTTTTTTTGATGATGAAGGTGAGTTTTTCGACACAGTGCATTTCCCTGACACTGTCAAAGAATTCCCCTTCAGAGGCAGGGGTGTGTATCTGTTGCTGGGCAAGGTTGTTGAAGAATTTGGCTTTCCGTCGCTGGAAGTATCTAAAATGGCCAAACTCCCTCCGATGAGTGATCCCAGATATTTATGATTAAACCATCCTGAGCACTTAAATAAGTCGCGCAATAGCCTCTATCAGTATTTCTTTTTTTATCGGTTTGGCAATATAATCGTCACAACCAGCCTCAACGCTGCGCTCACGCTCACCCATGAGCGCAAAAGCTGTTTGCGCAATTATAGGAAGGTCAGGCCTTATTTTTTTAATCTGGCGCGTAGCTTCATATCCATCCATCAAAGGAAGTTCAATATCCATCAAAACAAGATTTACAGAAGAGTCGGACTTACAGATTTCAACAGCCTTCAATCCATTGGAAGCTCTGAGAACCCGGCAGTTCTTTTTTTTTAGTAAAGAACTGATGTAAAAGAAATTAGTATCTACATCTTCAACCACCAAAATACATTTGCCCGAAAGGTCTTCAGCGGGTGCTAAAGTATATCCCGGCTCTGAATGAGGGTCAGATTGATGGCGGCCAGGTTTAAAAGGAATTGAAAACCAGAATGTGGAACCTTCGCCCGGATAAGAGTCAAGCCACATTGAGCCACCAAGAAGTTCTGCCAGGTTTTTTGAAATAGTTAACCCTAATCCGGTACCAGCCAGATTACGTGAGCCTGCATCCTTAACCTGTCCAAAGCGTTCAAAAATAACCTTTTGCTGATCAACGGGAATACCAATTCCTGAATCACGAACATAAAAATCAATTTTATCCTTTTTAACCCTGTATCCGACCTCAATAAAACCTTCGTCAGTAAACTTCATGGCATTGCCAACCAAATTGGAAATAATTTGTCTGATTCTTACAGTATCAGTATAAATAGCAAAATTCTGATCAGAGGTTCCGGGCTGCATATAAAGGGTCAGATGCTCTTTCTTCATCCGCACCAGCTCGTGATTAAAAAAAACTTCCAAATCGGAAAATAATTCATTCAGATAACAATCAGAATAAATAATTTTCAATTGACCCGCTTCAATTTTTGAGATGTCAATAATATCATTTACAATTCGAAGTAAATTATCACCGCTTTTTATAATCACATCCAGAAAACGATCCTTTTCATCAATGCTGAGCTCTGTATCCTGAAGCATTTCAGCGAAACCAACAATGGCATTCATAGGAGTGCGCAATTCGTGCGACATATTCGAAAGAAATAAACTCTTCAGCCTGTCAGATTCTTCTGCTTTTTCCTTTGCAGCCTGCAACGATTCTTCAGCTCTAAGTTTGTAGGCAGCCAGTGCAAACATATTGACAAACCGCTGAACAATATTTACAGTATGCATGGTATATTCATTCTCAGCATCAGCAAGAATAAGTATTCCGGCAAACTGGCTGTTAATAAAAGCAGGTACGCACATCAACCGGTTAAAGTTAAACTCTCCGGGTAAAACGCATGGAATCAATATTTTGATTCCGGGCTCATTCATGATAACAGGGGTTTGTTTGGTCAACAATTCATTGATTAAATTATTCACCATTTTCATTTGTTTATCGCTGCGTCTGATTCGTTTCGCTACGTCAACTTCGTCCTTATCCTCAAAACAATACATATAAGAGGTTTCATCTTCATTTGAAGGAGAAATCAACAATGAAAACTGACTTCCGGTAATAATCCGTGTGTAATGTTGCACCATATAAGCAACACGGGCAGGCTTAATTGAGTCTTTGAGCAACTCAACGCCAATGGCAGCAATACCCTGATTGATAGCAAGCTCATCTTTTAAAAGCAATTCAGCGTTCTTACCTTCAGTTATATCCGTAACCAATCCTTCAAGGCTCACCAGTTTATCATACTTATCAAAAAATCCTTTGCCCTGCTCTAAAACCCATTTAATTTTTCCATTTTTGGTTACAATCCGGTACTCGACCCTGTAAAACTTATGAATTTTAACTGCTCTTTGTATCGAGTCCCAAACTTTTTTCCGATCCTCATGATATATTAAATCGCCATAATGTGTTTTTTTATTGCTAATTAACTCTTTGGGGCTATAACCCGTCAGGCGTTTGCACCCCGGACTGACATATTCCATTGTCCAGTTAACTTCATTCAAGCATCTGAAGGCCATTCCCGGCAGATTGCTCATCAGATTATCCAACACATTTTTATAATCGAGCAATTCAATTTCATTACGTTTACGTTCTGTAATATCAATTGAATACTGAATGATGAATTTTAAAACCCCCTTATTGTTAAAAACTGGATAACCAAACACTTCGTAAATACGCCTTTCACCCGACTGAAGGAGAAATTCATGTTCAATTCTTACAGGTGAGGTTGACTCTACCACCATTTTAAGAGCACACACATATGCATTGCCCACACAGCCTTCGGGCTTTTCTTTCATAAAACAATGAACTGCAGCCAGTTTATCCTCAAACTGCAATGCGGCCAGATTCTTTAACCTTGCCTGATGTGTTCCCGATTCAATTACATAAAAAGGATGGGGTAAAGAATCAATGATATTTCTTAAAAATGCATTCCCAAAACCAAAATTTGTCTCGTCGCTAATGCCTGTATTTAAAAACACTTTTTCGGTTGAAATACCTTCATCAAGCGTACCTGCAACAGTTAAAGAATCGATTTCCTGCGCACTTACAGGCTGAAGCTGAATGAGATAATGCATCCCCTGGGCTACAGTTAACCGAATAACAGAGCAATGGAGATATTGTTGTGATGGTAATGAGCGAACGTAAGTTACAAGGCTTGGAGAGGAACTTAACAAATGCTGCAATTTCTCCGAATCCATTTCATCACGAAACTGTAAAATATCCCAGACCGGTTTTCCGGCTTTGTCATCATCGGTTAATGCAAGGAGTTCAGCAGCAGCTTTATTACATCTTAAAATACAAAATTCAGTATCAACCAAAAGCAAAGCAGCGGGCAGTACATCGAATGAATGGATAAAAACATCTTCAGTAACAGCAGCAGACTCCTCATCTTTTTTATTATGATGAGTGCCTGATACTGGCGAATCTGTGTTCTTTCCGGAGTAAGATTTATCCTTATTTTTCATTCGTTTAAAATACAGGTTGCAAGTGCTGTAAATCAGCCGTTTTTTTTACCGGCAACAGCTTATATTAAACACATTAAAAAACCATTTGTTTGCTTTAAACCTCCCTTATCAACAGGCACTCATGAAACAAATGCTTATTCAAATAAAAAAGGTTTCGTTTTAAAAACTAACCTGGTTTCAAAGGCTAAGTAACAAAATCAACACTTACCTTCTCATAAATCAGAAAAAAAACTTATCAGAAAGATTATCAAAGCAATGCCATTAGCAGCTATAAAACTTTAAAGCAGAATTAAGTTGTCAGTTGATTCATGGTTAAGTAATGGGCGATTCTTTCAATCCTCTCTTAAATTGTTGTATCTTTGTACTATGAATTCACCGGGACAGAATTCAAGTTTGTTGCAGCTATTTCAGAATCCTTCGGTTAATATATCAGCATACAACTGCGGCACATTTTTATCACTTCCCTGATTTTATTACTTAAAACAAAAGTCATGAATGCTCATACTTTCCACATTCCTGTGATGGGAATAGGATTCACTATTGACACGCCGGCAAAAGTTGCGCCTTTGGGCATATCCTCTGTTATTTCTTTGGTTGATGACATGCTGATGGAAAAAATGCGCGAATTTCACAGTCGCCAGATGAACCTTCCTTTTCAGTCAATTTCTTCAAAAATTGAAGATTTCAGAGCGAAACGGATTACCGCTTTTTTAGATTTGATGGATAAGGCGGTAAAGGAAAAATTCGAAGAACTCAAAGATTCGTGGCATAAAAAGGAGGGCGA
Organism: Lentimicrobiaceae bacterium; assembly: GCA_020636745.1. Taxonomy (NCBI): domain Bacteria; kingdom Pseudomonadati; phylum Bacteroidota; class Bacteroidia; order Bacteroidales; family Lentimicrobiaceae; species Lentimicrobiaceae bacterium. Next base: position 79,028 of record JACJXH010000009.1, on the reverse strand, counting down.
TTTTGAAAAATACATGGATATGCTTCCTGACAAATCGGAATTAAAGTTAAAATTTCAGCAATTCATTCAGGAACATTCGCCCAAAAGCATAAGAGATTGGCTCAATATACATTTGCCATCAGGAAGCATTGATGTTAATATAATGACCAAGCTTGACAAAGAAAATTACAATGAAGAAGGTAAACTGCCGGTTGAATATAACGATGCACACGCAGCGCTCCGCGGATTTGCCAATAGCACCGTAAATTCATCCATTGTATTGTCGGCCGGCATGAATCCCCGTTTGTACAGTTATCTTGAAGAATTTCCGGGTTTTTATCCCGATTCAAAAGGATTGTTTTCCAAAAAAATTATTTTAAAAGTAAGCGATTACCGATCGGCACTTATTCAGGGCAAATATCTGGCAAAAAAAGGGCTATGGGTTTCGGAATACCGCATTGAATCAGGCCTGAATTGTGGGGGCCATGCCTTTGCAACGCAGGGGCATCTTATGGGCCCGATTCTTGAAGACTTCAAACAAAACCGGGCCATGCTCGTTGAAGAATCTTTTCAGCTTTATGCCCAGGCCTTAAAAAACAAAAACAAACCCTGTCCGGCTTCACCTCCAGAGATGAGAGTAACTGCACAGGGCGGGGTGGGCACGGCCGGCGAACATCAGTTTTTGCTTGAGCACTATGCCCTTGATTCAGTAGGCTGGGGAAGCCCGTTTTTGCTTGTACCCGAAGTTGCCAATATTGACGATACAACCCTGCAACTGCTTATAGATGCAAAGGAAGATGACCTCTACCTGAGCAATATTTCACCACTGGGAGTTCCGTTTAACAACCTCAGGGGAAACTCAAAAGACATTGAAAAAGAAATACATATAGCCACAGGAAAACCAGGCAGTGCCTGCTCTAAAAAATATGCATCACTCAACAGTGAATTTACTGAAAAGCCTGTCTGCACTGCTTCGCGTCAATTTCAACGCTTAAAAATTGAAGAGTTGAATCATAAACAACTTTCGGCCGACGAATACAACCGGGCATACAAAAGTATTACTGACAAATCATGTATTTGTGTTGGATTAGGAACTTCGGCACTTCTTGTAAATAACATCGAAACTGTTACTGAAGGAGAAGGTGTTTCAGTGTGTCCCGGCCCAAATCTGGCATGGTTTAATCAAAAAACTACGCTTCGGGGGATGGCAGAGCATATTTATGGAAGAAAAAACCTGATAAAACGCCCGGGAAGGCCCCATATGTTTTTAAACGAACTTAAGATGTATATCGATTATCTGGAAAACAAGATTAAAGAAACAGTTCATCCAGTACCTGCCAAGCAACAGGAATATTTTAATGCATTTGGATTAAATCTCCACAATGGCATTGAATACTATCAGAAACTCTATCAATCCTGGTCAAAAAAATATAAATCAGAAAATCTTTCCTTTCCCGATGCTTTACAATCTCTTCGTAAAAGACTGGATAATCTGACAAGACCAGCCAATCAATTTACTCCGCTTCCCATCAGCACAAGCAAAGTGAATACTTCATTGTAGAGCAGGCTGGTTTATATCCAAACATTATCGCAATGCAGCAAACATAGTCCCTACTATAAACAACCTTAAAAAAGACTCAGCCCTCAGGCGGCAGGGTCTTTTTTTTTGTAAACATCACAAATAGAGCGTGAAAGAAATCAAAAAAGAACAGACACATCCAACAGATACAATAGTGATAAAAAACTAAATGAAATACTGCATAATTTCAGGAAACATCGCTTTGATACTAACCATATTTCAGTATTTTTGCCTGAAAGCCATGGAAACACAAATTTTCCGAAGAAAGAAAATAGTAGTTTATTCCAATGCCTGATTTTGCAGCGCAAAAGATAAACCGGGAAGAAATTGTAACCAGTACATGAGTATAAAAGCTCAGTTTTAGGTAAAACAAGGACATTCATATGAAAATTCTTTAACCAAACCATCATGCAAACTGCTATTCCCAGCTCAAGTGACCGCAGGTCATACATTATGTCCATTGCAATCATCGGAATCTTATTTTTTATCTTTGGTTTTGTAACCTGGCTGAATGGAACGCTTATTCCGTTTCTTAAAATCTCGTGTGAATTAAGTAACCTGCAGGCTTACTTTGTAACTTTTGCTTTTTACATTTCTTACCTGATAATGGCACCTCCTTCCTCATGGGTGCTTCATAAAATAGGCTTCAAAAACGGGATGGCAGCCGGCCTGGCTGTAATGGCGCTGGGCTCTCTCATTTTTATACCAGCTGCCATGACCAGGACATTTGGGTTGTTTCTGACAGGATTATTTGTGCAGGGGTCAGGCCTGGCACTTTTGCAAACAGCCTCCAATCCATATATTACCATTATTGGTCCACGCGAAAGTGCTGCCAAAAGAATTGCCATCATGGGCATTTGCAACAAATTGGCCGGTACAATCAGTCCTATTATTTTAGGGGCACTTATTTTGCAGGGTGCAAATGAACTAATGGAAAATGTACAGCATTTAACGGGCATTGAAAAAACAGTGGTGCTTGACAATCTGGCCATGAGGGTTGTATTACCTTATATTGTAATGGCAGCTGTATTGCTTTTACTTACCTTTATGATTAGGTTTGCCCACTTGCCTGAAATCGATACAGATAAAGAAGAAATTACCGACAGTAATCAGAAAACAAAAAAAACATCCTGGTATCAGTTTCCACATTTAATACTGGGATTTATCACACTCTTCCTTTATGTAGGCGTTGAAGTCATGGCTGGTGACACCATTGCTTTATATGGCAAATCACTGGGAATATCGCTTGATCAATCAAGGTACTTCACAAGTCTTACCCTTATATCAATGGTCATTGGCTACATTATCGGAATAATTACCATTCCCCGCATTATAAAACAAGACAAAGCACTTGCAGTTTCAGCTGTTTTAGGTGTAATCTTTACATTGGCCGCTTTATTCACATCAGGGTTTACCAGCGTATTGTTTATTGCCTTGCTCGGACTGGCCAATGCAATGATGTGGCCGTCGATTTGGCCGTTAGCTATAGCCGATTTGGGGAAATTTACCAAGGCAGGTTCGGCATTACTAGTAATGGGCATCGCCGGCGGAGCTATTATTCCGTTAATTTACGGATCATTGGTTGATATTATCGGAAATCAGCAGGCATATTGGATTATGGTACCATTCTACTTCTTCATCCTTTATTATGCTCTTTCAGGTCACAAAATCAGAAAATAAAACTCATTGAAACGTATGAAACCAACATTACTTGTTCTGGCTGCCGGCATGGGCAGTCGCTACGGAGGCCTGAAGCAGGTTGATCCTATTGGTCCGTCAGGAGAAACAATTCTTGACTATTCTGTTTATGATGCAATTCAGGCTGGATTCGGAAAAGTGGTCTTCATTATCCGAAAAGATATTGAGCACGATTTTAAAGAAATATTTATCAACAGGTTACAAAAACACATTGAAGTTGACTGGGTGTTTCAGGAAACAGACAAACTACCTGCCGGCTTCACTCAACCCGAGGGCAGACAAAAACCATGGGGAACCGGACATGCAGTTCTAATGGCTGCTGAAAAAGTTAAAGAGCCGTTTGTTGTGATCAATGCTGATGATTTCTATGGCCGTGAAGCCTTCAGTACTTTAGCGCACTATTTTTCAGAAAACCCATCTCCCGCCGACACTCAGTATGCGATGGTAGCTTATGAACTGCAAAATACACTTTCGGATTTTGGATTTGTGTCGCGGGGCGAATGCGTAACTGATGAAAACAACTGGCTTCAATCAGTCACTGAAAGAACTCACATTCAATCTGTTAACAATGTCATTGTTTACAAAAACGCTGAAGATCGTGAGATTGAATTGCCGGGCTCAACACCGGTTTCAATGAATTTTTGGGGTTTTACGCCTGATTTCTTCGGTCATCTTGAAAGCCAGTTTATCGATTTTATTAGAGAAAACCAGCACAATTTGAAATCAGAGTTTTACATCCCATCGGTAGTGGATACACTCATTAAAAACGGGAAGGCAAAAGTAAAACTCCTTTCAAACTCCGGGCAATGGTTTGGCATCACTTATCGCGAAGACAAACCTATGGTAATCAACAAATTAAACGAATTAATTTCAGCCGGAGTTTACCCTCCTAATCTCTGGAATGTATAAAATCTCGATTTTTTTATGGATTTACTTCTTTCCAGGCTTCAGTTAATTTTCAACATCCCGGAATCAAATTACTCTGCTGAGCAAATTCACGCAGGCCATATAAACCATACATTCAAAATAAGTGCCACGACTGGCTCCGTTTATATATTGCAGAAATTAAACGGAGCCATTTTTCACAATATCAAAGACTTAATGTCTAACTTCCAACTTGTTACGGATACAATCAATAACTTTAACCTGAACTCTGCAACAAAAATTGAAGTTCCCCTGATTATTGAAACAAGAAGCGGACAACTGTTTTACACGGATGAAAACCAGAGTCATTGGCGCTTGATAACGTTCATCAAAGGAATTGACAACAAGCATGTTACTGTCAACAGCAAAACAGCTTACGAAGGAGGGCAGGCCTTTGGAATGTTTCTAAGAGGAGTATCAGCATTAAATCCTAAAGAATTAAATGTGATCATTCCTGATTTTCATTCACTTGAATACCGGTTCAAACAATTTCAGCAGGCTTTGGAAAACAACCTGGCCAAAAGAGCCGCTGCAGTGCAGTCTGAGATTGAATTCATTGAATCATGGCATTCAAAGATGGTGAAAATCCCGCACCTTTTAGCTACCGGAAAAATTCCCATCAGAATTACCCATAACGATACAAAGCTCACCAACGTCGTTTTCTCTGAAAAGCTGGAGGCCATTGGTGTAATTGACCTTGATACTGTAATGCCCGGCTCGGCATTATATGATTTCGGTGATGCTATCCGCACATTAACCAACAGGGCCAATGAGGATGAGCCTGAAATAGAAAAGGTTCACTTTGATATCAGCTTATTCAAAGCCTTTTCGGAAGGATATATAAAATCAACCGCCTCAATACTTTGCCACGATGAAATTGAGAATTTCACTGATTCTGCGTTACTTATGACCTATATTATAGGGTTAAGGTTTTTCACTGACTATTTGAACGGAGATACCTACTATCAAATTCATCACCCTGAGCATAATCTGGTAAGAGCAAGAGTTCAGTTCAGGCTTTTAAGTCAAATGAGTGCGCATCATGCTGAAATGCAAGAAATTATTCGAACAATTGCAAGCAGGCATTCCATTCCCCAAGAATCATTTCACCCAAACAATCAGGAATTATGACTTCTCAAAAAGCAACAATTACCGGATATCTCATTTTTGTGTTACTTATGATTACATCAACCACTTATAGTCAAAAAAACATTCATTCAATCATACCTGAACCCGTCAGTTATGTATCAGGCAAGGGTCATTTTATACTTAACGGTGAAACAACCATACAAATGAGTTCATCGTCAAAGGAATTGTCGAAACTTGCTGATTATCTGAACGAAAGACTACTCATCACAAAGGTTTCGGTGAAGAATAATCCTTCGGTAAATTCCGCGTCAGGCAACGTAATTTTACTTGATTTGAATAATACTGACAAAGTAGGAGAAGAAGGTTACCTGTTAACTGTTAATAAAAAATTGATTACTGTAAGAGCCAATACAGGAAAAGGGATTTTTTATGGTATCCAGACACTAATACAGTTATTGCCACCCGAAATAGAGACCATAAGTACTCAAAACACCGTCAAAAAGTGGGAAGTTCCCGTTTGTACAATTCTTGATTATCCAAGGTTTCAATACAGGGGAATGCACCTGGATGTTGGCCGTCATTTATTTCCGGTTGAGTTTATTAAAAAGTATATAGATCTGCTGGCTGCCTATAAAATCAATAATTTTCACTGGCACCTTACTGAAGATCAGGGATGGAGGCTTGAAACAAAAAAATATCCGTTACTCACTGAAATCGGAGCATGGCGTAAAAGTTCACCAATTGGCCGCAACGTTAGCGATGACAACCAAGCCTACGGAGGTTTTTATACACAGGCAGAAGCCAGAGAAATTGTAGCTTACGCTGCCAGACGCTACGTAAACGTTATTCCTGAGATTGAAATGCCCGGACATGCCATGGCTGCCCTGGCCGCTTACCCTCAGCTATCATGCACCGGCGGACCATTTGAGGTTTATACAAAATGGGGGGTTACAGATGATATTTTTTGTGCTGGAAAAGAGGAGACTTTTCTTTTCCTGGAAGATGTATTAAACGAAGTGATGAATATTTTCCCTTCAAAGTACATACACATTGGGGGCGATGAAGCACCTAAAACCCGCTGGGAATCATGCTCTTTATGCCAAAAAAGAATGCAGGATGAACATCTGAAAAATGCTCATGAACTGCAAAATTACTTCATCACCAGAATTGAAAAATTTCTGAACAGCAATGGCCGGCAAATCATCGGTTGGGATGAAATACTTGAAGGAGGCCTGGCTCCCGGAGCTACTGTTATGTCGTGGCGCGGAACCGATGGCGGAATTGCAGCAGCCAAACTGAAACATGACGTGATTATGACACCGGGATCTCATTGCTATTTTGACCATTACCAAGGAAATCCTGCTACCGAACCGCTGGCCATAGGAGGATTTAACACCTTGCAAAATGTTTACAGTTTTGAGCCCGTTCCGGGCGAATTAACGTCTGAAGAAAGCAAGTATATTATTGGTTCACAAGGCAATGTATGGACCGAATATATGCTTAACAGCTCTCAGGTTGAATATATGGCCTTTCCGAGAGCTTTAGCTCTGGCCGAAGTAAACTGGTCAGCCCGTTCAAACCGCAACTGGGATAATTTCTCATCTAAAATGAACAAGCATTTTGAGCGACTTGAGAAAATGCAGGTCAATTTTAGCAAAAGTTCAAATGATATTTTAATCAGTACCGCAATTGACCCTGAAACAAACCAGACAAAAGTTCTTCTGGAGTGCAGCAACAAATCAGGGCAGATTTTTTATAGTATCGGTAACACTTCCTTCAAAAAATACAAAAAACCATTTTTAGTCAATAAGACTTCAGTAGTAAAAGCCTTCTTAAAATTCAATAAAAAGCCAGTTGGCAATGAAACTGAGCGAATTATTTATGTGCATGACGGATTTGGTAAAACTCCGGTTATGAACACCCAATATAATTACAAATATGCAGCTTCGGGTCCTTTCACTTTAACTGACGGGCTCAGAGCACACCCCCGTTCACTAAAATCAGATTGGTTGGGATTTTTGGGAAACAATGCAGAATTCATCATTGACCTTGGCCAACAATTGGAAATCAAGAATATAAATATTGGGTTCCTGCATAATCCATCTAACTGGATTTTCTTGCCAACCGGCGTTGAAATTGAACTATCAACCGATGGCATAACTTATGAGCCAGCCAACGGTATGAGACCTGAATTATTAACAATGCGTGAACCTATTACTGTCGATTACACGATGGTTCAAATAAATTCAACAGCCAGGTATATTAAAATTACAGCAAAAAACCGCGGAATATGCCCTGACGATCAACCCGGAAGTGGTAACAAAGCGTGGCTGTTTATGGACGAAGTAATGATCAATAGCCTTGCTGAATAATCTGACACCTTCCTATTCAACTTATTGAGAAGAAATTAAAGCTAATTTTACCATGGCTGACACAGAAATCTTTCTGTCGGTTCAAATCAGCGTACTACAAATTTTGAAACCCGGTTAAACTTACCTCCCGCTACACGGGCAATATATAAACCGGGAGAAAATGAAGCTGTTTCAATATGCAAATCTCCTTTATCCGGGCTCATTTTTTCGTGATAAACAACAGAACCATTGCTGGAATAGATAAAAACCGACGCCTGTTCATGATGCGCGGGCCAAATAATGTGCAACATGCCATCTGCCAGAGGATTGGGATAAATCATTAAATCAGTTGTGCCCACCTCACTTACACCTGTATTTTCATCCAATGAAAAGCGACTGACAAATTTCCATATCTCGCCGCTGGCGCTGATATCTCTGTTTGTATTTCCAATTCCTGTGGTTCCAACCGAACCCGGCCAGGTATGGCCGCCATTGATCACTTTCAATAGCGCAACTTCTGTTGAGTTGCTGCAAGGTCCCCATGTAAATCGCTGAACTGTTGAGCCTTCTGCTACTAAATCAGGTAAATCTTCAACTACCGGTGTTTCAGGGCAAATATTAAAATCAGTCCACAAGCTTAACACCTGCTCAACCGACTTATTGCCAAATCCACCATTGTATGCAATTACAATGTCGTTGGTGCCATGAATATGCAGAACAGGCACCGCTCTTTGCGGAGTGCAGGTAGTAAAAGCATTTTCAGTCATCGTCCCGGCCACAGATGCAATTGCGGCCATCCGGTTGGCTGATTCACAAGCCAAACGATAACTCATAAAACCTCCGTTAGAAAAACCGGCAGCATAAGTCCTTTTTAAATCAATATTATAAAACACATTTAAAGTATCAATAAGTGCATTTAAAAAACCAACATCATCAGCTGTAGAACCTCCGGCAAAGCCAACATTCCAGGCATTGCCTACTCCATTGGGATACACGACAATAAACCCTGCAGTATCAGCTATCTGATTCAGCCCGCTGAATTGCATCATTCCCTGCCCTGTTTGTGTATATCCATGCAATGCCAGCAAAAGCGGGTAAGATTCATCAGGCGAGTATGATTGTGGCAGATAAGTAATGTATGACCTTTGCAGACCATCAAATATAAAACTCCCATTTACCTGACTATAAATTGGCAACCAGGCCAGGAGCAAAAACGGGATAATAAACATTTTCTTCATTCGGAACAATTCATCAGATTACAACTTCGATTTCCAATTTACATTAAAAATAATAAATGTATTTCAAATAAGGTCATAACAGCAGGTACAAAATTAAGTACTAATTTTGAACTTTGTGGACGAGACCTTTTGTGAAAGCGGCTACAAACATTTTTAAGACAAACATAACCAATTGAACATATGACTTTTAACAAAAGATTCACTTTTTCTATTGTTTTGCTTCTTGCCATCTCATTCGGCAATTTAAAAGCACAGAATCAGGGGCTTAAGCCCGGATTCGATAAAACGGAGTACATCGAAATGCTTAAAATTGCAGCAAGTGTGGCCGATACACCGTGGGTAAAAACCAAATGGATTCCTGAAAATTATAAACTTTACTATCGCTCTCCTGTTTCAGGGCTTGAAAATCGCTGGGATTTATGGGGTGACGGTAAAAACACCATTGTCATCAGTATCAGAGGAACAACACCAAGCCCCGTTAGCTGGCTCGAAAACTTTTATGCAGCCATGGTACCAGCTAAAGGAAGCCTCAAACTTAACAACCATCTGACCTTCAATTACAATCTGTCAGACAATCCACGGGCATCAGTTCATGTTGGCTGGCTGATGGCCACCGGATTTATGGCCCAAGGAATGCTGTCGAAAATAGACTCAAGTTACCAAAAGGGATATAAAAACATCATCATAACCGGGCATAGTCAAGGCGGGGCTATTGCGTTTCTGGTTACTGCTTATTTGCGAAAACTTCAGCAAAAAAACGAACTGCCATCTGACATTTGCTTTAAAACTTATTGCAGTGCTGCCCCCAAGCCTGGCAACCTGTATTTTGCATACGATTATGAAAACTCAACAGCAGGTGGCTGGGCCTGTAACGTTGTAAATTCAGCTGACTGGGTTCCTGAAACGCCATTATCAATTCAAACAATTCGTGATTTCAATACTTTGAACCCGTTTGTAAATGCCAAAAAAACCATCAGAAAGCAAAGTTTTCCGAAAAGACTTGCCATGAGTTACGCTTATGGAAAACTTAAAAGACCAAGCAGTCGGGCTGTAAAAAACTACAGGAAATATCTGGGAAAGATGGCAGGTAAATTTGTCAATAAATCGCTTCCTGAATTTGAAGCCCCTGAATATCAATATGCCAATAATTATGTTCGTACCGGAAACACGATTGTTTTGTTTGCTGATGAAGAATACTACCTCAAATACCCCGACCATCAGGACAATGTATTTATCCATCACAGTGCTGGAGCATACCTATATCTGACAAATAAATTAGAAAAGTAAGAATGAAAGCTGCGCCCGATATCTTTAGCGTAGTATAGAGACAGTTGACTAAAACCAAAAACCCCTTATAACCATGTGATTATAAGGGGTTTAAAGTGCCCGGAACAGGACTCGAACCTGCACATACTTAAGTATACTAGTCCCTGAAACTAGCGCGTCTACCAATTCCGCCATCCGGGCGAAAACAATATTTCAAAAAAATGCAGTCTTTCGACTGCCACCGATCATTTTCGGATTTTGTGCCCAGGACAAGACTCGAACTTGCACATCCTTAAGGACACCAGCCCCTCAAGCTGGCGTGTCTACCAATTTCACCACCTGGGCAAATGAGAGTGCAAATGTAAAACTTTTTTTCTAACTCCGACAAGCCTTTTCATATTTTTTTTGTTGCCGGTTCTCCCAAATTGCGCTATGTTTGTTTAACAAATTATCAGGCAGGCTTTTGATGCAAAAAAATATATTTCAGCAACCGAAAATTCACTTAAAAAAACCTCTTTGCATTGGCATAGGAGGCATCAGCCGTTCAGGAAAAACTTTTCTTGCAGATATTCTGGGAAACTCAATAGCGCATTCAATGGTCATTCATCAGGACAAAATCATCCCTGAAGAAGTGAACATACCTAAAATTAACCATCACACAGATTGGGAAAGACCTGAAGCTATTGATTGGGCTAAATTACAACAACTCATGGAAACAGGCATTAATTCAGGTAAAACCCTGATTATGGAAGGATTAATGGCATTCAGCAATCCCGGTATCAACCAATTGTTTTCAAAAACCATCTTTATTACGCTTGGCAAACAAGAGTTTGTTCACCGCAAAAAAAGAGATTTTCGCTGGGGAGCTGAACCCGACTGGTATATTGAACACATTTGGAACAGTTATCTTAAATACGGACAACTGCCGCCCGAATTCAGCGAAACTCTTATACTGAACGGAGAAGCTGATTTTAACCTGGAGCACATTTTTAACTTTCTGACAGAATAATTGTTTAAGCTAGCAATGAAAGAAAACAATCATTCGTTGAATATCTTGATTGAATATTGGTGAAATAAATTCCGGAATTATAAAACCACAAAAAACTGCTGATGAACTACATACTTTTATTGGGCGGTTTAACCCTACTCATATTCGGCTCTAACTGGCTGGTTGACGGCGCCTCTAATCTTGCGCGCAAGCTCAATATTTCTGACCTCGTAATTGGATTAACAGTAGTTGCATTAGGCACTTCAGCGCCTGAACTGGTTGTAAATCTCATTGCTTCATTCAATGGCAAAACCGACATTGCCATTGGAAACATCCTGGGAAGCAACATATTTAACATACTGCTCATACTTGGAGTTACCGCAATGGTATTGCCTGTTACGGTTAAAAACAATACTGTCTGGAAGGAAATTCCATTCAGTTTACTGGCTATTGTGGTGGTAGCATTTATGGCGAATGATATACTCATTGACAGGTATCAGCAGAACGAGATTTCGAGAATTGACGGGCTGGTACTTTTAAGCTTTTTCTCCATATTTATGGCATATACTTTTATTTTGGCCAAACAATCCGGCCCGCTAATGGATTCTGAAAAAGTTGTTCTTACCGTACCCCGGTCAATCATATATGTGCTGCTTGGCCTTGCCGGACTGATACTGGGAGGCAGGTTTCTGGTGATGGGAGCTGTTGAGATTGCACGAAGTCTTGGATTAAGCGAATCTGTTATTGGTCTTACCGTGGTCGCAACCGGCACTTCACTTCCCGAGCTGGCCACCAGTGTTGTTGCAGCCATTAAACGAAACAGCGATATCGCCATCGGCAATGTTGTTGGCTCAAATATTTTTAATATATTTTTTGTTTTGGGCTCAAGTGCTGTTATCCGGCCCTTGCCATTTAATCCGGCTTCAAACTTCGACATCATGGTAACCATACTGGCAAGTTTGCTGCTATTTATATTTGTGTTTGTTGGAAAAGGACGCCGGATAGATCGGACTGAAGGAGCGTTTTTTGTGCTGCTTTATATTGCATACACTGTTTATCAGGTTATTTTCGCCTGAAAATTGACATGAATCAACAATAATATACAAGCCAGCAATTCAGCTATAACATTGCACTTCAATTACATACGCCTGTTATCATGTTGAATACCTGGATACTGTTGCCCCAAACCTTTGAACAATTGGTTTTTTTAGCGCCAATTGCTTAATTTTGTTGCAGGATGTCTTTAACTAATGACACAGAAGGTTAAAAACCTTTAAAAAATATAATCTCACTTATTATGTTTACACAGAACGACCTAAAGCAATTCCAGGCAAAAGGGATTGATTTAAAAACGATAGAGCAGCAAATTGAAAATTTTAAAAGAGGTTTTCCATTTGTAGAACTGGTAGCCCCGGCTACTCCTGAAAATGGAATCAAAACATTTTCGGAACAGGAAACAGATAAGCTGATTACATTCTATAATAAAAATGCAGAAGACTATGAAATTCTGAAATTTGTGCCAGCCTCAGGAGCTGCCAGCAGAATGTTTAAACATTTATTTGAATTTCGCGAAAACTACAAGAATCGCTCTGATGCAGAAGCCCTTATGGCTGATAAAAGCTTCAATTCAGCCTATCATTTTTTTACAAATATTCACAATTTTGCTTTTTTTGAAGATCTTAAGCAAATCATGCAGACCCATGGCCTGGATATTGAAAATTGCCTGATAGACACAGACTATAACAGCATTATTGACTTCCTGCTTGAAGACAAAGGGCTGGGTTATGCAGCTTTACCCAAGGCCATGTTGAAATTTCACAATTATTCCGATGGCGCCCGCATGGCCATGGAAGAACATCTTGTGGAAGGAGCAAATTATGGTCAGAACAGCGACGGCAGGGTTGCAGTTCATTTCACCATTTCTCCTGAACATGCCGACCGCTTTATTGATGAAATCAACAACATAAAAGACAAATACGAAGAGTTATTTGATGTAACCTACGAACTCACTTTTTCCATCCAGAAATCTTCAACTGACACAATTGCGGTTGATTTAAAAAACAAACCTTTCCGGAACAGTGACGACAGCATCGTTTTTCGGCCGGGAGGGCATGGCGCTCTCATTGAAAACCTGAACGACAGAAAAGGTGAAGTCATTTTTATCAAGAACATTGACAATATTGTTCCCGACAGGCTTAAAGACCAGACATTCAGGTACAAACGCGTTATTGGCGGATATCTTATTGAGTTAAGAGATAAAATATTCGATTACCTTGAAATGCTTGAAGATGGCAGTTTGACCGAAACAGAGGTTAAAAAGATTACCAATTTCGCAAAAGACAAACTATACATTCAGCCAGGCCCTGACTTTGACGAAATGAGCCAGATTGAAAAAATTGACTTCCTTTACACCAAACTTAACCGTCCGATAAGAATCTGTGGAATGGTGAAGAATGAAGGTGAACCCGGCGGAGGTCCTTTCTGGACGAAAAATGCAGAAAGTGAAATTTCATTGCAAATAGTGGAGTCATCTCAAATAGATCTTGACAACCCGGCTCAAAAGGATATCTTCAGCAAATCAAGCCACTTCAACCCTGTTGACCTGGTTTGTTATCTGCGCGATTTCAAAGGTAATCAATTTGATTTGCCCGAATTTGTGGATGCATTAACCGGTTTTATTTCCAACAAATCAAAAGACGGACGCGAACTGAAAGCACAAGAGCTCCCCGGATTATGGAATGGAGCTATGGCTGACTGGATTACTGTTTTTGTTGAGGTGCCGATTATTACTTTTAATCCTGTTAAAACTGTAAATGATTTGCTTCGTAAAGAGCATCAACCTGCTTCATAAACATGAAACCTCTTATTTCCAGTGAAATTGAAGTGGAAGAACTGATCAAACACTATCCGTTTTCCATTGCTTTTCTTTCGGGCAAAAAACTTCAGTGCATCATTTGCGGTGAACCAGCCTGGGGCACTCTGGGAGAGTTAGCTCGCGATAAAAATTACACCTCTGAGCAAATTGAGGAGTTGGTTCAGCAATTAATCTCACTGGCCGAAGCAGAAAAAGCATAAATGAACTAACTGTTTTTCAGGGAGCAAGTATTTCTTTTATCCAGCTTTGCCCAGCCAATCTGAAACGCACCCGATCGTGAAGGCGGTTAGATCTGCCTTGCCAAAACTCTACAGATTGAGCCGACAAAGCATAACCGCCCCAGTTTTCAGGACGTTTTGGAGCCTCATTCCGAAAACCTGAAAGTTTGTTAAAAAATTTCTCTTCAAGTTCAGCCCTTCCGCTTATCACTTTACTTTGTGGTGATACCATCGCTCCTACTCTGCTTTCAAGAGGCCTCGAATTAAAATAAATATCTGAAGCCTCATTAGAAATTCGCACAACCGAACCCTCAATTCTAACCTGCCGTTCCATCTCAGGCCAGAAAAACAACAATGATGCAAATGGCTTCGCTTTAAGATGCAGCCCTTTTGTGCTTTCGTAATTTGAGAAAAATATAAATCTCTTTTCCTCCAGGCCCTTAAGCAATACAATTCTGCTTGATGGCTTCCCTTCGTCTGAAACAGTAGAAAGCGCCATAGCCGTGGGTTCCTGTACTTTGGAACTCAGGGCCTCATGTAACCATTTTTCAAAAAAAAGAAACGGATCGTCTCCTGTATCATCCAATGCAAGATTATGCTTTTTATAGTCCTGTCTGATATCTGAAATATTCATGGCTTTGCATTTGCCCTTTTTAACAATGATTTGTACAAACTGTTCAGTCTATCTTGTTTTGATTTCTGATACCTTTGCACTTTACCAAAACCAATGACTATGAGCAAATTTTCGGGATTTATACTTATACTAACGGTGATGACACTGGGAATACCGGTTTTGGTGCAGGCCCAGGCAGCCAACAATGAAAAAGAATACATAAAAAAGATCAAGAAAGAGCGCAGGGAGAAAGACCTTGAATTTGCACAGGCCGACAACTCACCGCTTGATGCGGAATACAAAAAACATTTCAAGAAATTAGCTTATTTTGACATCTCGCAATCATGGAAAATAAATGCCAGAATTGAGCGTAATGCACACCCTGACACCATCAAAATGAAAACAACAACTGAGCGCCTCCCCTTATATCTTGTTTACGGGAAAGCTTATTTTATTGTAAATGGCAGGGAATTAAATCTTACTATTTACAGAAATGTCGGATTAATGAACAAGCCCGGCTATGAAGATTATTTGTTCGTTCCCTTTCGTGACGAAACTTCCGGCAACGAAAGCTATGGCGGAGGAAGATACGTTGATGCAAAAATATCAGAAGGCGATACTATGGTGATCGATTTCAACAAAGCCTACAATCCTTATTGCGTTTATAGCAAAAAGTACAGTTGTCCTGTTCCCCCTTCTGAAAATTTCCTTGACATTCCGGTTACTGCCGGAGAAAAAAACTTTCAGCACTAAATCGCTGTATCATCGATATTTTCATGCACCTGAATATTTGAAAGTACTCAAACCATTCATTTGCAATAACAACAAGACATGCTTTTGAAAGCGATATTAAAAATTTTTATTTCCTGCATTTTAGTGCAGCTTTTAATGCATCGTTCAGTAGCCAATGCACAAACTATTCCGATGGCCAATCAGTGGACTATTGGCCTGAATGCCGGATTTGTTTCTTTTTTTGGCGACCTCAGCATTCACGATTTTAATCCTGAAAGGAAACTTACCCGTGAAAGTGACTTTGGTTATGGTATAACAATCGAGAAAGGCATAAATAGAACACTATCTCTCTATTTGAGCGGCATTTCCGGAAAAATGAGAGGTTCAAACCCCGGACAGGATATGAAGTTCAACAACAGATTTTCTGAATTCGGTATGGGGTCACAAATTTCAGTTAGTCAGTTATTTTGGCCAGGCACGCCATCGCGGTTCAATTTTCTGATAACAACAGGCCTAGGGATAATCGCCAACCGTACCGTTGTTTACCGGATTTCAAACGGCGAATTCGTATTGGCTGTGGGTTACACTTCTGAGCAAGAAAAATCAGGAAAAGCCAACAATGCTGTTGTTTTCCCTATTGGAATGGCATTAAACATGAGCATTACCCGACAAATTACGGCCAGAGTTGAAACAGCACTCAGACTTATCAGCAATGATTTACTGGATGCACAAATTGGCTCAACCGGCATTAACGACAGGTATTCATATGCTGCAATAAGCTTGCTGTACACTATTAAACCAGCAAAAAGTTCAGATTCAGGAGTTTATGGATGCCCTGCTAATCATACTATAATGCGTAGTCCAAAGAAGAGAAGATGATGATGTTTTATTCGCTCAGCAGTTCGTTGGATAATCGTTTGAATCTGAGAATAATGGACTGATATTTACTATTAGCTGTTTCCACTTGTTCTCTTAACTTTCCGGCCAGGTTGATCAGGCTTTTACGCTCATCTATAAGTGATTTTGCCAATTTCTTCAGTTCCTCCATATCATCAGGAATATCAATTACACTTAAGGATTCATCCAAAACTGACTGGTAGTTGATGTTCATGCTCTCACATGCAGCCTTTAATTTCTGGTTTTCAGCTTCAAGCGTGGAACATTTATTCTGCAAAAAAAGCAAGCGTTCCTGATGATTCTGCATTCCCTTCTCCAGCTCTTCCCTGAAGCCGATTTCTCTGATTTTTAATTTTTTCAGTTCAGCATCAAGCAAATCCAGTTGTTGTTGTCTTTCCTCTGCCAGCGCTTCATAATGCTCACCTTCATCTTTATATCTGCGTGCAACCACCTTTTTGTTATAAATAACCATAATGGCCAGCAGAATAATGAAAGCCAGAATACCTGCTGCTATTTTTAAGTAAAAAATAATGCGGAAATCTCTCTTTGAACGCTCATTTATAATTTTAAAATTAGCATTTAGCTCATCGTATTTTTGCGTCAATTGGGTTACATGAGCAAGCGCAGCGGAGTCAGACTTTTGCTGATACCGGAGCGAATCAATAAATTGCTGATCAATTTTTACTACCTGTTCAAGATTATCAGAAAGCCTTTTGAGGTTTATCCATGAATTAACAGTCATGGTGTCACGCACTGATCGATATTTATTGTAATAAAAAGCCCTATCAGCCTTTGCTCCGGAAGTTTGACTATTCCCCAAAGCGCCGCTATCCAAACTCCCCCAAAGGAACACAATCAGTAAAAGATATTTTAATTTCATTATTATAAAATATTGATTTACAAAGTTAAGTATAAAACCATCAACAGTTCATTATTATGGTTGAACAACACCTGGCCGGTAAATAAACACCGAATAAAGAAAAATGGTAAGTTTGCATTATCAAAATATTGTATAAAAATGAAGCAATCATTCAAACTCATTGTTTTACTGCCTTTTCTGTTTTTACTGCACCCTTCTGCCGGACTCTTTGCACAAAGTGGTTACCGTATAAGCATTCAACTGGATGGACTAAATGACACCATTCTGTTATTGGCTAGCTATAACGGGCATAAACAATTTGTTATCGACACAGCTTTCAGAAGTACTAAAAACAACTATGTGTTTACCGGAAAAGACCCGCTTCCAACAGGTATGTATTTTTTGGCTGGTGAAAACAAATCGAGACTTTTTGATTTCATTGTTTCAGGCAAACAAGTATTTACAATAAAAGGGAAAAAAGATGCAATACCCTTAAGCTTGTCATGTAAAGAAAATGCTGAAAATCAAACATTTTTCGATTACATCAGATTCCTCTCGGAGAAGCAAAAACAACAGCAGAACTTCAACGCGTTAAGCAAAAAATATGCCCCCAACAGCGATTCGGCCAAAATAGTCAACAATCAGATGAACTTGTTGAATGAAGAAGTTAACCGCTACATTCATGGCATCATCAATTCTTTTTCAGGCAGTTTTATATCAACATTTCTGAAAGCCATGCAGGAACCTGAAATACCACAGGCTCCGAAACTGGCAAATGGAAGAATAGATTCAACATACAGTTACCGGTATTATAAATCTCATTACTGGGATAATATTAACCTGGCTGATGACAGGCTGGTAAGAACTCCGTTTCTGCATTCCAAAGTTGAACAGTACTTAACAAAACTTACCTCTCCGGCGCCTGATTCGCTGATAGTGGCCATCGACAATTTATTTAAAATGGCCGGCAACAACGAAGAAACCTTTAAATACCTGATGTGGTATCTGACCATACAATATGAAAATTCAGAGATTATGGGTTATGACACCATTTTTGTTCACCTGGTAGATACCTATTATTCAGATCCGAAAATGAAATGGATGAATACTACCGTAAAGGATAATCTTATTAAAAGAGCCCATACACTTCGTCCAATCCTCATCGGCAACCAGGCACCCGAAATGATATTGATGGACACTCTTATGCAACCTGTTTCACTTCATAAACTCCAGGCCAATTACACTCTTATATATTTTTGGGATCCTGATTGCAGTCACTGTAAAAAAGAAACTCCTCTCCTGCGCAGCTTTTATGAAAAAAACAAGCAACAATTTAACCTTGAAGTTTATGCTGTTTGTATGGACACATCATGGAATGACATGAAGAAATATATACGTGCCAACAACATGAGCTGGGTGAATGTAAATGGCTTTTACAGCATGACGGCAGATTTCAGAGAACTATATGACGTGCACAGTTCGCCCGTAATGTACTTGCTAGACGGAAACAAAAAAATTATAGCCAAAAAACTACTAACTGAGCAGATGAGCGCATTCCTGAGCAAAAGAACCGGTTTGAGTATAATCAAATAAGGATTTTTTTTGTCTTTCACCAGGTAAATCCTGCTAGTTTCTGATTCACGTTATTCTTTTGCATTGGTTGAAAAATATCGGCACCACTGCTTTAGTCCGCATTCGTTACATTTGGGTTTTCTAGCAATACAAACATACCTGCCATGCAAAATCAGCCAGTGATGTGCAATGGCCAGTTTGCTTTCCGGAATATATTTTACCAATTGCATTTCAGTGTCAAGCGGGCTTTTAGCTCTGTACGAAAGTCCTATTCTTGCAGCAACCCGGTGAACATGAGTATCAACGGCAAGAGCCGGTAAATCAAAGGCGACAGAAGCAATTACATTGGCTGTTTTGCGGCCGACACCGGGTAATTTTTGAAGCGTATCAATGTCAGATGGGACCTCTCCATGAAATTCCCTTATCAGCATTTGCGCCATACCAAGTAAGTGCCTGGCTTTGTTGTTGGGATATGAGCAACTTTTTATCATATCAAATACCTCTTCCTGATTACTTTCTGCTAAAGTTGCAGCATCAGGAAATCGCTCGAAAAAAGGTGGAGTAATCATATTCACTCTTTTATCGGTACACTGAGCGGATAAGATAACAGCCACAATCAATTCATACGGAGTGCGATAATGAAGTTCAGTTTCAGCCACCGGCATATTTTGCTCAAACCATTGTATAACTGCTTTAAACCGTTCCGGCTTGGTGAGTTTTAGCGACATATCATCTTATTTTAATCAATCGGATTCTCATTGAATGTTGAGCCACAAATTTAACAAGAACACAACAATATAAAAGGGCTTATATCACGGCTGTCAATTGCAGGTTTAAAACCGCAAATCAAAGCACTGAGAAAGCTAAGAATAATAAATACAAAACAGAAAACACACGAACATACTTAGTCCATGTAAGAATAAAAACGCCCTGCCTTGCATTTCAGAAATCAGGTAATTATTGCAGAGTAGGTTTACATATTACAATTCACTACATTTGAAGCTTGAAACAACACTGCACATGTCAATTTTAAAATCATTAAAATAACCATTTATAATGATAAAGCCTTTACGCCTTTTAGGGTCAGTCACATTATTTGCAATTCCGGCAATTATATTTTTTCTACTCACACATTATCTCATCCCTTATCTAACTGTTAAATCAGGTATTCACCCTGCATTAAGCTGGTTTATAGCAGGTTCCATGATGTTTATACCTTTGTTTATCACAGCCGTTATCATGGGTTACAACGAGGGGTTCACAAGTGTGCGCGAATTAAAAAGCAGATTGAGGCTCAAAAAAATGAGTAATCTGGATTGGAAATATGCCATTATCTCAAGTCTTGCCGTCATGCTTTTAACAGGATTAATCATGGGGATTTCAAAATGGCTTCATAGTAACTATAACATTCCATTACTTGAATCGGCTCCTGATTTTATGAGATTTGAGCCATTTGAAGGGCGTGAAAAACTATTGTTTTTCCCCTGGTTATTTATGTTTTTCTTCAATATGTTTGGGGAAGAATTGCTATGGCGAGGATACATACTTCCCCGTCAGGAAATGGCCTTTCAGAATCGCGCCTGGATTGTAAATGCAGCTTTATGGATGTTATTTCATGTATGTTTCGGCTTTCAGCTGATGCTCATCTTAATCCCCATACTGACCATACTTCCATATGCCGTTTACAAGACAAAAAACACCTATGTGGGGCTATTTATACATGCCATCATTAATGGGCCGGCCTTTGTGCTGGTTGCGCTGGGATTAATCAAATAACGAATGCCGGAATACAAAAAAGCTGCAACCTCAAACAAAAGTGCAGCTAAACAAAGAGATTTATTCTTTAACCCGCATTACGCCAAACAGACTAAACATCCACCTGGGAAGCGGGCCCCGTTTCCTTTTGGTTAAATCAAGAAACCAACCCAGTTTCTTCACCAGAGGTATTTTGTGCGTTTCAACAAATTCAATCAATGTACCTTCAGGCGCCTGAATATAAGAAAAGCTGCCCGCAGCTTCGCCCATATCAAAAGTATCCATATCCAGGGCACTATCTACCGTAAAAGGAAACCCTTTAGTTTTCACTTCTTCACGCAAATCATCCATGCCATCGATATCAAAACATAAATGAATAAATCCAGGGTCACCCCATAACCGGCCTTCAAAAATATCTCTGGGATTTCGTTCAAGTGACTGCACCAATTCAATACAAGTAGGCCCGAGCATAGGGCTAAATGCTCCGTTGCGATGCGCAGAATGCTTGAGCAAAACTCTGCGGTATGTGGCTTCTCCTCCTGGCAGCCCTTTCATATCGCCAAACTGCCCCGACTGATCATAAACAACAACATCGTAACCTAAAATTTCGCGATAAATGCCAATACTCTCATTCATATCGCGAACGCCAACAACTGCACCAAAAATGCCTCCATTTACAGATTTTTGCTTTTTAAAAACAAAGGAATCGTATACTATCTCCCAAATATTATCGTATAAATCCTTGAGATAAAAATGTTTATTACCAGATGGATCGGATACAATTTTGGTTAATATTTGCAGTCCCCAGGCTTTAAACCGGGCATAGGTTTGTTCAATATCTGAAGACTTGAGTTTCCCGATAAAAATACCCAAATCGCCCAATTGTGCATCAAACAAAGGTTTTTCCGGTTTTTTACCGGTGTGTTGCCATATTTCAAAACCGCCACCACCTTGCAGGTTTAATGCCAAAATAGCATGTCTTTCCTGCGGTTGACCATTGGTATGAGGCAACATTAACTCGGCCATCGCAGCTTCCTCAAACATCTTGATATCCATTCCGAAATATTTTCGATACCAGCTGAATGCTTCCTTTATATCCGTAACGCCAACTCCTAATTGCTGAATGCCGTTGATTTGTTTTGCCATTGAGTCCTTAAAATTATATACTTAAATCAGTTAATTGCGAAGAGTAACACTCCCATTTATACTGGCTTTATTTTCGTGGCCAGTTTGTAATAAACCGAAGGGAAAAATCGGCGGATTTGCAGCATCAATAATTCATTTCCTCCAACTTTCACCTCTTTCCGGTTTCTTTGCAAACCACGTTTAATCTGCCGTGCCGCTTTTTCAGCCGTAATACCATTGGCCTGCCCAGGATCCATTTTACCATATTCATTGCCATGACTATCCAGTGCAAATTTTGAAATATTGGTTTGAATCCTTCCAGGAATCAGAATGCTGACTTTAATGTTATGTTTACTATTTTCAGCCAATAAGCTCTCAAAAAAACCATGAAGGGCATGTTTTGAGGCTGAATAAGCTGAGCGATAAGGAAATCCGAACTTACCCACCAGGCTTGAA
The DNA here is from genome assembly GCA_020636745.1 of Lentimicrobiaceae bacterium. Lineage (NCBI taxonomy): Bacteria > Pseudomonadati > Bacteroidota > Bacteroidia > Bacteroidales > Lentimicrobiaceae > Lentimicrobiaceae bacterium. Next base: position 56,814 of record JACJXH010000009.1, on the reverse strand, counting down.
GTAACTGCCAGCTGCCCACCTCCATTTTCAATCATTGAAGGCAGCAGTGCTTTTGTAAGTGCCACTACTCCAAAAAAATTGATTTCCATAATTTTACGATCAATGTCAAGTGAAGTTTCAGCAACCAGCGAACGCTGACTTATGCCGGCAAACTGGTATAAACCATCTATCTTTATCCCTTCCGACAAAATATCTCTGGCTGTATTTGCAATGGCATTCATATCAGCCATATCAAGTACAACAGCCCTGACATTGGTACCCAGTTGGCTTACTTCAAATGCTGTTTTATCGAGGCCTGTTTTATCCCTGTCAGAAATGATAAGGGCTGAAGCATCACCGGCCAAAGCAAGTGCCAGCGCTTTTCCCATGCCCGATGCGGCTCCCGTTATCCAAAAAGTTTTGCCTGAAAAATTCATTCTTCTCTCAACTTGAAAGTGCGAATATAGCGAAATAATCAGCGACAGGCACTTTTGAATCCGATACATTTTACCATAGAACAAAATGCAGGCCTGATTAAAAAAAATAGTTAAAAAGCTATATACATAACAACACTATAATTCTAAATTGCGTATCTTGTACCATGTTTTCGGTTATCAACAACTACCATTGCGAACATCACTCTTCCCAACTCAATTGATTGCATTTTCTTGCTTTTCAAGCCGGGAAACAGGCTTTTTACACTATTCTCCAACAAATTTGTAACAAAATGAAAAGACTCTTTACCTTATTTGTGTTGTTGACAATTGGTATAGTCAACACTTTTGCCCAGTGGAGTAACAATGCTGCCATCAACAATGCCATTTGCACAATAGCGGGCGAACAGGCAATCCCTAAAATTGCCACTTGTCCGAATGGCGATACATATATCGGATATTTCTCTAATGAATCGGGCAACTACAGCATCAGACTTCAAAGGCTTGACAGCCAAGGAAATGAATTATGGACGAATAATGGAATTCTGATAAGCAATAACCCTTCAATGACATGGTTAACAGACTGGGATATGACAGCTGACGTTCATAATCACTGTATAATGACCTGGCAGGACATTAGAAATGGCAACAACAACACCTATGCGTATCGTATTTCACCAGATGGAGATTTTGTATGGGGAGCCAATGGCATTGCATTGTCCAATAACTCAGCTTTTAATGCCGCTCCGAAAGTTATCAGTACTGCGGCAGGCAACGCTGTTTTTGCCTGGATGTCAGACAATGTTATTATTATGCAAAAAATCAGCCCTGAAGGCGTAAGGCAGTGGGGACTAAACGGCATCACGTTAAGTTCTTCCAACACTTTTAGCTGGCCTCAGCTCATGCCGGTCGGTGACGATGATTTTATTATGAAATTTTTTGAAGATAGCGGACCACCCAATGCACCTACCCGCCATGTATTTGCTCAGCGATACAATAATGCAGGAAGTCCGGTATGGGCTTCACCGGTGGTTATTTCAAACGCCGGCGGAATTTCTGCATGGACACAAATTCTCCCTTTGATTAACGACGGATACGACGGGTTTTATATTGCCTGGCATGATGATCGCGACTTTAACCAAATGGCATCTGTTTGGGTTCAGCATGTCAATTCATCCGGCGAAATCAAATATGCAGTAAATGGAGTTGAGGCATCATCCAATGCTTCATACAATCATTTCTATCCGCAATTGGCCAGCCCAGCTGGTTCCGACAACTTGTTTGTTTACTGGAACGAAATGAATGATTTGCAAACCCTGAGAGGTATTTACGGACAAAAGTTCTCGCCAACAGGAACCCGGATGTGGGAAAACAGCGGCAAAATTTTTATTCCAATATCATCAACAGATGTTTTACCTCTGGCTGCCAGGTCTACTCCAACTGACATGGTGTTATTCTACGAACAATATATCAATGCCATAAGCGGCCATTTAAAAGCCATGCGGATTGCAACAGATGGCAGCTATGTTTGGCCTCAAGAAACTGTAACTATCAGCTCAGTTTCCTCTTCAAAAGTACATACTGATATCAATGAATTACAAAACAACCAGTGGATTCTCAGTTGGGAGGACAATCGCTCAGGCAGCTCTGACATCTATGCCCAGAATATTTTACTTGACGGCACACTTGGTATCTGGAACCCTCAGTTTGGAAGCATTTCCGGGCAGGTAACCCTTACAGGGGAAAATGCAGATGTAACCCTTGCCACAGTAACTGCAGGCACAGTGTCAGTTCATCCTGATAATGAAGGACTTTATGTAATTGATGAGATTGAAGCAGGTGTTTACAATGTTTCTGCTTCACACCCATACACCGACACCCAAACAATTGAAAATGTTACCGTTACGACTGGTGAAACCACTACTGATATTAACTTTGAACTGAATGTTAACCGTGCAGACCTGATTTGTAAAGCCGTTGATCAATATAACAATCCGGTTTATGATGTCGAAATTATTGTAAATGGGCCCGAAGGAAATTACACCGGCACAATTTCTGGTGATTCGCTCATATTTGCAAATGTTCCTTATGGATTTTATGAAGGTACCGCTACATTATCCGGTTCAGAACCAGTACTCTCCGACACCACTATAAACGCTGATAATCACTACCTTAATTTTGAATTCATTATAGGTAACACGCTAAACCCGCAAACACGAAACAACTTTTCGATTTCACCTAACCCTGTTACAAAGGAGAGCTTTGCCAGGCTGATTTGCGAAAATACTGATGAATATAGTTTCTCAATAATTAACCCGAATGGCATTAATATTTCACAATTCAACACCGGAGTTTTATCAAAAGGAGCTCATGAATGGCCTGTTCAGAAATTATTTGGCCATAACTGGCCAGCTCAGGGAATTTACCTGGTGAAAATTGAAAACAAACACTTCATCCAGACAAGTAAAATCATTGTTCTGGAATGATTCAGGTTGAATTTAACACTTTAAAATAAACAGTGTTAATAAAATGTAAAGCCACATCAATGAAACCCATCTATCTATCAGGATAAATGAATACCTTTGACGGGTAAAACAATTAATAACTACAATTTTCTCTGAAATGAAAAATATTGTGACGAGCCTGAAGGCTTTTTTACTGTTATCAGTACTTGTATTTAGTATATCTGCCTGTAACCGGGGCAAAAACAATGCTATTGCAGAAGACTTACCTCCCGGAACTCATGCTGTTAGTGTAGTTGATGTTATTCAAACATCTAATTACAGTTATCTTCAGGTGATGGAGAATGATGAAAAATTCTGGATAGCAGTAGCAAAGCGCGAAGCAAAATCAGGAGACATTCTTTACTATACCGATGCTATGGAAATGACTGACTTTAAGAGTAAAGAATTAAACCGCACGTTTTCTTCCATCTTTTTTGTGAATGACCCCAGTGAAACACCCGTTAAAGCAGAATTAAGGCCATCGGGCAAAGTACCAGCCCAAAAAATGGGTGGCATTACGGTTGAAACAGCTGAAGGAGGAATTAACCTTGCAACTCTTTTTAAAAATAAGGCTTTGTATGCCGGTAAAACTGTAAAAATCAGCGGAGTTGTTGTAAAATCAAACCAGAATATTATGAAAAAGAACTGGGCTCACATCCAGGATGGTTCAGAGTTTGAAGGAAATTTCGACCTGACGGTTACAACCCTTGATACAGTTGAAGAAGGCAGTGTAGTAACTTTTGAGGGAGTCATCAATCTTGACAAAGATTTTGGAGCCGGCTATGCTTATGACATCATCATGGAAGATGCCAAAGCTGTTCATATCAAAAATGCAGCTGATGCTCATTTATAATCAGCCGGACCACATCTATTTAAAGAGGCGCTTGGCGCCTCTTTTTTTTAATATTAAAATCTCAGTCTTTTATCAGCTCGTTTCCCCCAGATTTTCCAAAATCTTTTGCCCGGCATAATATGCCATTGAAAAGCAAGCCTGCAGTAAGAATCCACCTGTTGGCGCATCCCAGTCAAGCATTTCGCCAATGGCAAATATTCGGGGAAATTTCTTAAGTGAGAAATCAGGATTCATTTCATTTAATGGCACACCTCCAACTGACGAAATAGCTTCTTCAACAGGCCGGAGTGAATGCACTAAAATTTTCAATGATTTTATTTCGCTGATAAAATCAAAAGGTTGCATATAAGCTTCGCGGCTTGTATAAGCCTTGATGAGTGCCATGGCGGCTGTATCGAGCTTTAAAACATCGCCATAATTAAACCGACGGGCATCTTTGCCAGCAAATTTCAAGGCCAATTGCGCCTTTGTATTGGCTGGCTTAAAGTCAATACAAATATGGGACAACAAACCTTGTGACAATGTTTTTCTGATTTCAGGAATCAGCGGATAAACAGCATTCCCTTCAAGACCATATTCAGTTATTAGCGCCTCTCCCCTGCTAACAGCATTATTTGCGCTTATTGCGATGTTTTTTAACGGCTTTCCCGTATGAAATTGCGTTACTGTGTCAGGCCATGCAATATTTAGCCCGCAGTTTGATGGCTGAAACGGAATTGTATTTACGCCTTGCTTTTGCATCAGATCAAGCCATTTTCCGTCTGAGCCGGTGGATGGCCATGAGGCACCACCTAAAGCCAAAATAGCAACATCAGCCTTCCATGTTATTTCAGCACCAGAAGATTCAAAAACAAAATCCATTTGTTGATTGAATGATATCAATCGGTGTTTCATTAAAAAGAACACACCCTTCGTTTTGAGAGAAGAAGTAATTTTTGCAAGAACCTGTGCGGGTTTTATCCCTTTTTCAGGAAAAACCCTGCCACTGCTTCCTTCAAATGTTGGGATGCCAAGATCTAACAGCCATTGCCTGAACGCCTTACTGTCAAATGCGTTCAAAGGTTCATCAAGGTAGCCGGCAGGAGAATATCTGGCAGATAATTCTTTTCCGGTTTTTTTATTGGTCAGGTTAAACCCTCCTTTTCCTGCAAGCAGAAATTTCTGACCAGGCATTTTTTCTTTATCGAAAAGATATACTTCAAACTTATCGGCAAGCATCCAGGCTGCCATTAGTCCCGAAGGCCCTCCTCCAATCACCAAAGCTTTTTTTCGTTTCATTTCTTTGAAGCCAAAACCCTGATGTACAAATCCTCTACCTGCTTTCTGGCCCAGGGCGTTTTTCGCAAGAACTTAAGGCTTGATTGAATGCTCGGATTCTCATTAAAACAACGAATTTGAATATTATACCCCAGTTGTTCCCATCCATAAAATGCAACAAGCTCGTTTAATATAGTTTCAAGAGATTTACCATGTAATGGGTTGTTGGGCTGAACTTCCATAAAATATAATTTAGGTCATCAAAAACTGGAAAAGAAAACAAAATTAGTGCTTTTTAAAATAAGCCCGATTTTATCATAAACGCTCACAGGATGATAAAATGAAACACCTGAATCACAAGCTACATCCCAATCGTAACTTCCTGCTTCCCAAACATTGACAGGGATATTCTAAGCCCTGCAATGCGATATTTACCTCTTTCAAATCCGGCAAAAACGCCGATACTATAAAATGAATTTCCAACACCATAGCCTAATTCAACACAATTTTTGTATTCAGGCACATAAATGTAATTAAGCGTAAAATTCTCCGTCCACATCCGGTTACGGATTAAAGGCAAACGGGTAAGTAAAAAGAATGGGGTCCGGTAAATAAAGTGGGCTTCAGCAAAATAAGTATCGGTGCTATAACGGTAATAATCGCCCATTTGCAGTACAGGAAAAAAATCTCTCACCCCAATAACCAAAGGTTGTAATGCAAAATGCCTGAAATCATCAAAATAAACTACCTTGTTGCTAATAAAGTAACCAGCTTCAAACAGATACTCAATATTAGATTGTTTCCCAGTAGCATACTTTTGTGCAATACCCATTGTAAGCAAATCAAAGTCTGAATCAAATCCTTTGGCCGGAATGGCTTTTCTGTAACCCAAAGAAAATTCAGGAGTTTGGTTCATCCCTTTGCGGGGAATTTTTATTCCGTTTTGAATTGTATAATAGGGAATTGGCTTGTAAGAAAGCTGGAAATTTATCATCAGATCCTGATGTGCCTGCATTCTGAAATTCATATTCTCAGGTATATTAGGCATATAATCCCTGCTTTTATTGAAGAAAAAAGAAAAATCACTATAATTCCTGAGCAGCGTATTATCCGAAATGTAGGCTCCGGATTTCAGATTTAGCCCCTTTGCGAGTAAAATCTCATGATTCAATTCGATATAATCTTTGTTATAAAGTCGTTTCAGGTTTCGCCTGAAAAATAATGATGCCAATGTATTTTCAATTAATGCTGCGCCTTTATCAATATTGTAATCGAAACTTCCTGACCCGGCATGCAGGGCAAATGCATTTTTATGTCTTCCGTCACTCTTGACAGCCACAACAGCATCCCAGATAAAAGCCTTACGGCTGAATGCATATCCGGGTTTAAATCCTAAAGATAAAGTCTTGCCCCCTTTCAGCTTATCTTCATATCGCAAACCTGTTTTATAAACAAAACCGTCAACAGTATTAAAACTCACACCCATCAGATTGATTAAACCATCTGTTTGAAAAAAGCATGAAGTATCAATGTCATGCCTGCCACCAAAAATCAGTTTTGAATAAAATCTGCCTTTCTTTGACTTTTCAGGATTCGTGGTATCATTCAACGCCAGATTTCTGATATTCTGAATGGAATCAAATGACTTTACACTGGAAAGTTCGTTCAGCGCCAAAGGAATAGGCCTGACCCTGTTCCAATAGATGGAATCGTATTTTCTGGCATTACTGTCAAAAACTGCTTTATATGCCTCTACATATTCATGGTTTCTTCTCAATGAATCCTTAAGCTTTAATTCAGCATTTTTGCTGATAATCTTTGCCAGTTTATTCGCTTCACTGGTAGTTGGGAGCTCAATTGCCATAAGCTCTTTGGCTTTTTCATTCAGTTTTTCGCTTCTGTGTTGTTTCCTTTTTGCTGAAAAGCCATCACTGGCTCCCTTTTTGGGGACCGAAGGCTTTAAATATGGAGGATTCACAACCAGATTGTTATATCTGATAGAAGTGTTATAAAGAAAACCGCCCTGGTTGCCCATTAAATCCATATCCATTTTCAAACGGTTGGTTACAGGTAGCCACGCACCTTCACGCACTTCTCCGAATAATTGATGAAGCTGCAGTGTTAATCCAAGTTGTTCATCAATACTGACATCAACTGCATAAATACACCACAAACCTTCTATTACATACAAATATCCTCTGAGATATTGTGGCCCGTCACCTTTTGGAATCACTTTAATTCTGTCAACATTCACCTCCCCTATGGTACTGACACCTTCATATTGAAATCTGTAAAACTTAAATGCGCCCGGAGCCAAGGGCGACCATGCATTACCAAAAGCATCCGGTTTATAAATATTACCTGAAATAAAACCCATAGCACCTGAGGAGCGGCCTTCATTTCCTCCTGGAAAAGTACTATGAATAGATTTAACACGCTGGCGGGTAAGATTGGGAGCTGCAAAGTCAATTTCATTCACTGATTCTTCCAAAAATGTATCCCCTTCTTTGATATCAGATTCTTTTAAATCGTCACGTGCCATCCATTTTACCATTGCTGAAATTTTTCGGATAGTCAAACTTCCTCTAATATAAACTTCTGCATTAAATGATTTTACCATCTGAGCATAAAGCGGTGCTTTTCGGATAACTTTTCTCATTATCCTGTAGGCAGGATCTTCGCCGCCATCATTTACCTCAACCTCCTGCAGTGAATAAACCATACCCTGAAGTACAATTCTTAATGCAGGATTACTTCTTTCGATGGGAACTACTCTTGTAACAGACTCATATCCCATACTTTGAAAAGTACAGGTATAATTTCCTTCTTTGAGTTTTAACTCAAACAAACCTTCCTCGTTTGCAGCTGTACCAAGAGAAACTTCCTTTACATACACGGTTGAATAAGGGATTGGCTTGTTATGAATATCAACTATAACCCCGCTTAAAACCTGCGAATAAGCTGCTACAGAGGCCAATATAAAGAAAAGTAAAACTGCAAAAAACCTATTGAGCATAGTAACGATTTGTGGCACAAAGGTACACGGACCTGAGTTAATATTCGCTTTCATCAGGGACATTTAACGATTTTTAACCGCAGCTATTTTAAATCATCAAAAAATTAAAAAACACTTGACAAATGACATTTCAGGTTTATATTAATCCAAATAGAATTTTACATTTAACCATAATCCTTTTATATGAAACCTCAACATAAGGTATTTAACCTGATTATTCTGGATGAAAGCGGATCCATGCAATCCATAAAGCATGATATTATTCAGGGGTTTAATGAAGTAGTTCAAACCATCAAAGGTGTTGAAAAACAGTATCCGGAACAGCAGCACATTATTTCTCTGCTCACATTTAATGGATTAGGCAGAAAATATTTACTCGAAAACATGCCCGTAAGCGAGCTGTCTGAAATCAATGAAAACCAGTTTATGCCTGATGCTTCAACACCCTTATATGACGCAATCGGATTCAGCATAGGTAAACTACGGGCTTATTTGGCAAATGAGTCAGATTACAATGTTTTGGTTACCATACTTACCGATGGAGAAGAAAACAGTTCAAAAGAATATAAAGGCCGTGATATTAAGCAACTGGTTGAAGAACTTGAATTACAAAACTGGACATTTACCTACATTGGAGCCGATCATGATGTCAAAAAATTTGCATTATCCATCTCCATTACCAACTCAATTATCTTTGAAAAAGAACCAGAAAAGATGAATCAAATGTTTCATCAGGAGAAGGAAGCCAGGTTACGATTCAGTCAAAAGATTAGAAATCATGAAAAACTAACGGATAATTTTTATGATAATGATGAAAACACATAAACCTTCTTGTATTCAAACACCTGTTTCTTCAAAAACCACCTTATTGATAAGCTTTTTTTGATGATTCCTTTAAGTATCTGACTGCAACTTTTATGTATCTTTCAGGCCTGAAATTAACGCATAGGCTCATGTTGGACGAACTAAAGCAGAATAAACGATGAAGAAAGTAGCGGTTTGTTTTTTAATGATGCTGCCCTTTATTGCTTATGCGCAGCCTTGGAAATCAAAGCCCTTCTCAGTTAGTATTTTCAACAATGCCACTTTATTGCCTCCAGCTTCACTTACAGCGGTTTTCAATCAGCCTATTCATCCCGGTCTGGCATTTTCTTATGAATTTGGATGGAAAGAAACCATTAAAAGCCCTATCTTCAGAAAAATCAACACGTTTGACTTGGGCGGACGAAAAGTTTTTACCGGGAAGTGGTTTCAAAACATTGGGCTTAGCTACTTTTACCACCGTTATGTCAATCATGCCGCCCTGCTCACAACACAGGCAGGTTACCGTAGATATATTAAGAAGTTTTCTGCCGAAGCTTCACTACATGCCGGTTACATGCATGCCTTTTTATTAACCGGGCAATTTGTTAAAATGGCTGATGGCTCATGGAGCAAATCCAAAGGAGCCGGCCGTTCGCAATTGATAGCAGGAGCTGGTGTTGGTATCGGATATGATGCAGGCTATCATTATAATATCCGGCGTATTTTCATCAACTATGACTTCAGGCTGCAAATGCCCTTTGTTCGCCATTATGTGCCACTTCTGCCCAACGGATTATTATCTGTTGGTTTACAGTTCAGCCTATTTAAAAACTCAGGTAATCAAAAAATGCCTGTTCAAGACAGACTTGAATGTCCAGATCCTTATTAATTTTTTGTATCTGCATAGTCCATGCATTTCTTTTTCAATCATGTAAAAATGATGAGATTCACAAGCCCGCGTCCATGGATTGCGCGCTTGAAAATGCTGATATTTACCAAACAAATCCCAAAAGCACCCAATATCAATCACTTATAGACACTTACGTTACCAAAGGACTGCCAGGCGTGTCACTTCTGGTGAAAGACAACAGCGGGATTTATATAGGTTCATCCGGAATGGCTGACATAGCCAACCATATACCCATGCAGGCATGCCATGTTTCAAAAATTGCAAGTATCACAAAAATGATGCTTGGTGTAACCATCATGCGCATGCAGGAACGGGGAATTCTTTCAATTGACGACCCCATAAGCAAATACATTCCTGATGATAAGCTTAGAAAGATAAGTAATGGTAACAAGCCTGTTACAATTAAAAACCTGCTTAACCATACATCTGGCTTTTACGAAGTAATTGAAGACAAAAAGTTTTACCTTCAGGTACTCAACAATCCCTCAAAACATTGGACAGCTGATGATTTACTGGCATTTGTCTATAACAAACCTCCCATGTTTTCATTCGGCCAAACCGATACTGCTGCGTATTGCAATACCAATTATTTGCTTCTGAGCATGATTATTGAATCGGCAACAGGTTTGCCCCATGCAGTTGTATTGCGAAATGAGATTATGGACAACCTTTCACTTAATGACACCTATTATTATTGGCATGAGCCATTACCTGAGCAGGGTATCGCGCAGGGATATTTTGATTTATATAACAATGGCAATCTGGAAAATTTAACACAATGGAATACTGGCAGTGGAAATGGGTATGGAGGTGTTTACTCTACGGTATGGGATATGTACAAATTTGCTGACGCGCTTTTTGAACAAAAAACACTGATATCTCAAGCCTCCCTTGATCAGATGCTCGTTTTTCATCATGTTATTGAATCGCGCAAGCTACTTGGCGTCGCTTGCTTTAAAGATTTTATTGATATAGGCAATCAAGAAACTGACTTTGCCTGGGGACATCGCGGGCGGGATTTGGCGTATAGTGCCGATCTTTTTTATTTCCCATATCATCATGCCACCATGGCTCTGATAGTCAATTACGGCACCGATGGCGACAGCCGGCTCCGTCCTGTTTTTAATGAAATGAGGGATAAAATTGCCGAAATAATCGTGAGTGAATAAGATACATTTAATCAAAATGCAACCTTAAATAACCTGAAACACTTACGTCCCTGAATTGTGTAATACTTTTTATTTAGCAGAGCAAAAACATTCAAAATCAGCTACAAAAAAAACTGCTCCATGACCATTGGAGCAGTTTTTCAATTAACCAACTAAAAAAAATACTAATTAAGCAGTATTAAGGTAAAATTACCCGTCAGCCTGTCAGGGATGGCAGATAAGGCTTTTGAATAATTGAGCAAATTCCTGATGGTTGCCTCACTTGGCGAAACATTTACCGGACTTGTCCTTATCTTTTTCAGGTTATATCCGGTTGATTTTGTTTGAATTTGCATTGAGTCTTTTTGCGTAAAGTTTTTGGCCATAGGCTTGTTTAATCTGTGAATAAATCCCGATTTTAGGAATAAACGTTAGCGGAGCCTGATTATTATATCTACTTAAAAAAAAATCAGAAATGCAAGAAAACAAAAACTGCGGAAAGTACACAGACTTTCCGCAGCAAACATGAAAACAGAAATAAAGTTATACGCTTAATGAAATATCTTTTTGCTCAATTAGCTTACGAAGATTGATAAGAGCATAGCGCATACGGCCCAAAGCTGTATTGATGCTGACATCTGTCTGTTCAGCAATATCTTTAAAGCTCATATCTGAATAATGTCTCATAATCAGCACTTCGCGCTGCTCATCAGGCAGAAAGTTGATTAAAGTTCTGACGTCCTGGTGAATCTGTTCACTTATAATGCGATCTTCCGCAGACTCATCATAAATTCTCAGATTATCAAAAATATTGAACGAATCATTCGGGCTTTCAACCGAAGGAAATCTTCTGGATTTTCTGAAATGGTCAATCACCAGATTATGCGCAATGCGCATTACCCATTGAATAAACTTCCCTTCTTCCTTATAAGTACCTGATCTCAGGGTGTGAATTACCTTAATAAAGGTATCCTGAAAAATATCATCAGCTTGCTGCTTATCCTTTACAACCATAAGGATGTAAGAGAATACTTTGTTCTTGTGGCGATGGATCAACTGTTCCAGGCTAACTTCGTTACCGGCTAAATACCTGTTGATTAGCTCCTGATCGCTAACTGGCTGGGCATGCATATTGCCTCCTTTTTGTTAGTAATTAAAAGCGTAGATATTTATCCGATAAGTGCCTCCTATGGGTTGGTTAAAAAAAATATGAACAGTTTCATTGAAAATAAAGGGTTTTAAACCTTCATAAGGGACAAATATACGTTAATAAAACTTACAAAAGCAAGTGCTGCCGGAAAAAAAATTAATTTTGCCGCTTGCGAATAGCATTATCATTTATGGACTACACTGAAAAAGCAGCATTGGATCCCGCTAAATACATCCTTATTAAGGGCGCACGGGTACACAATCTTAAAAATATATCATTGGCCATACCGCGAAACCAGTTCGTGGTTATCACAGGTCTTTCCGGGTCCGGAAAATCGTCACTGGCATTCGACACCCTTTATGCCGAAGGGCAAAGAAGGTATGTTGAAAGTCTGAGCGCCTATGCACGACAGTTTTTAGGCAGAATGAGTAAACCCGAAGTAGAATACATCAAGGGAATTTCGCCCGCTATTGCCATTGAACAAAAGGTTAATACACGAAATCCCCGCTCAACTGTTGGCACTTCAACTGAAATATACGAGTATATAAAGCTGCTCTTTGCAAGAATTGGCAAGACTTACTCACCGGTATCAAACAGTATTGTGAAGCGCGATTCAGTTTCAGATGTTTGCGATTTTCTGCTCAAGCTTCAACCTGACACGAAAGCGATAATACTCTGCCGGCTTTTATTAAAACATCACCGCAATTTAGAAACCCAACTCTCCATTCTGATGCAGCAAGGATTTAGCCGTATTATGAAAAACGGGAACATCCTGCGCATTGATGAACTGCTCAAACAACCTGTTGATGAAACAGCAGACTATATGCTTGTCATTGACAGGGTTTCTATAAGACCTGATGACGAAGATTTACATTCGCGATTGGCCGATTCAGTGCAAACAGCATTTTATGAAGGCGAGGGCGAATGCATTTGCGATATTGAGTCCGATACATTAACCAAGCGGCATTTTTTCTCTAATCGTTTTGAAGCTGATGGCATTGCTTTTGAAGAACCTTCTGTCAACCTTTTTAGCTTCAATAATCCTTTTGGCGCCTGCAAAACATGCGAGGGCTTTGGCAGCATCATTGGAATTGATGAAGATTTGGTTATTCCTAACAAAAGCCTGTCAGTTTACGAGGATGCCATCGCCTGTTGGAAAGGTGAAAAATTAAGTGAATGGAGAGATGAACTGATAAATAGTGCCTACAAATTTGGATTCCCGGTACACAAACCATGGTACGAACTTAGTGATGAGCAGCGGCAACTTGTCTGGAGCGGAAACAAGTATTTCGGAGGGCTAAATGCCTTTTTCAAATTTGTCGAAGAACAAACTTACAAAATTCAATACAGAGTAATGCTATCGCGATACAGAGGTAAAACCATTTGCCCTGACTGTAAAGGCACCCGATTGCGAAATGATGCAAACTATGTGAAAATTGACGGTTATTCAATCAGTGAATTAGTTTTAATGCCTGTGAGCGATTCTCTTGATTTTTTCAAAAACCTGAAACTCAGCGATCATGATCAGGCTGTTGCCAAAAGGCTTTTGGTTGAAATCACCAACCGCCTTGGATTCTTGTGTGATGTCGGGCTAGGCTACTTGACACTCAACCGGCTTTCATCCTCATTGTCGGGTGGAGAATCTCAGCGTATAAACCTGGCTACTTCTCTCGGCAGCAGTCTGGTGGGTTCAATGTATATTCTGGATGAACCAAGTATTGGATTACACCCCCGCGACACACACCGGTTGATTAAAGTACTGGAAAAGTTAAAAAAACTTGGAAACTCAGTTATTGTAGTAGAGCATGACGAAGAAATAATGCATGCAGCTGACCATCTTATAGATATAGGCCCGCTTGCCGGTGAAAATGGCGGAGAAATCATGTTTGAAGGCCATTTCGACGAATTAAAAGACGAGCAAAATAGCCTGACGGCACAGTATCTTACAAACAGGATGCAAATCAACACGCCTCTTAAAAGACGAAAATGGAGAGACTACATTGAACTTTCGGGAGTGAGAGAAAATAATCTCCGGGGAATTGATGTAAAATTCCCCCTGAATGTACTTGTGGCAGTTACAGGAGTAAGTGGCTCGGGTAAAACATCTCTGGTCAAAAGAGTTCTTTACCCAACGCTCAAGAAAATTTATGGTGGATATGGTGAACGTACAGGCAAATATGACAAACTATCAGGAGACTACATCAGACTTTCTGATGTCGAGATGGTTGATCAAAATCCAATTGGACGCTCCACCCGATCAAACCCTGCTACTTACGTGAAAGCGTATGATGAAATAAGAGGATTATTTGCCGACCAGGCGCTTTCAAAAACCAGAGGATATAAACCCGGCTATTTTTCCTTCAATATTGAAGGAGGACGTTGTGAGGAATGCGAAGGCGAAGGGGTTGTTCAAATTGGCATGCAATTTATGGCCGATATTCATCTAACTTGCGAAAGCTGCAAAGGCAAACGTTTCAAGGAAGAGGTTCTTGATGTAACCTATAACAACAAAAACATTTCTGACATCCTTGCACTTACCATTGATCAGGCCATCAAATTTTTCAGCGAGAATGCCAAATCAAACAACGCCGAAAGCCGGATTGTAGCCAGATTGCAGCCTTTGGCCGATACTGGGCTCGGATACCTGCGCATGGGGCAATCATCCGACACGCTGAGCGGCGGAGAAGCCCAACGCATTAAGCTTGCCAGCTTTCTTGTAAAAGGCGGAGCTGAGAAACCAACCCTTTTTATTTTTGACGAACCAACAACTGGGCTTCATTTTCACGACATCAACAAGTTGCTTGCATCATTTAACGCCCTTATCTCTAAAGGCCATAGCATTATTGTTATTGAACACAATATGGATGTGATTAAGTGTGCCGATTGGATTATTGACCTTGGCCCGGAAGGAGGCAATGAGGGTGGAAAACTTATTTTTGAAGGAACACCTGAAGATTTAATCGCGGTGGAATCATCTTTTACCGGAAAATATTTAAAAGAGAAACTGCCTCCCAAATAAATTCATGAGTCCTTTTTGAGCCGGTTACATTGCTGAAATTTTCAGAAAAACTGAGAATTAACCATTGTAAAAATCAATCAATTATTTGTATGAATATCCTTATCTTCAAGCATATAACAGACGAACCTGCAGGTTTCGCCGAGCAATGGGCAATTGAAAAAGGCCATCAAGTTACTCACCATTATTGGAGCAGCGACAATATCCTAAGTATGATGCCCGACTTTGATCTCTTAATTATTATGGGAGGAATGATGGGCGCTTATGAAGAGGAAACATATCCGTGGCTGATTCAGGAAAAAAAAATAATCAGGGAAGCAGTTAAATCAAATCGTAAAGTACTGGGCATATGCCTGGGAGCTCAGCTTATTGCTTCGGCGATGGGGGCTCATGTATACAAAAATGTTCATAGTGAAATCGGGTTTCACTCCATTCAACCAACTACTCATCAACTTAGCCGGGAATGGTTTTCAGGAATATCCCAGGGAGCTGAAATGTTTCAATGGCACGGCGACACATTCGACTTACCTGAAAATGCTCACCTTCTGGCATCTTCTGAGCACGTAAAACACCAGGCCTTTGTTATTGGCAACAATACCATAGCGCTGCAATTCCATCCTGAAATGAATGAACACATTGTGGAAGGCTTGATTCACAGCGCTTATAATCAGGAAAGCCCATCGCCGTGGAAGCAAAGCACTGAAATAATCAAACAAAAAATGCAATGTGTACAGTTTGGCAAACAGTTTCTGTATCAGCTACTTGACAAGCTAACTGAGCTATAAATCCCTTCCAATCCCTACACCTTAACATACCGGTTTTAATTCACAACCAAAACAGTGTACTTCGTTAATAATCATGCTTTTAACAAATTACACCAACATGCCACAAAAGGCAAGTTCCAATGAACGTAAAATTATTTTCACCTTTGATAATTACATTTTCTAAAAACGGCTATTAACATCTGATACAACACTATTTTCAACTCTTACAAAGAAAATTTTGCCGTATAAAAATAAAAATTACTATTTTAGTACTTTCCCAAACAGCTTAACTCCGGCTTAGCAGTTAAAAAGGAACTTCACATTATACACCTATGGAAAACAAGGCGTTACACAACGAATCTGGAAAATCAGTTGAGCAACTTATCCAGGAAAATCAGAAACTTCAGGACATTGTTAAACGGCTTGAATACCTGAAACAACAGGAAGAAGATCTGATTAGTGCCAAAGAGGAAGCTGAAAGGGAAAATAAGATGAAATCTGATTTTTTGGCCATGATGAGCCATGAAATCAGAACACCAATGAATGGGGTAATCGGAATGACCAGCCTATTGCTGGACACCAGCCTCACTGTTGAACAAAAAAACTACGTTGAAACCCTCAGAATAAGTGCTGATAATCTGATGACTATCATCAATGACATCCTTGACTTCTCAAAAATTGAGTCAGGAAAAATGACATTGGAAGAGGCTCCATTTGAACTGAGGAATTGCGTTGAGGATGCCCTTGACATATTCGCCCAAAAAGCCATTGAAAAAGGTTTGGATTTGCTATACCTGATTCAACCCGATGTATCCCCTTTCCTGGTTGGTGATATTACCCGTTTAAGGCAGGTTCTTATCAACCTGATTAACAATGCCATCAAATTTACCGAAGAGGGAGAAGTCTTTATCTCTATTGAAAAAGTCAAAGAAACCGACAGTTATCAGGAACTCAAATTTTCTATCAGAGACAGTGGTATTGGAATAGCCAAAGAGAAAATTGAAATGCTCTTTGAAGCATTTACTCAGGCTGACTCATCTACCACTCGCCGCTATGGTGGCACCGGATTAGGCCTTGCCATAGCCAAGCATCTGGTAAATCTTATGGGTGGTCGCATATGGGTTGAAAGCGAGATAGGAAAAGGCTCTACCTTCTTTTTCACCATCCAATTGCGCACTTCAGGAATTGGCAAAACAAAGCTTTATGTACGTGGCCAAATTCCTGAACTTAAAAGCAGCAGGGTTTTAATTGTTGATGACAATGAAACCAATCGCCATATCTTTACGCTTCAGTTTGAATCATGGGGAATGATTCCGGTAACTGCAAAATCAGGACCCGAAGCACTGGTTATCATTGAAGAAGACGATGAACCGTTCGATTTGGCTGTGATTGACATGCAAATGCCATCTATGGATGGACTCGAGTTGGGTAAAGCAATCAAAGCACTGCCTTTTAAAGGCGACATCCCTTTAATTATGCTTACTTCTCTCGGGAAAATAAGCAAACTGCCGGGTGAAGTATTTGATGCGCAACTTTCAAAGCCCATTAAACTGGCCGAATTATTTGAAGAAGTGCTGAGAGTTATTGCAGAAGCCAGAAATCGCAGAAGCAATCTTGCTGACCATAATATTGATAAAAATCTTTCGGCCAAATTACCTATGCGTATCTTACTTGCCGAAGATAATATCACAAATCAGGACCTTGTAATTACGCTTCTCAGCAAAATGGGATACAAAATTGACGCTGTTGAAAACGGGAAAAAGGTGCTTGAAATGATGGAGCGAAAAAAATACGATATCATTCTGATGGATATTCAAATGCCTGTGATGAATGGCATGGAAGCAACAAAAATTATTTGCGAAAAATATCCTGAAAACGAAAGGCCTAAAATTATTGCCATTACAGCCAATGCCATGCCCGGCGATCGTGAGCGGTATTTAAATGCAGGTATGGTCGACTATTTGCCCAAACCTATAAAATTTAAAGATGTTCAGTCGGTTCTGATTAAATGGGGCAAGAAGAAATCAGCAAATCCAGTTTAAAGAAAAAGTCCGGTAACCCGGACTTTTTCTTTTAAAACTGATGGCTGCACATTTTATTATATAAGCAACTGTTTTCTTAAAAGGACATGCAAAATTGCCGAACAGATTACTGATTGTGCAATCAAATTATGTCCCTTTCCCCTTGGTAAGTATGTCTATTTCTTTGTCCAGTTGCTCCCAATCACCAAAGTTTAGTCTTTCTGCGAATACCCTTTCCTTCCCTCTTACCATAAGCGCAACGGCCATAATTGCACTGCTTATCAAAATAACATACAAAAGAATTCCTTCGTTAAAATAGTGACTCTGCCATTTTTCAGGAATACTGAAAAACAGCAAAATCGTAATCAGGCCTCTGGGCGACACAAACAATTCGGGCCTAACACTTTTTACAGCAAATATTTTAAGGCTAAGTAACCGAATCAGATAAATACCTGCAATAATGATTATGCTTATAATAACCGTTGATTCATCAACCATATGATTTAGCTCGAGCGTCATTCCAAAAATCACAAAGAAAAAAGTCCTGACAATAAAGGCTGATTCCATGGTGAGGATATGAAAATACTCCTGAACTTTTTTCAGTGCTTCAGGATTGATTAACTTTTTCAGCTTTCCCTGAAAAAACAACTTATTGTTGTTCAGAATTACGCCAAAAACCAGAATCATAATCAAAGAAGAAAAGTGGAATAATTTTCCAACTGCATAAAGCAATACAAGCACCGCAATTAGCAAAAACAGTTTAACCTGCGATTGAAGTCTGTCAAGCAGCATAACCATCAAATAGCCAATTACAAATGAGAGAATAATTGTGATACCCACATTGAATGTGATTCCAAAAATTACATCTTTTACCGAAGGTTGATCTACGCTTCCCAGTAAATAGAAAAAAATCATAATACCCAGAATGTCAGAAAAAGTACTTTCGTAAATCAGAAACTCTTTTCGTTTTTTAAGAAGTCCGCCAACACTTGGAATCACTATTGCACTGCTTACAACCGACAATGCCACTGCATAAAGCATTGCCGAAAAAATACTTTCCATCAAGAAACTATGTAAAATCCATGTAATAAAAGCAATACATGCAGCTAAAGAAAACATTGCCAGAAAAAAAGACTTCAGAATCAAAGGGAGTTTTTCCCTCTTCAGTTCAAGCTCCAGCGCAGCCTCAAGCACAATCATAATGAGCCCGACAATACCAACAACTTCAAGAATATTCATCAACCTTGCCCCAGTGGCAATTCCCAATTCATTCAACCCATAATGAATTCCTATCCCCATAATTATGAGCAACAAAACACTTGGAATACTGAACAGCTTTGACACCCAGTTAAAAAAATGTGATAAAATAAGAATAAGGCACACTGCAATTACTTCGACATAAGGATTGAGTAAGTCCATGCTTTAAATTGTATTATTTTTGTTAAAAGTATAATATTTTTTATAATATTGTATAATGTCGGCAGGCTTTATCAGCATTTTCAACAGAATAGCGCCTTAAAACAATACAAAATGGCTAAATCGAAAAAGTTCGGAACTTTCGGAGGTGTTTTTACCCCTTCAATTCTTACAATACTCGGGGTGATTATGTACATGCGCCTGCCAATGATTGCTGGTGAAGCCGGGCTGTTTGGCACCCTGGGAATTATATTTATAGCCCATTTAATCTCTATAACTACAGGATTAAGTGTTTCATCAATAGCAACCGATAAAAAGGTTAAAGAAGGTGGAACCTATTACATTATTTCGCGAAGTTTAGGACTGCCCATAGGCGGAACACTGGGACTTGCCCTTTTTGTTGGATTATCGTTCAGTGTCAGTCTTTATTTAATAGGATTTTCCGAAAGTTTTCTCGGATACCTGAATCTCCCGATGGATATTTACCACATAAGAATCACTGGAACTATCATACTGGTGGTTGTCACCATAATTACATTTATAAGCACATCGCTGGCTATAAAAGCGCAATACCTGATAATGGCGGCCATTGCCCTCTCTTTATTATCCATTCTATTCGGGAATCATGATATGGCGCCTGCAACGCCTAATTTGTTCGGCAACGGCAGCGGGGTGCCCCTCATGGTTCTGTTTGGTATCTTTTTTCCGGCAGTTACAGGTTTTGAAGCGGGTGTTTCAATGTCAGGCGATTTAAAGGATGCCAAAAAATCAATTCCATTGGGAACCATTTCTGCCATTGCCATTGGGTTGGTTGTATATATTATCCTGGCTTTCTTCTTTGCTTATACTGTTGATGGGAATATGCTGGCTACTGACAGCAAAGCTTTATTCAAAATTGCACTTATTCCTGAGTTAGTCATTGCTGGAATATGGGGCGCAACCTTAAGTTCTGCATTGGGAAGTATTTTAGCCGCTCCCCGCATACTGCAATCAACAGCCATTGATAAAATCACACCACGCATTTTTTCAATTGGCACCGGCGCTGCCAAAGAACCCCGCAATGCATTGCTCCTCACTTTTGCTATCGCAGAAATGGGCATTCTAATAGGCGAATTGAATGTTATTGCCCGGATAGTATCCATATTTTTTATAACAACTTATGGATTTTTGAACCTGAGCGCGGCTTTTGAATCTATTACCAGTGCCGATTTCAGACCATCCTTTAAAACACCCGCCTGGGTTAGTATCATTGGGTCACTCGCCTGTATACTGGTCATGATTCAACTCGATTTCCCGGCTATGATAGGAGCCGTTGTTATATTAAGCCTTTTGTTTTTAACCATTAAAAGACGACAACTTGTACTTGAAACAGGTGACACCTGGAGCAGTGTTTGGCTTACGGTTGTTAAAGCCGGCATATTACGGCTCAATAAATCATCCATTCATCATCGAAACTGGAGACCCAATATTATCCTGTTCAGCGGCGCCGAAGAAAACAGACCATATCTTTTAGAACTTGTGAAAGCTTTTAGTGGCCGTTTGGGGATGTTTACCGCCTTTGAAATGATTAAAACGGACAAAGACAATCTTAGAAAAGATGTTCGCCTGCTATCCAGTGCAAATCATCAGGATGGATTTCAGATTCATCAGCACACGTGCCTTGACATTTATGATGGAATGAATGAAATCTCAAGAATGTACGGATTTTCAGGCATTGAACCCAACACCATTCTTATGGGATGGAGCAAAGACCTTAAAAACAAATCAAATTTTCTGCAGCTTATCAACAATTATAGAAAAAGCAACTTCAACACCATTTATTTAAACTACAACCATTTAAAAAAAACAGGCAATAAAAAGACTATCGATGTTTGGTGGAATGGAAAAGGAAGCAACCTCACTTTTACCATTTTCCTGCTCAGACATTTCACCTCAAGCGGAGAATGGAAAGACGCTCATATTCGTCTTTTAATTATTAACAATCAGCACATTACAACCGAATACATTTACAAAAACATCCAGGAAATACTAAATAAATACCGGATTAGTGCCGAAATTAAAGTCATTAACAACAGCATTGATACTTTGCCCGACAATGAAATTATTTGCCGCGAATCAATCAGCACTGATATCACTTTTATTTCTCTTTCTGAAGACCAATACCTGCATATAAACCAGACTTACGATGATGTAAATCTGATAGCTCAAACGTTGGGGACCTTCTTTCTGATTCACAGTTCGGATAGTTTTGAAGAATTTGATATTTACCGCGAAGCCACAATAATTCCCGGTGAAAATAATATTCAAACATATAAAACCGACAAAGAACTTCCGAATCTGATTCCGTCGAAATATAGCATCATCAATGAAAACATTGAAAAAACAGACATAAACGGCCAGAAAGTACTCACTCTTTTTTATGAAAAAACCTTTGCGCCCGTTTATGCAGAAATTTTGAAGCTGGCAGAAGAACTACAATCAGCCTCATTAACTGTATTTGCACAGCTGAACAAACCAGCTTTAACTGAAAACTCCTACAAAAAAAACAAAACAATAATCAGGCTTAAAAACGACTATTTCTATAAAACCAACAGAATAATTACTGAATTGGCCTCTATAAGGCTTGACATTCTTCAACAAAAACTCGGGCAAGGTATTGAATGGTACATCGATCGCCTTGAACATGACATTCAAAAATACCCGCTTTACCTGGAAATCCCTTACAACAAACAGGAACTAAAAATTAAAACAAACGATTCCGTCAGGATGAGATGGTTTAAATTAAGAAAACGCATTATGCACCCGTTTTCTGGTAAAACCATTCCCGGAAACATCAGATATTATGAAATAGCAAATTACTATTTAAGAAACAACCGCCATTATTTCCTTTCGGCTTTTCTCGACAAGTTTAAGAAAGATTTGTTTACTCAGCTTTCTGCCGGAAAGACATACATTATTACAATTGACCATATGCTTGAATCTCTTCTAGCCAAACCTTTTTCAACTGAAGAAATTGCAAACATCATAAAAACAAGTGAAAAAGAAAATGCACTTAAAGCAGAACAATTGAAATCGGCCATTATGGAACGCGGTGAATTAACACGAAACCGACTGATGTTCGAATTTCGTAAGAATCTCCAGCTTATGTGCAACGACATGAGTAAAGCTGACATCAATTACAGAATTAGAAGAAAACATAGAAACAGAAAATATTATGAAAAACTAAAAATCGGAAATGCTCAATTTGCCTCCGAATGGCACACAGATACACTTCATCAGCTTAACAGGATTTACATGGATATTCTGCTTCAATCACTTAAAAGCAGAATCAAGGACAAACTCAATGATTTAAGCCTGAACATAAGTCTGCAGCTCGACAACAACCTCAGAAATGACTTACAAACAATCAGGCTCAATCTTGAGAAATCAGGTTCAAACCCTGAATTAGTTCCACCATTATCTCTTGGTATTTCATCTTTCGATGAAAATGTAACATTTATGGTTGACTTTGACAGGCTGGGTGAAGAAATTGTGAAACTATCAGAATCGTTGCCCGAAAATCTTACAATTCCGTATTATGACCATTTACAGGAAACCAAAAACAGTGAACTAAACACCATAGATGTACCATTGCGGAAAATATCGCGCTTTTATATTGAATCAAGATTCATCGGCAATACGCACGATCGGTTGGAAAAAGAAGCCACCAAATTAAAAAGCGCCATTTTTGTTATTCAGGATCTGCTAAACCTGACCCGTTTCAATCTGGATAATATTCAAATTGACAGCGAAGACAGGGCCAGCCTGATGGCTCCTGTTATTTCTGACGCCATAAAAAACATTCAAAAAGAGGAGCAGGCTATTATTCAAATAAAAAACTCGATATCTGAAATCATTCACCATTCACTGGATGAAGTTTTTGAGCACCTTTCCGTTTATAAAATGCCGGTGACCGTTTCGGAATATTCCCGGTTTATCAGGGCTCATCAAAGCAAAATTGTGAGAAAAACTTTCAGTAACTACCTGCATTTTATGGGCAAATCGATGACGCATCTTATTGCCTGGGGTTTTTATTCAAGAAGCGAAGGTATATTGCTCACAAAGAAAATCATTGAAAACGAAAATGTAAGTTCAGTCAATCAAAAAATCCTGGCATTTGTTGAAAATGTCAGCCCTGAACAAAAAATACTCAACAAGCTTCCTCAGTATTACCGTAATTTATTCAGTTGCCAGTCAAGTATCAATGAAGATTTCTGGATTAAACGCGAAAAAGATGAAGCACTTTTTAAAACCGCACTAAGACGATATCAAACCGGTAATTATGGCGGAATTATCATCATTGGAGAACAAAACTCAGGAAAAACTGCTTTCTGCAGAAACATAACCGGCAAATTATTCAGAAAAGAAAAAGCATTCCATCTGTTTCCGCTTCAGGAAGGGTCAAGCATAATCAACGATTTCCTGAATGAACTGCAAAAAGTGACTAATATACAGGGTAGTTTATCAGAAATTATAGAAAACCTGCCGGCTGAAAGCACTATAATCATTCACGACCTCGAGCTCTGGTGGAATCGGTCAGAGTCAGGTTGGGAAACAGTTGAATTTATTGCAAAAACAATTAACCAATACAGCAGCAAAGTTCTGTTTGTTGTGAATACGAACCCGCACGCATTCAACCTGATGAATAAAGTTATCAATCTGCAGAATGAATTTATTCAGGTAATTCCTCTCATGCCGTTTGACTCAAGAGATCTACAGGAAATGATTATGCGCCGGCACCGATCAAGCGGACTAAGATTCAAAATTGGCAGCCATGAAGAAGAACAACTATCAGAAATAAGGGCTGCCCGCTTGTTTAATAAATACTTCGACTATTCAGAAGGAAATCCGGGTACTGCTTTATTGGGCTGGATGAGTAACATTCAAAAAATCAACGATCAGACTATTCTGATTCAACAACCTCATATCCCTGAAATACGGGTACTTTCAGAAATGAACGATGATTGGAAGACACTTCTTGTTCAAATTATTATACATAAAAGATTAACCAGAAACAGAATTGCTGGTATCTTTCATTCTGATGAAGCAAAGTCAGATGAAATAATCAATTCATTATGGCGAACCGGACTGATTGAGCAAAGACAAAAGGATATTTTTGTCATTAATCATTATATTGAGCCACACCTTTTAAAGGTATTCAAAGCTGAGCATTTATTGTAATTGCCTCTGTAATAACCCAAAAATCATTATTTATGAAAATTTTAATCGCTTTTGCAGTTGCAGTTATCATACTTTTGTTCCTGAAAGCTTTTCAGTGGGGGCTTAAACGTTTGTCAAATTATTATTCAGGTTGGTATTTCAAGCTCAATTATTTCACAGCTATCGAATTCATAACCTGGATTATTTTCATTTTCTGGTCAGCAGGCTTTCTTTTTGAACAAAAATCATATTATCCGGCATTGACCTATGTATTTGTTTTTCTGATAACCGGTTTCCTTTCCTGGTATTTGCTCAATGATATTTTTGCCGGAGTAATATTCAAAATAAAGCACAACCTTAAAGAGGGAAATCATATTAAAGCCGGAGATTATCAGGGCACAATCCATTCTTTACATACGACCTTTATTAAAATCAGAACAGAGAATGGTCAACTTTTACGAATTCCGTACTCAAAAATAAGCCATGTTGTCATTACAGAAATTTCGAAAAGTGAATCAGCTGTCAAACCTATATTTAAATTAAGCATTCCTGCCAGTACAAGCAAATCTGACGCAGAAAATCTGATCAGAACTTGCATTCTCAGCAGCCCGTGGAGCAATGTTAATGAAGAGCCTGCTATCCGGTTTTTAAGCCAAAATGATCAAAACTACATGTATGAGGTTGTATTGTTTTCGCTCAACAGAAATCACCTTAAGTATATAGAAACTTCGCTTGAGAGTAATCCTGATATAAAAATTGTATCATCAGGCCAATAAATTACAGTTTGCACAAAATTATAAGAGTACTAATCTGAAATTATCGTTGCACATTCCTGAATTCCGAACCCACCTTCCAGCCGGGAAATGACTGCTCATTAGCCAGTTTCAGACCAACCCTGAAAAGCAGTTTGGCATCCTCTTCCACGCCCGAAAGATCCCAGCTCGTATTGTATTCATCTGTTGGTTTATGATAATTATTTGCCAGCCACTCCTTTTCCTTTAAATACATCCATTCCTTGCCATGCTTGCGACTATCACAATTTCCCCTTGCATATAATCCGGGAACACCAACTTTAGCAAAGCTAAACTGATCACCCCTGAAATACATCCCTGTCTCAGGATTTGGATCTGGCAGAATATATCTGTCCTGTTCCTTTGCAAACTCAATAAGGTATTCATCAAGTTCTGACTGCCCGTAACCAGTTATCATCACATCCTTCATCTGCCCATAAAAGAGCATTAAATCATTGTTAATATTAGCCACGGTTTTTGCCAATGCAAACGAGGGATGTTGAACATACCAGGCAGAGCCAAGTAAACCTTGCTCTTCGCAGGTGGGTGCAAAAAAGGCAATGCTGCGTTCAGGCTTTTGTTCTAAACGTGAAAATGCTTCAGCTATTTCCAGCATCCATGCCATTGTTGTTCCATTGTCAACGGCTCCGTTATATATTGAATCGCCATTATGCGCAGTGCCAATTCCCAAATGATCCCAATGCCCTGAATAAATGACACACTCATCCGGGCGTTTACTCCCGGGAAGAACAGCCATGATATTGTGAGAAATTTTATTTACAAAATCAGATTTCATAGAAACATTTATACGGGCATTCATTTCAAAAGCTTTGAAACCTCTTTTCATCGCCGCGCTCAAGAGTGTGTCCAGGTTCAGATTTTCACTTTGAAAGAGTCTGGCAGCGGCATCCTGCGTCATCCAACCTTCAATTTCGCAACAATCCTCATTTCCATTCAGCGATTGAAGATAAAACTTTGAAGTAGTTGCTCCGCTTACCACAACCGACCAGGGATAACCTGCTTTAGGTGTTTCATGAATTATAAGGACACCCTTTGCACCTTGTCGGGCTGCTTCTTCATATTTGTAGGTCCATCTGCCATAATAGGTCATAACATTGCCTTTAAAGAAGGACGAATCGCCACTATTAAACCCGGGATCGTTGACCAAAACAACCACTACTTTGTTTTTTACGTCTATTCCTGCGTAATCATTCCAAGTATATTCCGGTGCATTGATTCCGTAGCCTGCAAATACTAAAGGTATTTCGTTCAACTCTGTTTTTTCCTTAATACGCTTTGAAAACACCACAAAATCGTTGATGTATTTCATATTTACGCATTGATTACCAATATTAAAAGTCATTTGGTCAGAGGGCGTACACCTGACTTCAACCAAAGGCACCTCCTGAAAGTAGCTGTTACCAAAGCCAGGCTTCAACCCCAATCGCAAAAACTCTCGTTCGAAGTATTGCATTGTCTTGGCCTCTCCTTCAGTACAAGGTTTTCTGCCGGCAAATTCGTCAGAACCAAGCGATTTAACATGCCTTACAAGGTCTGCCTGGTTAATACTGTCTTCTGCCTTTTTAATATCATTATCAGCGCATCCGGCAAAAATGATAAGCAGGATGAAAAAACAAAAAATTACCGGTGAATGCTTCATCATAAAGGAAAATAATAACAAATGAAAATAACAGCTTATCACACACTTAAGGTGCGAGTAAGTGATTGTATGATTCTGAACAGGGAACGAAAATACTGAGATTTCAGGCAGGAATCACCAGGCAAAAAAAATCCTCACATTTCTGTAAGGATTTTCTGGCTGTAGCGGGGACGAGAATTGAACTCGTGTCCGCCTCAGGCGGATATGAATCCGACTTCAGGATAAATATTATGAATCTTTTGAATGATGTCTTTTCTGGCTTTCGCCCCTTTGAGATCATGCTCCCTTTTCAGGGCTGATTGTTTGTCAGCAAACACTTCAACATAAACAACTTTCCAAGGGCGAAATCTGGTAGTCCAACCTTTTATTCCCTTAAAATTATGAGATTTATACCGTTCAATAAGGTTAGAAGTGTATCCAATATAGAATTTATTATATCTACTTGAATACAAGATATATACAACATACTCTGTATGTTTATGGCCGCTTAATGAAACCATTTACTGATGTTACACCAATAGGTTGGGTTGGGGTTAATTGATAAACGTAAAAATAATAATAATAAAGATTTCCTTGATTTAACAACCCGATTTCCGTTAGAATGAAAAATAAGCTCGTGTCTTATCCGGAGTTAAGCACAAAGAAAAAGGTTGCCATATTATGACAACCTTTGATATTGTAGCGGGGACGAGAATTGAACTCGTGTCCGCCTCAGGCGGATATGAATCCGACTTCAGGATAAATATTATGAATCTTTTGAATGATGTCTTTTCTGGCTTTCGCCCCTTTGAGATCATGCTCCCTTTTCAGGGCTGATTGTTTGTCAGCAAACACTTCAACATAAACAACTTTCCAAGGGCGAAATCTGGTAGTCCAACCTTTTATTCCCTTAAAATTATGAGATTTATACCGTTCAATAAGGTTAGAAGTGTATCCAATATAGAATTTATTATATCTACTTGAATACAAGATATATACAACATACTCTGTATGTTTATGGCCGCTTAATGAAACCATTTACTGATGTTACACCAATAGGTTGGGTTGGGGTTAATTGATAAACGTAAAAATAATAATAATAAAGATTTCCTTGATTTAACAACCCGATTTCCGTTAGAATGAAAAATAAGCTCGTGTCTTATCCGGAGTTAAGCACAAAGAAAAAGGTTGCCATATTATGACAACCTTTGATATTGTAGCGGGGACGAGAATTGAACTCGTGTCCGCCTCAGGCGGATATGAATCCGACTTCAGGATAAATATTATGAATCTTTTGAATGATGTCTTTTCTGGCTTTCGCCCCTTTGAGATCATGCTCCCTTTTCAGGGCTGATTGTTTGTCAGCAAACACTTCAACATAAACAACTTTCCAAGGGCGAAATCTGGTAGTCCAACCTTTTATTCCCTTAAAATTATGAGATTTATACCGTTCAATAAGGTTAGAAGTGTATCCAATATAGAATTTATTATATCTACTTGAATACAAGATATATACAACATACTCTGTATGTTTATGGCCGCTTAATGAAACCATTTACTGATGTTACACCAATAGGTTGGGTTGGGGTTAATTGATAAACGTAAAAATAATAATAATAAAGATTTCCTTGATTTAACAACCCGATTTCCGTTAGAATGAAAAATAAGCTCGTGTCTTATCCGGAGTTAAGCACAAAGAAAAAGGTTGCCATATTATGACAACCTTTGATATTGTAGCGGGGACGAGAATTGAACTCGTGACCTCCGGGTTATGAATCCGACGCTCTAACCAACTGAGCTACCCCGCCATTGTTTAAGGAGTGCAAAAATAGGAAAGTTTTTAATTTTAACAATGTATTGCGCCATTTTAGATCAAAAATATGCATTTTTTTTTCTTACTTTTCTCTTTAAAAGGGAATAACTGTTTGAAAGATAGCACAATCAACAAAACGAAGAAAAGTAAAAAAAATCAGCATTTCTTTCAATTATTGGATTAAATCAGATTTCAGGCCATAATCCAGGGTATACTGACAAGAATTCAGCATGAAGGATAGAAGGTTAAACGAGCCTCACAGATTATTTCCGTTATCTTTGTCAATTATTTACACACTTTCAAATTTCAAATTATTCTAACATGCCATTTACGTCGCTTGGCTTATCTCCCGCATTATCAGAAGCCTTACTTGCACAAAATTACACGCAGCCTTATCCTATACAAAAAGAGGTTATACCTGCTGTTATGGACAAAAAAGACGTACTTGGAATTGCACAAACCGGTTCGGGCAAGACAGCAGGTTATGTTTTGCCAATTCTGATGAATTTGATGTCCCAACCTCTTTCAGTAAACAGACATGCTCATATTCTGGTGGTGGTTCCAACAAGGGAATTGGCCATTCAGGTGAGAGATGTTTTTCAGATTTTTAGCAAAGTATTGCCCCAAAAGGTTAAAACATTGGCTGTGTATGGAGGCGTTTCAGCTAACCCGCAAATGATGGCCTTGCAGGGAGTTCATATTTTGATTGCCACACCCGGCAGGCTGCTGGAACTGATAGATTTGAATGCTGTTCATCTTTCATCTGTTGAAACGCTGGTACTTGATGAAGCTGACAAACTTCTCAACCCTGCATTCCGCGAGGAAATGACACGGATATTTTCTCTTTTGCCCAAAAAACGTCAAAACTTATTATTCTCCGCCACATTAAGTGAAGATGTCAGCAATATCAAACAAATATTATTACGCAACCCGGTAGTGATAAAAATTGAACCCGAAGGCGAAAATATTGACCTGATAACGCAAACCGCCTATCTGGTTTCTGAAGAAAAAAAAGGGCCATTACTCCGGTATCTCATTTACAAAAGCAATTATCAGCAAATCCTGGTTTTCACATCATCTGTTTACATGGCCGAAAGTGTTGTTGATAAACTTCGAAAACACGGGATATTATCTACAGCCATTCACAGCAAAAAAAGTCAGGAAGCCCGGACAAATGCGTTGGAGAAATTCAAATCGGGCAAAATCCAGGTTTTAGTCGCTACCGATTTGATATCAAGAGGGATTGATATTAAATTCCTGCCATTTGTCATTAATTATGAGTTACCCCGTTCGCCCAAAGATTACATTCACCGCATAGGAAGAACCGGCCGCGCTGAATCACCCGGAGAAGCGATCTCTTTTATTTCACCTGCCGATGAGCATCATTTCAGGATCATTCAAAAAAAAATGGGCAAGTGGGTGACAATGGTTGATAGTCGAAACATTGATTTCAGAGGTTATTAATTTCACATCTCATCAAGCCCTGCCCGGGTTTTTCAGAAAGCCTTTAAACAAAACGACAGTTAGATTATTTCAGCATAACATGTTGCTCTTTGTAAATAACTCCCCTGCGGCGAAGGCCTTCGAGTAAAAAACTGACAATTTCCGGATTGCGACCCAGAAATTCAGGAGCTGAAACTCCTTTAACATTGTATAAGCCATTGGCCAAAAGCCTTAAAGTCATTGTAGCGGTATAACCAGTAGTTCTGGCCATTGAATGAATGCCTGTTTCTCTATCATAGCGATCAAATAAATCCCACGTATATCGTTGTCTTACACCATCTTTCATGCCTTCGGTAATTACACGCATGATAGTAATATCCTCCTCCCCTTCTTCGAGCTTCCATTTGGGAAACAACAATTTAGAAGTAAACTCAAGTGGACTTACCATGGCTCCGTTAATCATAACCGGCTCTTTTTGAAAAAATCCGGTATCGCGCAAAACAGCCATTTTTTCAATATGACCTTTGTATCTAAGCGTTTTTTCAATCAAATAATCACCCTTAATCGTAGAAGCCAGTGTTCTCAATCCATCGCTGTTAAAAGCTTCAAGAGTGCCAATACCAGGGAAATCAATCAATTCCGCATCTGAAAGGGCCTCTTTTACCACCAATCGGCCATTATCAATATATCTGGCTGGCCGTGTGTACTCTTCAATCACATCAATGGGCGAAAAAACTGCCTTATATTCAAAAGGCCATGTCCTTACAACCGGCAATCCACCAACATAGGTTATTCCTTTTTCTAGTGTATCAAGTTGAGAAGCCCCATACCCAATCAGCACATTACTCATTCCCGGAGCAACACCAATATCTGAAATTACAGTTACACCCATCTTACGCGCTTTTTCATCAAGGTCAAACATATCCTCCGGAAAAAATGCAATATCAACTACATTTTTCCCGCATTCGATAATGCGCTCAACAGTACGGAACCCCATAAAACCGGGAACAGCATTAAGCACCATATCATGCTGCAAAACCAAAGACTTAAGTACACTTTCATTATCCAGATCGGCCTGAATTGTTTGAATACCTTTTACATCCTTAAGCCGCTGAAGAGCCTCTTCATTGATATCAGCTGATGTAACTTCAAACTCACCATCTTTTGCAAGGTCAATAGCCATTGGAGCGCCAACCAGCCCGGCTCCCAGAATGAGAATTTTCATAGAACTGACAGTTTTGTTATGGGAATATATCAAAAGCTTGAGCTATTATGAACTAAATAGCTGCCTTACACAAAGATGCATGAAAAAACTGAAATCCTGATGATTATTTCTCAGGAAAAATGACATGCACAATTAGAAAAATTTTCAATGATTTTTGAGGACAGATTTTCGCTTATTATGCTCGCGATTCAACAATTGCAGAATCTCCTTTGTTTGTGAAACTACAATTCCCATCACTACCAGAATAATACCTGTAACCTTTTGAACATTAAATACTTCAGCCAAAACAAAATAGGCAAAAACCGCCGTAAAAACGGGAATAAGGTTCGTAAAAATATTGGCTTTTACCATGCCCAGCTGAGCTACAGCAATAATAAAAAAGAGATAAGCCAGGCAAGAACCAAAAACTGCTAATTGCAGCATGGCAAGTATCAAACTTGTATCAGGTTTTACAGAAATAAAGGAATCGAAGTCAAAAAATATAAATAATGGAAGAAAATAAAGAGCTCCAATCAGATTTTGCCTTGAAATGATGGTCAATGCACTGTATTTATGGGTAAGTTTCTTAACTATTACCGAATAAATGACTGCTGACAAAACTGCCATAAACAAAAGGGCTATTCCTTTAGGTTCAGCATTCAGGCTTAAATCACGATTAACAAGCATGAGTAATATACCTGCAAATGAAACAATAATTCCTGCCCAGGTGTAAACATTGGTTTTTTCGCGGGTAAACCAAACAGCTGCCAGGGGACTGAATAATGGTATGGTGGCTATGATGGCTGAAGAAATGGTTGATGAAACATATTTAAGCCCAAAACTCTCGCCCAGAAAATAAAAAAATGGTTGAGTAAACGCCAGTAAATAAAACCACTTCAGGTCGGCTCGCTCAATTTTTTCATACTTTCCGGTGATCCATGCAAACATTAACAAAATGGCAGATGAGAGTACGAGTCTGATAAAAATAATAGTAATAGGCTCATAATAAGCTACAGCTATTTTAAACCATACAAATGTCAGGCCCCAAAACAGCATGGAAAGCACAGCATAAGAGTAGTATTTAAGTACGTTATTTTTCAAGAAACCAAGGTTTAATTAATTAAAGACTGCCAGTTCAACATTTTGGGCGGGCAAATTTAGTTGAATAAAACTTCTGTTGGATGAAGGATTGAAAATAAATCAGATACCTTCATTATCCAGCCGGCTTCCATTAAAGCTAACGGATAAAAGAAGTAATTACAGAAGTGCCTGATGATGGTCACAAATACACAAAGACACAAAGACACATATCCATAACTGACAGTTGCCGCACCCCCAAGTGTAACAATAACCTGTCTTTGCAGTCTTTTCATAAGTACAGCAATATTTTAAGGCTGAAAATTTTCGCTGCAATTTCATAATCAGGGTAAAATCAAACAATTAATTTAGATAAATCTCACCCTGAAGTGTAACAAAAGTAAAATCCGTTGGTCTTTATAATAGAACAACTGACAATATGAATCAGGACAACAAGCTTGTTGAAGGCTGCAAAAGCGGTGACCCAAATGCGCAGATTGAAGTCTACCGGAAATATTACCGGCCGATATTTAATACTTGCCTGCGTATCATCTGCAATCATGCTGATGCTGAGGATCTCATGCAAAACTCGTTTATTGATGCATTTGGAAAAATAAAAACTTACAAAGGCCATGGCAACTTTGAAGGTTGGTTAAAAAAAATTGCAGTGAATAATTGTCTTGACTTTCTAAACAAAAAAAAACAGATTGAAAAACCAACTGAAACATTGCCTGATATTCCTGAGCCGAACGGCAATCAGGAAGATGAATTCATTGAATTTCAGGTTGAAATGATTAAAAATGCAATGACAAAGCTGCACATCGATTATAGAATTGTGCTCTCTTTATATCTTTTCGAAGGATATGACCATGAAGAAATCGGGCAAATTCTGAAGATTAATCAGCAAAATGTGCGAACAAGAATTTCCAGAGCCAAACATTCGCTGCTTGGTATTATCAAAATGCAAATGACAGGGACAAAGAGCACCGTTAACTTGGAAAGGAATTAAGATGAAAAATATTGAAGATTTTATCAAAGACAACAAGAGACTGTTTGATGATGAAACTCCCGGATGGGGTCATGAAGAAAAGTTCATGCAATTACTGAATGAACAATCGAGGCAAAAATCAGCCAATCAGTTTTCCAGAATAAATACATGGTTACAGGTGGCCGCTGCCATTCTTATAGTTGCAGGATTTACCCTGGGCATTATTTCAGCTTTAAGCAAATCAGGTAATCAAACTCAGCAAGCTGAATCACAGTTACCTAAAGAGGTCATTGAAATGGAAAATTATTATGCATCGCTCACCGAAAAAAAACTAAATCAGATTGAAACACTTGCCGGTTCCGGACCGGAAGCCGTTAAAGTTACAAACCAGCTTAAAACTGAAATTAAAAACATAAATCAAAACTCCAATGCCCTCAAAGCTGAATACAAAAAAGGCACACACGACGAAAGACTTGTAAATGCTATAAAAAACAATTATAGGATACTTTCTGGATTGCTTGACAAGGTGGTAGAGCAGCTTGGCCGCTCAAATGAAGACTCAAACAGCTCTAACCATCAAAATGAAACTTCTGATTTTAACGCTAAAATGAATAACCATGAAAACATCATTTCTTAAATTAAAGTTTTTAATTGCGCTTCTGATATTTCCAATGGCCATGCTAATGGCTCAAAACGGCGATATCTCCAAATCCTTCAAAAAGGAATTTACAGTAGGGAAAGATGTCAGATTAAATGTTGCTTCGAGCTTTGGTAAAGTTCATTGCAATGTGTGGGATAAAAATTTGCTGACAGTGGATGTCCAGATAAAGGTATCTGCCCGTAATGACAAGGAAGCCCAGCGAATCATGAACCAGATTGATTCACAAATAACCGGTAATAGTTCAGCAATAAGCATAACAACCAAGGTCGGGAGCATCAATACATCTGGAAAATCAAACAGTTTCAGCATTGATTACATTATTAACATGCCTCGCACTACTACACTTGACATTCGCAACCGTTTTGGAGATGTATTTATTGACGAAACGACATCTCAGGCTACTTTAGAAGTCGAGTATGGAAACCTTTCGGTTAACAGGCTTTTAAATTCTGCTTCAACCGTCACACTTAAGTTCAGCAATGGAAACATTGCCAAATCAGAAAAAATAAATTATGCATTGGAATATAGCACCTTAAACATAAAAGAAGCTACAGATATTGATGCCAGAACCAAGTTTTCGACCATTAATATTGAAGGTGCAAATGCGTGTAAAATCAATTCAGAATATGACACTTATAAAATTGAAAAAGCCAAATCGCTGGTAGGCACGTCCAAATTTACCACAATAAATGCAGATGAATTACTTCAAACAATTGACCTCAATGTCGAATATGGCAGTCTTGATGTTGATAAAATTAATCCATCTTTTACACTCATCAACCTTACAGCTTCATTCAACAATATCAGTATTGGCATTCCGGCATCGGCATCATATGCACTTACGGCCAATATGAGTTTTGGCGATTGCAAATACCCCAAAGCATCCACAGTTAAAGTAACTGAAAAGTCGTTTACATCCAAATCCTATTCCGGACATGTTGGTCAATCGTCAAATTCTTCATCAAAAGTGACGATTAAAGGGAATAACAGTGATGTCAAACTTTTCTAATTGTCACCCAAATGCATGATAATTTTAACCTTTAATCACAAACTTATGAAAACAACAACTTTAAAAAACATTCTTTTCCCTGTAATTATAGCCATTGTGCTGGCAGTTGCATTTTCTTTGAATGCCTTTGCTACTGAACAAAACAGGGTTGTAAAAAATTTCACAAAAGTTGAAATCAGCGGAGGGTTTGATGTAACCCTGACTCAAGGCAATGCTGAGAAACTCATTGTTGAAGCTGAGGACGAAATACTTCCAAAAATTATAACGGAAGTAAAAGGGAGTACCTTGGTTATCTCACTCGAAAAGAACACGAGTATTCAAAATAAAACTAATTTAAAAATCAATTTAACTTTCGTAAATCTTGATATGATTGACCTGAGCGGAGCTGTAAAAATCACAGGAACCAATGCCATGAAATTTTCAAATCTTGAAATAGAAGGAAGCGGTGCAACTGAAATTAATTTAAATCTTTCAGCAACCCGTCTTGATTGTGACATGAGCGGCGCCTCAAAAATTACACTCACCGGAAATTCGCCTGAATTTGACATTGATCTGAGCGGTGCCAGCAATTTAGATGCTGAAGAATTTAAAACAAAAAGCTGCAAAATAGAAAGCAGTGGAGCTTCAAAAGCCCGCATATTTGCTACTGACTCATTTGAAGTTAGCGGAAGCGGCGCTTCATCAATTTACTACGCCGGAAATCCTGCATCAGTAAAATCAGATTTGAGCGGAGCAAGTAAACTCAGAAAAATATAATCTCATGCAGCAATAGAAATCAATAAAAAATAAAAAAGGCTGTTTAACTGAACAGCCTTTTTTATTTTTTAATATATCAGCCA
Organism: Lentimicrobiaceae bacterium; assembly: GCA_020636745.1. Classification (NCBI taxonomy): domain Bacteria; kingdom Pseudomonadati; phylum Bacteroidota; class Bacteroidia; order Bacteroidales; family Lentimicrobiaceae; species Lentimicrobiaceae bacterium. The sequence continues at coordinate 20,879 of JACJXH010000009.1, read as the reverse complement.
ATAAACCGATTCATCTGCCTGAAGCTATAAATAAATTATGGCACCATGACAATTCTATTTTGCACCTTCCCCTTTATTCTCAAGCATTTGAATAAAATCCTGTTCCGAGATAACGGGAATGCCTAAATCCTCAGCCTTTCTGCGCTTCTCCGGACCCATATTTTCGCCTGCCACTACAAAATCGGTTTTTGATGAAACAGCACTGCTCACTTTTCCTCCATTTGTCTCAATAGTCGTTTTAAGACTATCGCGTGAAAACGAAGTGAATACGCCACTTACAACAAATGTTTTTCCTTTAAGGATATTACCCGTTGGCTTAAAAAAATCGCCCAGTTCAAATTGCAATCCTTTCTCTTTCAGCCGTTCAATCAACAACATATTTCGTTTATCGGCAAAATATTTCAAAACACTTCCGGCAATCTTTTCTCCAATTTCATCAACAAGAACCAAATCCATAAGACTGGCAGAGCGCAGTTTATCGATGCTCTTATAATGTGCTGCAAGTTTCTTAGCCACTGTTTCACCCACAAACCGAATTCCAAGTGCAAACAATACCTTCTCAAAACTGACGTTCTTCGACTGTTGAATCCCTGCAAGAATATTATTCACCGTTTTTTCTCTGAAACTGATTTTTTTCTCCTTTTTATCTTCAGCAGAAATCACCTTTTCAAGTCCAATAAGTTTTTCGTAGGTCAAATCATATAAATCTGCCAAATCAGCAACAAGCCCGTTATCGTAAAGCATTTCAATTTTTCCTTCACCCAGACTATCAATATTCATGGCCTTCCGGCTGATAAAATGGATAAGCTTTCCCTTAATCTGAGGAGGGCATCCATATTCATTTGGGCAATACCACGCCGATTCGCCTTCAGTTCTTACCAGCCTGGTACCACACTCCGGACACATCTCAATAAATCTGGTCATTTCCAGCTCGGCTGGTCTTTCAGACAAATCAACAGCCGTAATTTTCGGAATAATTTCTCCGCCTTTTTCAACAAAAACGGTATCACCTATTCTAATATCAAGGCCGGCCATTACATCCGCGTTGTGAAGGCTGGCCCTTTTTACAGTTGTTCCGGCCAGAAATACGGGTTCAAGATTAGCCACCGGAGTAACAGCTCCTGTTCTTCCTACCTGATAATCAATTGAAAGCAATCGTGTTTTTGCCTCTTCGGCCTTATATTTATATGCAATGGCCCATCTGGGTGATTTGGCAGTAAAACCAAGCTTTTGCTGCTGTGAAATAGAATTTACTTTAATTACAACCCCATCAATATCATAGGCAAGTTGATTCCTCTCCCGGCCAATTTCTTCAATAAAGCCCAGCACTTCCTGAATATTCTTACATCTGGCTTTGATATCACAAACTTTAAAGCCCCATTCCTTGAGTAAGCCTAATCGCTCGAAATGTGAATTCCCTTCAATTTCTTCACCTAAAAGATAATACACAAAAGAATCAAGTGGTCGTTTGGCTACCTGAGCAGAATCCTGCATTTTAAGTGTGCCTGCAGTTGCATTTCTTGGATTGGCAAAAGGCAACTCTGCTTCGTTTACACGCTGGCGGTTCATGCGCTCAAATCCTGCTCTGGGCATAAAAATCTCACCACGCACCTCAAAATTATCAGGATAATTACCGGGCAAGAGTTTCACTGGAATAGAACCAATAGTTTTTACATTTAGTGTAACATCATCACCCTGAACACCATCGCCGCGTGTAACTGCTTTAACCAGTTGTCCGTTTTCATAAATCAGGCTAATCGAAACACCATCAATTTTCAATTCACACACATATTCATATGGCTCCAGCAATGTACGGCTTACTCTGGAATCAAAATCACGCAATTCGGCTTCTGAGTAAGTATTTTCAAGCGAGAGCATTGAGTAGCGATGTTTAACAGCTACAAATTCGCGGGTTACTCCGCCTCCAACTCTTTGCGTGGGGCTGTTAGGACTCAGAAATTCAGGATAATCTTTTTCAAGGGATTCAAGTTCTTTGAGCAAAATGTCAAATTCATAATCACTTACTGCAGGCATCGCCAATTGGTAATACCTATAATTGTGCTCAGAAATAACGGCGCTCAGGTGTTCAATCCTGGCTTTGGCCTCTTCCCTGGTCATAAGAATAAAATATTTGGAAGTAAATAACCGGCAGTTCTATTTTTGCCGTAAACCACGGTTTTCGCAGTGATAGGTGCACAATTGCTGAATTTCTTCAAGATTTTGCAACTTACGTTCATTGCGAAGCTCCATAGCTGAATTGGTAAAATAATTATGATTGCGAAGGAAGTTCATTTGAATAACATACCAGTCACATAAACTCACTTTATTCCCGATTAATTCCCATTCAAGTCTGAGTTTCTGGCCAATAATAAAGAAATCATTCCGTCCCAGATAATCCAGGTCTGCATCACACAAAATCTTCTCTTCAATAGTTTGGGCTTCCTGAGGAAGCTTGGTACTCAAAATCATCTGCTGAACTCGGCTAACCTCATCGGGTAAGAATCCGAATGAAGGAAGATATTTACCTGCAATTTCGGCCGATAAATCTTCATGATCCAGAAAAGCTATTGTAATTCCCGAATCATGAAGCAATGCGGCAGCACTCACCAGCCGGGTTGACGCTTCATCAAGTCCTTCAAGTTTTGCTAAACGAACAGCCGCATCATACACATCCAGTGTATGATCAACACTATGGTAAACAATGTAAGGGGGTAATTCCCTTTTCATTTTATCTATGATAAACTCCGCAAGGTTATAAAGGCTCATCGAGGCAAACGTCAGTTCTGTAGATTAAATCAGTTTAGCATTACAGCCAGATTAAAAAAAAGCCCCGGACAGAGCCGGAGCCTGTTTTTGATAGCTTACGTATTATAAACCCAACACTTCATAATTGAATTTCCGTGGGTTGATGCACATAACAGGTATTTGAGACGTATTAAAAATAATATCCTCATCATAACTACCCAATAAAAATGATCCGAAACCCTTCTCAGGATTGGTCATAATCATCATTAAATCAGCATTGATAGCAGTTGAATAATCAACAACCTGTTTTGCAAAGTTACTACTCTTTTCTGAAGTTTTTTCAGTATAACTTACATCATTCTTGGCAAGGTACCCGGCTATCTGCCTGGCAGCATCGTATACTGCATCACTTGCGTCATTAATAAGATAAATGTGAATAGTTGCATTAAATTTCTTTGCAATGTAAACAGCCCATCTGGTTTTTTCGAGTGGCCCGGCTTCACTGGTAATAGGCAATACTATATGTTTATAGCCTTCCGCAAAATGACGCTTCTGTACAACAACTGTTGGAGCATTTGACGATGTTATTACTTTAAGCGCATAGCTTCCGGTAAGATGCTGTAACCCTACTTTTCCATGTGTTCCAAGATACACAAGGCTTACTCCTAAATCTTTAACTACTTCTCCAATTTCAGTAAAAATACTGCCTTCCTTTGTCAGATATTCAACTTTTACCTGATACTTTGCAGATAGCTGGTCTGACAATTCTTTGAGCTTTTCATCAATGGAATCAGGAGCTAAGTTTTCATTCTTCAGAAAAGCCTTCGTATCACTGTTGATAACATGCAACAGTATCACCTTGTGATTAAGCATTTTAGCAGCTTCTGCAGCCTGACTTGCGGCATTTGCACAGACTTCCGAAAAGTCAGTGGGAACCAGAATAATGTCATTCATTTTTGTATCCATAATGGGTTCAGCGGTTTATTGTTGTTAGCCAATGATTCAATTTATTAATTCCGTTTGACAAAGTTAAGAATTTTCATCGTATTCTCTCACAAAACGCAAATATTTCCTAAACATAAAAATTATATAATAAACGGGTGTACTAATAATTTGTTAAGCACAACAATCATGAGGGATACCTGACCATTTTAAAAATGGAAATCAGCCTGGCTTTTTTTCTAAATTTAAACCATTTAACTGACTACCATTTTTTTTCAAGGACTCCCGCTTAAAATTCCAATTCTTTAAACTAATGAGGCATTCCAACTATAATTTTCCTTTTATTTATCAAATAGTATTGACTTCCCTTTTTACTCGTTGTATTTTTATACAAAATTATATTTTGTTTTAAATAATTAACAAGAAATAATTTCACTGCGACATACCTAATATTTAAAAAAGTGTATTTATTATATTTACTGATCAACCGGAAAAGCTTGGCATTATTCTATTTTTTATTTAACAAAGATTGCTCCCAACTACTTATTGAACAACTAACTATTTGGCATTCTGAGAGTATGAAAATTATGTTAATTTTTACCCTACCAAATATTCGCATAATTATTGATAAACTAAGCTCAATTATATCTAAGAACGCAAAATACTATAAGACATTTCCAATTCTTTATTTATTAATATCCATTTTAATCCTTAGAAAAGATAAGCCATACGAAGATTTCCCTAATGAAGCCGCTAAGACCATAATCTATAAACTTGATTCAAACGGAGATACGTTATGGTCAAAGTTACTAATTAGCCAGTATGATAATCAAATACAATCAATCTGCTCAACTTCAGATGGTGGCATTGCAGGTTCAGGGTTTATTTATCCAGAAGATATTGTTGGTGAATCAAAACCATTTGTATTTAAGCTAAATGCTTGCGCAGAACTGGAATGGTGCAGTATTTTTGAAACAGACAGGTTTTTATCCTGGGCACAAAATATACTTCAAACGGATGATGGGGAATATTTGGTAACGCTCAATAGTTTTGGCGATTATGACTATGAAAACACTTTTCTTGCCAAACTTGATGCAACGGGTGAAACCGTTTGGTGTAAACCTGTCATTAACCATAATGTATATTCTGATGCATATAATCCTTATAGCGATCGAATGATACGCACAATTAACGGAGATTTCCTGATCACCGGGAAAGTCTTTTGGAAGAATCCTTTTAACGATGTGATCCCTCTCAGACCTTTTTATGCGTTATATAAATCGAACGGACAGGAACTATGGGTAAGTCCTTTCGGTTTGTCCGATACCCTTATAGGACGGGCTTATGATTGCCTTGAATATGAAAACGGGAATTTTCTTTGTGCGGCGAGACAGTTTACTAACGGCCTCCAAATGGGCTTAATTATTGAACTGGATAGTAACGGATCAATACTTCAATTCAGAAGTGTGAGTCCGGATGAGATTTCAGATGATTGTTATAGTTTGTTTTTTACTGATATCGAACAGGTCAAAGACACCATTACCATCGAAATGCAATATCTGATATCTTCAAGCGAATATTACCCAAGCGTTATAAGCTTTGGCGCTGACATTTTTAATGAAGAGTTACCTGTAAACAGCATGCGGATGTATTATGATAAATTGGACGATCATCGAATATCCAAAACCTCTGATGACAAAATAATTTTAGGCAACCGCCAAAGCGTAAGCAATTACGATACAGACATTTTCATTACCAAGCTGAGTGGCATGCTTATTACTGATAGCATTGTACAGAATAACCGTAAATACGACAGTTTATGTCCTCATACTATTACTTCAGGTGAGATTTTCATTGGCAACTGCAAGCTTGTTACCAACATCATTGCTCTGGAATATCCAGGGAGTTCAGGAAGTAGCTTTAATCCCGAATTTACTGTTTACCCCAACCCATGCGGCAATAATGTACAAATAATCATTAACGAAAAGACAGTTAACGACAGGGTTGACATTAATGTTTATACTATTCACGGCACGCTGTTCACAAATTATGCATGTAAAGACCGCGCTCAATTAAACATAGATGTTTCGGGCTGGCCTTATGGCATTTATCCTGTACAGGTTTATCGTAATGGGATATTTATCGGCACACAGAAATTGATAAAACTATAAACTGTGCATAAAATGAAAAAAATATTTTCATTTTTTCTGTTATTACCTCTTATGGCGCTCTGCCAAACAAGAGAAGATCGTCTTACCAATCAGTGCGATGTTATTTTCCAACAGGGAAAGATTATTTATGTGATTCCTTTTGATTCATTTGAGCGACTCGGGCCATTATATCGGCCTACAACCTTTCAGGTTGCTTACAATTTATCTAATGTACCATATAAGACCAGTTTTGCTGACAAAGCAGCTCTGGTAAAATACTTACAGAATATGAAATTGGACAGAATTGTAAGAGAGGATTCGATATTATTTCTCAGGGCAGCTGCTCTTTATAAAATCTGGCAAAATATAGGGTTGATTACTGAAGTAGTTGATGTGGATAAGCAACTTACGGAATTAACCAGGCTGCCTGATGAAAGTATTGTTAAGAAAGCCGGAATGGTATTACTAATTCAATGATAACATTAATATTGAAAGCGTTATGAAAACAAAATTGTTTTTTTTATTAGCGATGGCATTTATTCCCGGAACGTATGCACAAATCAGCAGCACCTATGCTTTTGCTGAAGGAACAACTGATAGCGTTATAATACGCTGGGATGCATTCCCGGATGAAGTGGAAATAATTGGCTGTCTTATTTATAAAAGGCCTCAAATTGAAGACCTGCCATTTCTGTTAACAGAAGAAATGGTAGTCTCTGAAGACTCAGACTTTACTTTTACCGATTTTGGTGAACTTAATTATCACATACCCCCTAAGTATTTTATTAAAGCTGTTACAGTTTCAGATACAATAGAGTTCACTTCATGCTGGCCTTTTGCTTCAATTAATATTGAAGCATTAGACACAGAAACATTGAATATGGAGTTAACCGTGTGGAACACTGACACTTGTTGTATGGATGTTTCCTTTTATGTGAACGATATCTTTAATACTAAATTACAATACTCAAATCCATACATGACTACAATTAATCTGGCCCTTATGTCTCCAGGCGATGAAATTTCCTTCGTTTTTTCATACTTTTGGGCTGAATATGAACGTATCACCTTGTCTTATGAATACCTGCTTGAACAGACTGAAACAATTTCAGTAAATAGTTTTCATAAAGCTGACTTACTGCATCAAAATTTTCCGAATCCATTTACAACTGAAACACAAATCTGTTTCGAACTCCCTGAGCAGTCCTTTGTTTCGCTTGATGTTTTTGATTGTGACGGACGATTACTCAAAAATTTGGTTAATAGTTTACTTTTTCCGGGTATGCACGAAGTATCGTTCTATTCCACTGGCCTTTCAAAGGGAATTTATATTTATAAACTAAGTACCAATAAAGGTGTGAGTGTCAGGAAAATGATAATAAAGTAGATTGACTATTAATATTGTTAACTCCTGGCCTGAAAGTTCTAAAGTTAAGCATACCGTTATAAACATCGACGGGCAACTGTTAGAGTTTTGCTGAATAAAACCAGAAATTGAATTCCACATCAGTGGGGACTTTGGAAATAAAGCCCATTGCGTTATTATTTTTGAGTAAAACAAAAATTTATCAGACTAATGCAAAATAGGGCTAATTGGCGCAAAATGAATTAATAACCGGAGTTTCTCCCTTATGAAATTATTATATGAGTAGTGAACGAACAGAAATTACTTATTTTGATTCCTGCTTACATCGTCCAACCATTTTAGAAACTCTCTGAATTATTTACTGATTAAAAATCGTGAATTTTAATTATTTTTGTACTTTAAATATATTCTGCTGAATTGGTTCAGATTTTAACCTGATTAAAATAGCCATTAAGTCTCAGGCGATTATATTTTTAATAATTCCGGAATTTGTGATATCAAATGGTGTATCATCATTTTTTGTAACAATCATTTCTGAATTTTAAGAAAATGACTTTCCTCGATTTCCGGAAACATTGTATTGAATTTTAACATGTTGTTTTTCAAATAATTATCTATACACTTTTCACAATGAAAACAAATCTTTCTTTATTGGCTTTTATTCTGTTTGGATTACTTTCCGGGGTGGCAAACGCTCAGCTCGTTGTAACTAATCCAACATTTCCAGCAGACAACGACCCTGTTGAGATTATTTTCAATGCTGCGCTTGGAAATGGCGGCCTTGCTGGTTATACAGGTGATGTATATGCACATACAGGGGTTATTACAAACCTAAGTACAGGCCCGTCTGATTGGAAATATGTTAAAACAAACTGGGGACAAAATACAGCAGCAACCAAACTGGAACGCATAGGCACAGATCTATACAAACTTGTTATCAGTCCGGACGTTCGCCAATATTACAATGTACCTGCTGCTGAACAAATTTTGAAAATGGCCTTTGTTTTTCGAAGCGGCGTTCAGGTCGGCGGACAATGGTTAGAAGGAAAAACAGAAACCGGTGGCGATATTTTCGTTGACATATATCCTGAAGGGCTTTTTACCAGAATAAGTTTACCTGCTGAAGATGCTTTATTGGTTGAACAAGGTGAACAAATCACCATAAATGCCATCTCCAATTCTGCTGATTCCATGTTTCTGTTTATCAACAACGAGCTTTTCGAATCTGTGTCAGGTAATAATCTCTCATATAGTGCACAGGCTGATAACTTTGGGAAATATAGGGTAAAAGTCATTGCTAAAAACAGCGAAGAACAAGCGACAGACTCTCTGTATTATTTTGTACTTCAACCCGTTACAGTAGCAGCTCTTCCCGAAAATATCACTTACGGCATTAACTATTTGAACAGCAACAGCATAACCCTATGTTTATATGCTCCTGAAAAAAGCAATGTTTTTGTACTTGGTGACTTTAACAATTGGGAATATGATGAAAGTGGATACATGTTCAGGACACCTGACAGCAAAAGTTACTGGATTACACTGGAAAACCTGGAAGAAGGAAGAGAATACGTATTCCAATACGTTGTTGATGGTAGTATCAGAATTGGCGATCCTTACGCTGAAAAAGTTTCCGATCCATGGAATGATCAATACATTAATGAATCTACCTACCCTGGATTAATCCCCTACCCCGTGGGCAAAGCACAGGGAGTAGCAACTGTTTTTCAGACCTCTCAACCTGAATATGAATGGGAAATTGAAAATTTTCAATCTCCTGCTAAACAAGACCTCGTTATTTACGAACTACTAGTGCGCGATTTTATTGCCAAACATAATTATCAAACACTCATTGACACCCTGTCATATCTTAAAAGACTTGGAATCAATGCCATTGAGCTAATGCCTCCCAGTGAATTTGAAGGAAACCTAAGTTGGGGATATAATCCTAACTACTACTTTGCACCCGATAAATATTACGGCCCTAAAAACGACATGAAGCGTTTTATTGATGAATGTCATAAACAGGGCATTGCTGTTATTATTGATATGGTACTTAATCATTCGTTTGGCACTTCCCCGATGGTTATGTTATATTGGGATGCTGCCAATAACAGACCTGCAGCAAACAATCCATGGTTCAACCCGATTGCCAAACATGAATATAACGTTGGCTTTGATTTCAATCACGAAAGCCCTGACACTAAATACTTGGTTAGTCGAGTAGTTAAGCATTGGATAGAAGATTATAAAATTGACGGCTATCGGTTTGATTTATCTAAAGGTTTTACCCAAAAAAATACGCTTGGAAATGTTACTGCATGGGGACAGTACGATGCAACGCGAATTGCCATCTGGAAACAAATTTCTGACACCATTTGGTCTGTTAAGCCCAATGCATACGTTATTCTCGAACATTTTGCTGATAATAGTGAAGAAAAGGAACTATCCTCATATGGAATGATGCTTTGGGGCAATAGCAACACTAATTTTGCAGAAGCGGCTAAGGGCTCCTCTTCCAACACCAATTTTTCATGGGCTTCCTATAAAACAAGAGGATGGTCAGAGCCAAATCTAATTTCTTATATGGAAAGTCATGATGAAGAACGCATTATGTACCGTATATTAAAAGAAGGAAATTTCTCTAATCCATATTATAACCTCAGAGACACAACTAATGCACTGGAAAGAATGCAATTGGCAAGTGTTTTTCTATTGAGCATTCCTGGCCCTAAAATGATATGGCAATTTGGTGAACTGGGGTATGATTACAGCATTGATTTCAACGGCCGAACAGGAGAAAAACCAATAAGGTGGGATTATCAGAATGATTATCGTAGAAACACCTTATATAATATAGTATCCGAAATGCTAAAATTGCGAAAAGAGCACAATGCATTCAGAACGAATAATTTTACACTTGACGTCAGCGGATATATGAAAAAAATTATCCTGAATCACTCCGACATGTCTGCTGTTTTGCTTGGAAACTTTAATGTTAGTGAAGGAAATATTGTGCCAGGTTTCCCCGAAAACGGTAAATGGTATGAATACTTTACCGGTGATTCAATCACAGTTACAGCCGGAACAGACCCGATTACCCTGCAGGCCGGCGAATACCGTTTATACACGAATTCCAGGTTAACAAAACCCGAAACAGGGCTAGGAATAGAAGAAAACAAAGCTGCTGAAAATGAAATATTGGGAAGAGCATATCCTAATCCATCCGGGTCAACTTTCACCATTCCGGTTAATGTTCATCATCAAATGAACACGTCACTATTGATATATGATATAACCGGCAGACATATATCAACATTATATAATGGTAATCTGATGCCCGGATTGCATGAATTTACATGGAGTTCATCCACAAATAAGCCAGGGATCTATATCTTAAAAATGATTTCGGATAAAAAAACAGAATCTGAGATACTCATCTGCAGGTAAACTTTGGCCATTCTGTATCACATAAGGACAATCTTTAACTAAGGATTGTCCTTATGTGCTTTTTTGCAAGATTATGCCAATCTGCTGAATCTTTGCCTCTTAGCTATTTTAGCAAATCAGAGCTGTCCTAGCACATTATGTTCAGTATAAAAAAAACTAATTTTCTTTCTTCTTCTAAGTAATTGACGCTGAATAACTATTAAGAAATCATTAAGAATTATTTATTTTTTTATAAAGAAACACTTGCGCAAGTAAAAAAAGGTCGTAATTTTGCAATCCCAATCACGGTAAAAACTTAAATAATTTTTCCGGAACAGGGTACGTTATTTGAGAAAAAAAGGTTTGAAAAATAAGTTTAAAAATATTTTTCAAAAAAGTTGCAGGGTTCAAAAATGTTTGTAATTTTGCAGCCCCGAAAGAGAGAAAACGGAAACGTCTTCGAACTTAAGGTCAAAAACGAAAAAAGAAATTGAAGTTCTTTGAACTATTGAAGCAAAACGAAAATAAGCAGCAATGCGATTTATTATGTGAATAATAAATTGGAATTAAATCTTGAGAACATTTAACTTTTCTATTACAATGGAGAGTTTGATCCTGGCTCAGGATGAACGCTAGCGGCAGGCTTAATACATGCAAGTCGAACGGGATTCGAGGTAGCAATACTTTGATGAGAGTGGCGCACGGGTGCGTAACGCGTATGCAACCTACCTTTAACAGGGAGATAGCCCCGAGAAATCGGGATTAATATTCCATAACATTGCAGTGTGGCATCACACAGCAATTAAAGCTCCGGCGGTTAAAGATGGGCATGCGTGACATTAGCTAGTTGGTGAGGTAACGGCTCACCAAGGCAACGATGTCTAGGGGTCCTGAGAGGGTTATCCCCCACACTGGTACTGAGACACGGACCAGACTCCTACGGGAGGCAGCAGTAAGGAATATTGGTCAATGGGCGCAAGCCTGAACCAGCCATGCCGCGTGCAGGAAGACGGCCCTATGGGTTGTAAACTGCTTTTGTCAGGGAATAAACCTATCTACGTGTAGATAGCTGAAGGTACCTGAAGAATAAGCATCGGCTAACTCCGTGCCAGCAGCCGCGGTAATACGGAGGATGCAAGCGTTATCCGGATTCATTGGGTTTAAAGGGTGCGCAGGCTGATTATTAAGTCAGGGGTGAAATCTCTCGGCTCAACCGAGAAACTGCCTTTGATACTGATAGTCTAGAGTATAGTTGAAGTTGGCGGAATGTGTCATGTAGCGGTGAAATGCTTAGATATGACACAGAACACCGATCGCGAAGGCAGCTAGCTAAGCTATAACTGACGCTCATGCACGAAAGCGTGGGGATCAAACAGGATTAGATACCCTGGTAGTCCACGCTGTAAACGATGATTACTCGATGTTGGCGATACACAGTCAGCGTCTAAGCGAAAGCAATAAGTAATCCACCTGGGGAGTACGATCGCAAGATTGAAACTCAAAGGAATTGACGGGGGCCCGCACAAGCGGAGGAGCATGTGGTTTAATTCGATGATACGCGAGGAACCTTACCTGGGCTAGAACGTAGAGAGACTATAGGAGAAATCTTATATCCCTTCGGGGCTGTCTACGAGGTGCTGCATGGTTGTCGTCAGCTCGTGCCGTGAGGTGTCGGGTTAAGTCCCATAACGAGCGCAACCCCTATCTTTAGTTGCCAACAGGTCAAGCTGGGGACTCTAAAGAAACTGCCTACGCAAGTAGTGAGGAAGGCGGGGATGACGTCAAATCAGCACGGCCCTTACGTCCAGGGCTACACACGTGCTACAATGGCCGATACAGAGGGCAGCTACCTGGTGACAGGATGCAAATCTCCAAAGTCGGTCTCAGTTCGGATCGGAGTCTGCAACCCGACTCCGTGAAGTTGGATTCGCTAGTAATCGCGCATCAGCCATGGCGCGGTGAATACGTTCCCGGGCCTTGTACACACCGCCCGTCAAGCCATGGAAGTTGGGGGGACCTAAAGTCGATAACCGCAAGGAGTCGCCTAGGGTAAAACCAATGACTGGGGCTAAGTCGTAACAAGGTAGCCGTACCGGAAGGTGTGGCTGGAATACCTCCTTTCTAGAGTAGATTTAATCACTTCGGTTAACCGGAGTCATTGCTTGCTTATTTGTTTGCTTCATAACTTACAGGATATATACCTTGAAGGATTACGCGTGAGGGCTCTATCCCTTAACACACTGAGGAATAGGACACTATGCAATACATAGTCCCGTAGCTCAGTTGGTTAGAGCACTACACTGATAATGTAGGGGTCCGCAGTTCAAATCTGCGCGGGACTACATCACAAAAGAAGAATCACTTCGAGGGGAATTAGCTCAGCTGGCTAGAGCACCTGCCTTGCACGCAGGGGGTCATCGGTTCGAATCCGTTATTCTCCACCATAATTTTTGGTTTTGCTAAAGAATCAGAGATTAGACAAGTTCTTAAAATATTGAATAGTTGAAATAGCTCACAAGATGTGGTTTCGACAAAAAAAGGAGTATCATCGGTTCGTCCCGATAGCTATCGGGACCGTTATTCTCCACCATAATTTTTGGTTTTGCTAAAGAATCAGAGATTATACAAGTTCTTAAAAATAAAGAATAGTTAAATTAGCTCAGAGGCAGAGCGGTTTCCTGGAATAGGGAACAGGGACAAGGTTCGATACCTGTATTTGGCGCAAAAGTTCTTAATCGGGCAACTGCATTAAGACAAAAAGTTCTTTGACATGTTGGAAGAAGAGAAACTATTATGGAGATGAGCCGATGTAAAAACGTCGGGAGTAATCTTCAGGTAGAAGAGTACAATCGAGTACAAATTTGAATAAAATAATTAAGAAAGTTAATAAGGGCGCAGGGTGGATGCCTTGGCTCTCAGAGGCGAAGAAGGACGTGATAAGCTGCGAAAAGCTTCGGGGAGGTGCAAATAACCTTTGATCCGGAGATATCCGAATGGGGCAACCCGGTACGTTGAAGACGTATCATCCCGATTAATCGGGAAGCAAACGCGGTGAACTGAAACATCTAAGTAACCGCAGGAGAAGAAAACAAAAGTGATTCCCTAAGTAGTGGCGAGCGAACGGGGAACAGCCCAAACCTAAGATGTTACGGCATATTAGGGGTTGTAGGACTGCAATAGTTGACGAATAATTTGTAGCAGAATCGCACTGGAAAGTGCAACCATAGGGGGTGATAGTCCCGTAGGCGAAACGAATTATTTACACGAGCAGTATCCTGAGTACCGCGGGACCGGAGAAATCCTGTGGGAATCTGGCAGCACCATCTGCCAAGGCTAAATACTCCTGAGAGACCGATAGCGAACCAGTACTGTGAAGGAAAGGTGAAAAGAACCGCGAACAGCGGAGTGAAATAGAACCTGAAACCGTGCGCCTACAAACGGTCAGAGTCCCGAATTTTCGGGATGATGGCGTGCCTTTTGCATAATGAGCCTACGAGTTACTCCTCTCTGGCAAGGTTAAATGCGTTGACGCATGGAGCCGCAGCGAAAGCGAGTCTGAATAGGGCGCGAAGTCAGAGGGGGTAGACGCGAAACTTTGTGATCTACCCATGATCAGGTTGAAGGTCCGGTAACACGGACTGAAGGACCGAACCAGTTGACGTTGAAAAGTCTTTGGATGAATTGTGGGTAGGGGTGAAAGGCTAATCAAACTGAGAGATAGCTCGTACTCCCCGAAATGCCTTTAGGGGCAGCCTCGAGGTTGAGTATCATAGAGGTAGAGCTACTGATAGGATGCGGGGGCTTCATCGCCTACCAACTCCTGACAAACTCCGAATGCTATGATATATACTCGGGAGTGAGGCGTTGGGTGCTAAGGTCCAGCGCCGAGAGGGAAAGAACCCAGACCATCAGTTAAGGTCCCCAAATGTATGCTAAGTTGATCTAACGAGGTTCGATTGCATTGACAGCTAGGATGTTGGCTTGGAAGCAGCCATTCATTTAAAGAGTGCGTAACAGCTCACTAGTCGAGCGATCGGGCGTGGATGATAATCGGGCATAAAGTATACTACCGAAACTGTGGATTTACGCTAAAAGCGTATCTGGTAGGGGAGCATTCCAGTCTGCACAGAAGGTGTGTCGTAAGGCATGCTGGAGCGTCTGGAAAAGCAAATGTAGGCATAAGTAACGATAATGAGGGTGGGAAACCCTCACACCGAAAGACCAAGGTTTCCTGATCAACGCTAATCGGATCAGGGTTAGTCGGGACCTAAGGCGAAGCCGAATGGCGTAGTCGATGGACAACATGTTAATATTCATGTACCGGCAATAACTGCGATGGGGTGACGGAGTAGTGAAAGGCATGCGTACTGACGGAATAGTACGTTAAAGGGTGTAGATAAATGCACAGCAGGCAAATCCGCTGAGCATGTCGAACCTGATAGTACCGCGAGACTTCGGTCAAGCGGATAATTGCCCTAAACAGACTTCCAGGAAAAACCTCTAAGCATCAGGTTATTGGCGCCCGTACCGGAAACCGACACAGGTGGTCGAGGAGAGTATCCAAAGGTGCTCGAGTGAATCATAGTTAAGGAACTAGGCAAATTAGTCCTGTAACTTCGGGAGAAAGGACGCCTCAGCAATGAGGCCGCAGAGAAATGGCCCAGGCGACTGTTTATCAAAAACACATGGCTTTGCTAAATCGAAAGATGACGTATAAGGCCTGACACCTGCCCGGTGCTGGAAGGTTAAGAGGAGATGTCATTCGCAAGGAGAAGCATTGAATTGAAGCCCCAGTAAACGGCGGCCGTAACTATAACGGTCCTAAGGTAGCGAAATTCCTTGTCGGGTAAGTTCCGACCTGCACGAATGGTGTAACGATCTGGGCACTGTCTCAACTATGAGCTCGGTGAAATTGTAGTTCCGGTGAAGATGCCGGATACCCGCAACGGGACGGAAAGACCCCGTGAACCTTCACTATAGCTTAACATTGACATTGAATAAACGATGTGTAGGATAGGTGGGAGATTGTGAAGCGGCTTCGCCAGGAGTCGTGGAATCAACCTTGAAATACCACCCTTTGTTTATTCGATGCCTAATCCCGCGCATGCGGGAGACATTGTTTGGTGGGTAGTTTGACTGGGGTGGTCGCCTCCAAAAGAGTAACGGAGGCTTTCAAAGGTACCCTCAGCACGCTTGGTAACCGTGCGTAGAGTGCAATGGCATAAGGGTGCTTGACTGTGAGACCTACAAGTCGATCAGGTAGGAAACTAGGACATAGTGATCCGGTGGTTCCGTATGGAAGGGCCATCGCTCAAAGGATAAAAGGTACTCCGGGGATAACAGGCTGATCACTCCCAAGAGCTCACATCGACGGAGTGGTTTGGCACCTCGATGTCGGCTCGTCACATCCTGGGGCTGGAGAAGGTCCCAAGGGTTCGGCTGTTCGCCGATTAAAGTGGCACGTGAGCTGGGTTCAGAACGTCGCGAGACAGTTCGGTCCCTATCTGTTGTGGGCGTTAGAAGTTTGAGAGCACCTGACTCTAGTACGAGAGGACCGAGTCGGACATACCTCTTGTGTACCTGTTGTTGCGCCAGCTGCATCGCAGGGTAGCCACGTATGGACGAGATAAGCGCTGAAAGCATCTAAGTGCGAAACTCAGCTCAAGATGAGACTTCTTTTAAGGGTCGTTGTAGACTACAACGTTGATAGGTCACAGGTGTAAAGGCAGTAATGTCAAAGCCGAGTGATACTAATTACCCGTAGACTTTCTTAAGTACAAACGCTTTCACATTCGTTTGTTTTCATAATCGGATTTCTTCTTCCTTTAACATGTCGAATCATGGGCTTATACCCCTTGATTTAAAATACGCAAAGCATTAAGGTGACTTTAGCGGTGGTGTCCACCTCTTCCCATTCCGAACAGAGAAGTTAAGCCCACCAGCGCCGATGGTACTGCCATTCCAGGTGGGAGAGTAGGTCGTCGCCAAACTTTTACTTAAAGGCTATCCATTTTGGATAGCCTTTTTTGTTATCCGGTATTCTCTTAAACTTATTCTATAATACCCAACATAATATTTCTTTAATATCTATGTATTTAATTTGATATTAATCATACTTTTTCTATTTCAAAAACAAATAAAGATATTTTTATTGTAACATTTTTACCTCCCCCCTACTCTTTTTAAAATAATTTCTTATCTTTACACGCTTAATAGACAAATTATTCAAATATAAAACCTATTGAATACCCAAAATGGACGATTCTCAATGTGTTGTATTCATAAGTCCAATTTTGATAACTAGCATTTGATTGTCTATTATTCCTGTTCAAAGACAAATCTTTATTAAGAAAAAACCTTATAATTAAATTTTAATGATTAATGATTTAATACTTATTGCTGATAGTGGCTCTACTAAAACCGATTGGTGTCTTATTGAAAAAAATGGTGATACAAAAACCGTTCAAACAATCGGAATAAATCCATACCAAATGGATTATGCTTCCATAAAAGATGTCCTTGACAAAGAGCTCTACCCTTTTATTAACCCTGATGCCGTCAAAGAAATTTATTTCTATGGTTCTGGTTGTTCCACTGTTCGAAAATGCCAAACATTAGAAAATGTTCTTCATGAATTTTTCGGAAAGGCTAATTTAATTGAAGTTCATCATGATATGCTTGGAGCTGCAAGAGCTCTTTGCGGAAAAAGTGCTGGCATTGCCTGCATTTTAGGTACAGGCTCCAATTCATGTTATTATGATGGAAATGACATTGTTGAAAATGTTGAGTCGCTTGGTTATTTCTTTGGAGATGAAGGAAGTGGAGCCCATCTTGGGAAAAAATTACTTATGGACTATTTCCATAAAAAAATTCCTGCAGAGATTCTTGATAGCTTTTGTAATCGTTTTAATCCCTCTGTAGAATCAATTCTTGACGCCGTATATAACAAACCCAGACCTAGCCGTTTTTTAGCTTCGTTCAGCCCTTTCCTTTTGGAAAATATTTCCCATCCTTATGTCAAAAATTTAATAAGTAGCAGCTTTGATGAGTTTTTTGCTAAAACAGTTAGTCAATATAGTAATTTTAAGCAACTCAAAGTTAGCTTTATCGGTTCTGTAGCTTATTACTTTAATGATATTTTAAAGGAATCCGCTGCCAAGGCGGGTATAACGACTGATAAGTTTTACAGGTCAGCAATTGAAGGACTTATTGATTTTCATTATAATTCATAAGATTTATGAAAACAGCAGCTGGATACATTTTTTCTTTTCTCCTCATTTTCATCCCGACTTGGGGTCTGAAAGCACAAAATAGCATTCAAGCCCAAAATCTGGATATTTATTTTACTAAATCAATAGAAAAGTGGCAAGTACCTGGAATGGCCGTGGCTATTCTAAAAAATGACACTCTTCAATTACTTAAGGGGTATGGAGTAAAGGAAATAGGAAAACCAGGCAAAATAGACGAAAATACCCTCTTTGCTGTCGCTTCAAATACCAAATCATTTACAGCAACAGCAATGGCCATGCTGGTTGACGAAGGGAAACTAAGCTGGGACGACAAAGTTGTAAAATTCTTACCCTGGTTCAGATTATATGACCCTTATGTTTCATTAAATATGACTATCCGGGATCTTTTATCTCATCGTTCAGGATTACAAACTTTTAGCGGAGATTTAATTTGGTATGGTAGTACGTATTCGAGAGATGAAATAATCGAAAGAGCATCCAAACTAAAACCAGTTTATGGTTTCAGAACAAATTACGGCTACTCAAATATCATGTATCTTACTGCTGGTCAAATCATTGCTAAAGTAAGCGGAATGTCTTGGGATGAATTTATAAAAGAACGTATTTTGATACCACTGGGTATGAAAAATACCAATACCAGTGTTACAGAGTTAAATCTGAAAGGCAACACTTCCATTCCGCATAATGATGTTAATGATAGCATTATTGCCATTAAATATCTTAATTGGGACAATATCGGACCTGCAGGATCAATAAACAGCTCTGCATCTGATATGATTAAATGGCTTCAGTTTCAATTACATAAAGGAAAGCTTGAAAGTAAAGAACTTGTGAGTGAAAAATCACTGCGCGAACTATGGACACCTCAAACCATTCAGAAAGTTTCACCATTTTCGGAAAAATTATGGCCTACAACGCATTTTAAGAGTTATGGCATGGGCTGGGGATTGATGGATTATCATGGAAAAAAAATTATTTCTCATTCAGGAGGTTATGATGGCATGATTTCATTCTCTGCTTTTGTTCCTGAAGCCAATCTGGCATTTGTTATTTTGACAAATAAAAATTCAAGTCTCTATTATCCCCTTTCATATAAAATTCTGGACACTTATCTGTCCAGTGATACAACTGATTGGAGCACCATCATTTTTGACATGATGGAGAAAAACAAAGCTACTGAACTTGAAGCTGCTAAAGCAGAAAACCTGCAACGACTAAAAAATACCAGCCCGACTCTTCCATTGGATAGTTACACCGGTTCGTATGTGAGTGAAATTTATGGTGAAGTTAAAGTCGAACTTCGGGATTCAGAACTGTTTATGAGTTTTACTCCCACTCCTATGTTCCATAGCTCAATGGAACACTGGCAATACAACACTTTCAGTATAAAATTTCCAGAGGTGCCTTCTCTTCCGGAAGGTAAAGCCACCTTTATACTCGGTCCTGAATCAGAAGTTGAAAAGTTGTTTATCGACGTCCCAAACCCTGATTTTGATTTCACAGAATTAGATTTTATTCGTCAGAAACCTGGCCTGAAATAGAATCTGATTTACTTTTCTCACTCTCCAGTTGCTCTGTACTTTTAAATACGAGTGAAGCCGAATTAATACAATACCTGAGCCCTGTTGGTGGAGGTCCATCATTGAAAACATGGCCCAAATGCCCACCACATCTGGAACATACCACTTCCGTCCTTACCATACCAAAACTTCTATCGCTATTTTCCTGAATATGTGCATTTTCGGCAGGTGAACTAAAGCTTGGCCAACCACAACCAGCATCAAATTTCGACCCCGATTCAAACAATTCAAGACCACAGGCAGCGCAAAAGTAACTCCCCTTTACAAAAAACTGATCATAAATGCCCGTATGTGGTCGTTCTGTCCCCTTTTGTCGCAAAATGTTGTACTGCTGCGGAGTAAGAAGTTTCCGCCATTCTTCATCACTTTTAAATACCTTTTCAGTTACCTTATTTCTGTTGTTTTCCATACCATTATTTTTTAAAGTTGACTGGGCACATGATTGAAAAGTAACTACTCCCAATGCCAAAATCAAATTTAGAGGCAGTAATTGTAAAGCTATCTTGAATTTCATGCCGGTACAATTGTGTTTTGAGTTATAACATCACAACTGGAAAATTTGTTTATCTCAAAGCGAAACATAAACTCTATTTGCATTTTGAGTAAAAAAATTGACCTTTTAAAAACTCAGTTCCTGGGCTTTTTTGTACCTTTACATTCAGCAAAAGTTGATTAATCAAAATAAGATGGATAAAAGAATTTTAATTGTACTGGCTTTAATTCCTATCACATTTGCATTCAATAGTTGTTCTTTCCAAAAGAAACCTGAATATGACATTTCCGGATTCAATTGGCTTATTGGCTCACGCTTAGACACAATAAACGGTTTTTTTGAAAGCTGGAGTATACAAGGAGATTCTATCTTTACAGGTTTTGGGTATAGTGTGGCAACAAGCGACACCATTTTCAGAGAGCGCCTGGTTATTAGAAAAATACATAACAAATGGAATTATTGCGTAAATTTCAGGAACGAATTATCCAACTTTGTTCTGATTAACAGCCCGGGCGATAGTTTAGTATTTGACAATCCGGGGAACGACTTTCCTAAAAGAATTACATATATCAGGGAATTGAACGGAAAAATTGCCGCGAGCGTAGAAAACCCTGGTGAGCCAGATAAAACAATAAATTATTACTTTATTCCCCCAAATTAATACAGATGGAATGGGTATGGATTACGTTAGGGGTTTTGCTAACAATCAGCGGGATT
Organism: Lentimicrobiaceae bacterium; assembly: GCA_020636745.1. Classification (NCBI taxonomy): domain Bacteria; kingdom Pseudomonadati; phylum Bacteroidota; class Bacteroidia; order Bacteroidales; family Lentimicrobiaceae; species Lentimicrobiaceae bacterium. The sequence goes on along the minus strand of JACJXH010000009.1, from coordinate 207 downwards.
GTTGGGTGCATTCTGCCTTTCATCCCGGGTCCGCCCTTGAGTTATGCAGCATTATTGGTTTTATTGTTAGTTGACAAAGATATTTTTGGGTCTTCATTTCTTTTAATCTGGTTAATTGTTACCATTGCAGTTACATTACTTGATTATTATGTGCCTGTTTGGGGAACCAAAAAATTTGGTGGAAGCAGTAAAGGGGTATGGGGAGCA
>JACJXH010000008.1 GCA_020636745.1 Lentimicrobiaceae bacterium | reverse complement strand
CCATAACTTGTTTATATGTTCACCTTTTGTACCTATATCTCACAAATTTGGAGTGATATGTACACCTTTTGTTATCTTTATTAAAAGTCAAAATCATCCGTCGGGTTTTTTATATTCTGCAAACTACGCATACTTACATGTGTGTAAATCTCAGTGGTTTTGCTGCTTTTATGCCCCAATAACTCCTGAATATAACGCAAATCAACACCCGATTCAAGCAAATGCGTGGCATAGGAATGCCTGAGACAGTGAAGAGTAAAATTATGACTTTTATGTATCGGATACATTGCCTTTTTAAATATTTTTTCCAGACTCGTGGCACTATAGGGCCGCCCTGCCACCTGTCCTTCAATCAGGTAAAGTTTCGGTGAATAAGCGGCGAGGTATTTGGTAATCAAACCAAGCAGTTTATCACTCAATGGCAATTGCCTGTCCTTCTTGCCTTTGCTGTTAATCACCGAAAGCACCTTTCGCTGAAAATCAATATCACGCAGTTTTAGATTAATCAATTCACTTCTCCTTAAACCACAACCATATATAAGTGTAAGGGCTGTTTGATGCTTTAGGTTTGATATGGCCGAAAGCATTTTCTTTAAATCATCTTTCGCAATTACTTTTGGAAGCTTTTTCGACCTTCGCGGCCTCTCCAAATCATCCTTGATTAAATTCATTTGAACAATATTGTTCAAAAACAGTCTCAACCCGCTGATAACCTGATTCTGAAAACTGCTGCTGTACCCGTTGGCCAGAACGTATCCGGTATTAAATCTTACGATATCCTCTTTAGTGGTTTCCGAAATATTTTTGTCATGATAAAACCGCAGAAACCGCTTCACCCCATCACAGTAAACATTTATCGTATTTGTAGCATATCGGTTGCTTAATAACCAGTTTCTGAAACGCTCAATCATCTCAACTTTATCATGGTCAAGTTGGGAAAGTTGCTTACGCTCAACATCATGGGTATGGCCTGTAATTTTCTTGGCATTAAACGAAACCTCCCTGTAATTTATCCAGTTTTTTCCTTTAAAAGTGCTGAAAAAATGGTTCAATGTCTCTCTCGTATGCGGATAATGCCAGCAATGCATCGTTTTACTCCAGGTTGCACCTGGTATGCCCCGTAGCAATTCATTACGATGCTTGTCGTATGGTGCGTATGCTGATATCCGCTCATAACCGCGGTGTACAACCGTTTTTAGTACGATTTCGGGCCCATTATACATTTTTTTAGATTGTTGATTAGACGTATTTTAGACTAGCTCTCCATTTTTTACCTGATCTTGCCATGTCAATTAAATAAAATAACCTCAACAATTTCATGGACACAATCTCAATCAAATTCTTTACCTTCTTTCACAGCTCCGCCCCGTCAGTCACATTTGTAAATAACCAGGCGTTCACGACGAATAAAATAAAAGTAAATTTATAAAAATTATATTCAGGCCATCAACTACTAAAAAAAATAAATTTTCGAACCGCTTGATTTTTATTCCGGATAAAACCTATTTCCACTTTCATGTCTGAGTTTCACAAATGCAACTAACCAATAACGCTGCCTTTATAAAGACTTTCTGACAGTGTTGCCACCTTTCTTTTAAATCAATTTCATTGCCATTCTGTTATTTGTATTTTAACCTCTGGTTCGCATTTAATACGAACCACAACAACAGGAATTGGGTTTGCTCCGGGAAATATAAGCCTGTTATATCCGGTCCTGCCCTGCCCTTTTCGCCACCCATGTGCGCAGCAAAATTACAGCGGCATCTTCGGCCTTGTGTCGCCTGCAAAAAACAAATGACTATCTTTGGGCACTGAAATAACACGCGCCTTTTTATGAAATTTACATCAACAAAATTGTGGCTGCTGCTTATCGCTGTTCTTTTTATATCGCAGGCAGCTCTTGCTCAGAAAAAAACAACCGAAGACAAAACTTCTGATGGTATCAAATGGATGAGCTTTGAGGAAGCCATTACCCTGAATGAGAGAAAACCCAAAATGATTTTTATCGACCTGTATACCGACTGGTGTGGCTGGTGTAAAAAAATGGATGCTGAAACCTTTACCAATCCCGGGGTTGTGGCCTACATCAACAAAAAATACTATGCCGTTAAGTTCAATGCCGAACAAAAAGAACCTGTTTACTTTAAAGATCAGGAATTTGTAAATGCCAATCCCGAAAGGGCAAAATCGACCCACAAGCTGGCCCTGGCGCTGCTCAAAAATGAACTGCTCTACCCCTCTTACGTGATTCTTGACAAAAACAGTGACTGGACATACAAAATGAAAGGGTACAAAACCCCTGAAGAGCTGCTGCCTCTGCTAAATTTTTATGGCGACGGGTCGTACCTGAAGATGTCGTGGGCCGATTATTCCAAAACTAAATAAATCAGTAAAATGCAACCCGAAACCTATCGCGCACTGGTAGCAGAAGAAATTGATGGCGAAGTAAAACCAGCGCTTAAAGAACTTAAGCTTGCCTCTTTGCCCGCCAACGAGGTCTTGGTTAAGGTGCATTATTCTTCGCTCAATTACAAGGACGCCCTTTCGGCCACCGGCAACCGGGGCATCACACGCAAATATCCGCACACGCCGGGCATCGACTCCTGCGGAACGGTGGTATATTCAGCCAATCCTCAAATACAGAAAGGCGACAAGGTGCTGGTATGCAGCTACGATTTGGGCATGAACACCCCCGGAGGATTCGGCCAATACATACAGGTACCGGGCGAATGGGTCATGCCACTTCCCGAAGGGCTGGGTTTCAGAGAAAGCATGATGCTCGGCACAGCTGGCTTTACTGCAGCACTGGCTATTTATAAAATGGAATTAAACGGGCAGCATCCCGACCAGGGCCCTGTGCTGGTAACCGGTGCAGGCGGAGGTCTGGGAAGTCTGGCCATCAACATACTTAGCCAATCGGGATACAAAGTCATTGCAGCCACCGGCAAAACCCATGAAGCCGGGTATTTTCATCAGCTTGGCGCCGAAACCATTATCGACCGCACCGAAACCAACGACCAAAGCGGCAAACTGTTGCTGCGGCCACGCTGGGCAGGAGCCATTGATACCGTAGGGGGCAACATATTATCAACCGCCATCAGGGCCTGTCAGCGGCATGGCAATGTAGCCTCATGCGGCAACGCCCTCTCACCCGAATTTGAAACCAGTGTTTTTCCGTTTATCCTTAATGGCATCAACCTGCTGGGCATTGATTCGGCCACCTGCCCTATGCCGTTGCGCAAATACATATGGGACAAACTGGCCGACGACTGGCGGCCTGAGATGCTCACAAGTATCAGCCACGAAATCAGCCTGAACGAACTTCCCGAAAACATTGATCTCATGCTGAAAGGCAAAATAAAGGGAAGAGTGTTTGTCAATTTGATTGATGCCTGAATCTCTAAGCATACAAATGACTCCGGCCTCTTTGCGAGAACTGTCATCTTAGGCAAAATTCATATTCGATTACATCCTGAGGCTTGCCCCAAAAAACCTGGGCCACCCTTGCTGTATGCAAAAAGAAAATGCCTTTGTTCATTGCTATTTTCCTAAAAATTAACTACATTGGTCATGCAATTCAACGATGTAATTCATTTTTAAAACGGGAATATCATGAAAAAAATAGCGCTCATACTTGTGGTAATCATGGCTGGACTCAGTGCCTGCAAACAGGAACAAGCCCCCGTGTGCGATGTAAAAGCCGAGAAAGAGGCCATTAAAATGATGCTGCAGAAATACATCATAGCCAATGAAGCGCATAATCTGTCGCTCATCAGCGAATTATGGGCCAATGACAGTGCAGTGTTAAGCCTTGGCACCGACGAACACGATGTTTTCAAAGGATTCAATGCTGTTGAACAGAAATTTGCCCAACAATTTGAACGTTTTGAAGACACTTTTATCTCAAGCCGCGACATCGAAATTTATGTCCACCCCCAGTGCCAGACAGCCTGGTTTTCAGAATTTCTGCAATATAACTACACCAACGGCGACAAGGCCATTGAGTATAGTAACCTGAGGTTTACCGGTTTTCTTGAAAAAAGAGCCGGCAACTGGGTGATGTTGCAAACCCACTTGTCGGCTCCGGCTGACAGATAAATCAATCAGCCTCTGACATCAAATTCAGACTTAGTGTTGATGGCCGGAATGATCAAACTCACGATCTTCGGGCTTTTTACAGCAATCAGAAAGGTTGGCGTATGCCTTTGGGTCGGCAGCTACATCATCAGCATCGTAACCCACTTCTGAAACTGCCTTGCGTATAGCTTCAGGGGTAGTTTTTGCCACTTTATATGTAACCTTCAGAATTTTGGTCTCCACATCAAGATTGGCTTTGGTTACGCCCTTTTCAAAAGCCATAGCCTTCTCTATGGTTTCCTTGCACATATTGCATTGTGCTGAAGTTTTAATTTCAAGTTCGGCTGTTTTGGGAGCCTGGGCCGCAAGCTGGCCACTCAGCATAACCACCATCAGGGTCATCATGAACGAAGTGATCTTTTTCATTTTTTTTCTGATTTAAGATGAATACTTTATTTTAATAGTTGTGAATCATCGAAACAGGCTTTCGCTGACTATTCTGAACAACGGGCAGGCTTCGGTATCCGGACATCACCTTTTCGGAATGAATAGCCCTGGGCCTGCTTTGACTTTTACTTAATGGCATATCTGATGCCTGCATAAACCATTCTGCCAAGCAACGGCCCCCAGATAACACCAGCGTCAAATCCCGGATCAAACGGAGCCTCGTAGCCCAGAATCGGGTGCTTTTGTGTATAACCGGTAAGGTTTTCGACCCCAAGGTATGCATCCCATTTCTTAAACTTACGTGTAACCTGCGTATGAATGGTTATGTAATCGGGCGAATAGCCATTTTCATAACCACTGTCTTCAGGAAAATTGACGCCCAGCGGCAAACGGGTTTTGCCATTATACTGGCCCGTAAAATCAAACTTCCACTTTTCAAAACGGGTGGCATACGACAGGGTAAGCAATCCTTTATGCCTGCTCACCAGAGGCCTTTCGCGCAACTCGCCGGCGGTAGTAACCCGTGTATCGTTCAGCCTGTATGCGGCAGTCACATCAAACCTTTCAAAAAGACCTGCTTCAGCATTAAACTGAAAACTGTTGGAATAGGATTCGCCATCAAGGTTATAAATCACAATACGATCGGCTGACTGATCCAGGTCAATAATAACCTGATTCACAAAATCAGTACGATAGTAATCGGCCGACAGCACTACATTTCTCTTCTCGCTGAGCGGAATGGTTTGCGTTATGTTTAAGCCAAAGTTAAGGGCCTCCTCCATGCGAAAATCTTCGCGGAACACCAACTGACGGGAGCTGAGCAACATACCTGAATTTTCGGCCAGCACCGCGGCACTGCGATAACCTTTACCCACCGAGCCGCGCAAAACGGTATGCTCGAAAAGGTTCACCTTAAAATGAAAGCGCGGTGTAACAATGGTGCCATACTTATTGTGATGATCAACCCTAATGCCGGCAATTAAACTGAGCTTCTCGTTCGGATTATAAGTGTATTGCGCAAAAACACCCGGAACCGATTCAACCCTGTTGAAGGTTGTATCGCGGAACGATTCATCAAAATCATCATACATAAAACTCACTCCGGCATTATATGTATGTGCCTGATTACCAATCTGCGACTGGAAAATAGCATTGCCATAAAAACCCAGCTGCCTGGCGTTGTAGTCAGAACGGCCAAAAACCGACTCCTGATCATGATACAAGCCACTAAAAATCAAACCCAGGCTGGTATTGGCCATATTTTTGAAAATAAAACCTGTTTTGTCGTAAACCTGGGCTCTTTTGGTAATCACCTTCATCACATAATGGCCGTTGGCTATGGCTTCATCGGTGTTCATGCCAATAAGCTGTCCGCCATTGCGTTCGTCGTACAAAAAATTAACCCCGAATTTTGATTCAGTAACACCATGTTTCTCGTAACTCCATCGATTCGAAACATTTATCTGTTTCGAAAGTGGCTGATCGAGAAAACCATCATCATTCATATCTATCCGGCTCATCTGGGTTGATGCATGCGCCAGCACCATAGTACTGAGTTTATCATCTTTAATCACTTTTGACGCATGGGTATTTACCTCAAGGCGGCCTTCATTATTTCCATACACATTCAAAAAAAACTTATCGGTATCCCAGGGTTTCCTGAACTCGGCATTAATCTGCCCGGTGGTTGATTCATATCCATTCACCACCGACGATGTACCTTTCGAAATTTGAATAGATTCCATCCAGGTGCCCGGAATATAGGTAAGTCCGAAAGCCGATCCCAGCCCGCGTGTAAATGGAATATTCTCCACCATAAGCTGACTGTACACACCGGCCAGCCCAAGCATTTGAATTTGTTTGGCTCCGGTTACCGCATCAGAAAAACCGACATCAACAGTCGCATTATTTTCAAAACTTTCTGACAAATTGCAACAGGCCAGTTTCTGAAGCCCGGCAGTGGTAATCACCTCTGTTTTAATTGGTTTAATAGACGAAATAAAACTGCCGGCCATGCGCTCTTTTACTTCAACCTGGCCAAGCTGGCTGCCTTTTAGCAATACCACCTCAATAGATGACTGATTGCCTGGAATAAGAATGGTATCATTCAGATAACCCACAAAACTCACCACCAGTTTGGGTTGGGCTGCTTCAGGTTTTTTCAACGAAAAACGTCCGTCATCATCGGCCACAGTCCCCAGTTGGGTGCCCAGCCAGTGGATATTGGCGTAAGGGAGCGGAACAAGTTTTCCGTTGGCGTCGCTTTCGCGCACTTTACCCTTCAATGTTTGTTGGGCAAAAATCTGATTTAATCCGCACAGCAATAATGCCATGCAAAATGCAATAGTTTTAGTTTTCATAATATCTCAGCATTTGTAGAATTTGGTAGAAAAATCAAAACACAGGCATGCAGCATCTGCATTCCTGCTGAATACAAATGGTGAGATTTATAAGCGGAGAGAAGATACCTTTAAATAAGTACCGATATCGGGAGGCACAGGCCAATCGGGTATGATACCGGGAGGAAGATCAGCTAAATAAACAGGATGAATTTCGGGTACACCCGGCAGCTCAATCGCAAATACATTTGCCTGAAAACTCTGTGACATTTCCGACAGGTACTCCATGTTTATTTTAACATAAAAATGGGTATCGTCGCAGCAGGTCTCCTGAGCCAGAAATGAATGATGGGTGCAGTGATTTTCATGAGCCAGGGCACAAACATCAGGTTCGGTGGCTTTAAACAATGAACTGCGGGTTTTGCAACATGTATTTGAACCATCAAGGCTCGCCTGTATCGTACCTTTTGACTTACAATGATGAAGAAAAACAAGCACGCCGGTTGAAGGCAGCAAAAATGCAACCAACACCAGCAACACCGCTATATTTCTTATCAGTACTTTCATTGTTTTTTTAAGCTGGCCACAAAAATAAGCATTAAGCAGTTAACATGTGAAAAATTATGAAATCTTTAACAAAACATACTGAAACTCAAACGGCTTGCAAAACCATAAAAAATAAGAGTCCGGAATTCGGATATCTTTAAAAATATCGCTCTAAATTTGCCGGCGTGTTTTGAGCAGAATCAAGTCCTTTATTTTGAAACATTATAAATTAAGGTACAAAAAAGAAAATGCTCCAAACAAAAGATCACAATTCATACATTTGTCGCCTCGACAAATATAGATACTTAAATATCTTATAAACATGGACAGTCAGTCACTCGTTTTGTTTTTCATTGTAGGAGTGGTACTAGTTGGAGGAGCGTTATTATTTTCCACATTTGTTCCGCCCACGTCATCCAACCCGGCAAAATTTGAACCTTATGAATGTGGAATTGAAACCATAGGCGGCTCTTGGCTCCAGTACACGGTGGGTTATTACCTGTTTGCCATCTTGTTTCTGATTTTCGATGTTGAAACGGTTTTTGTGTTTCCCTGGGCTACGGTGATGCGCGAAACAGGCATTTCGGCATTTATTGAAATTGGTATATTCTTCACCATTCTCGGACTAGGCCTGCTTTACGGCTGGAAAAAACATGCATTGAAATGGGAATAATCAAAAAGAAACAAGACATAGAAATCAATGATTATCCAATCATTGAATCGCACGAAGGGGGAAGCATTATTCTGGCCAAACTTGATGACCTGGTGAATTGGGCCAGGTCTAATTCGTTATGGCCATTAACATTCGGAACGCGTTGTTGCGCCATTGAGTTTATGGCTGTAGGCGCATCGCGGCACGATATGGCCCGTTTTGGCTTTGAAGTTGCGCGTGCCACACCACGGCAGGCCGACCTGATTATCATCAGCGGATCAATCAATTACAAAATGTCGCCGGTACTCAAACGCCTTTACGACCAGATGGCCGACCCCAAATACGTGATAGCCATGGGAGCCTGTGCTGTTTCAGGAGGCCCGTTTTATTACAATAGTTATGCTATTGTGAAAGGTGCCGACCATGTGATACCGGTTGATGTATATGTGCCGGGCTGCCCTCCGCGTCCTGAGGCTCTCCTTTATGGAATGATGCAATTACAGAAAAAAATCCGGCGCGAACGTAATTTCTCGAAACGGAAAAAGAAATAAATCAAACAGGCATCAAACTGTGATTTCAATAAACTGAAAATCAAGATGACAAACGAAGCATTGATAACTGCCATAGGTAAGAAAGAAGCACAAGCTGAAACAAAAACCGGGGCGCAGTACGTTGAGACTTTTGTACCTCTTGCCCGGCTGCATGATTTTATGGTGCAACTGAAAGAGGACAAAGATCTGGCATTTGATTACCTCATTTGCGTTACCGGCGTAGATCACGCTGACCATCTGCAAATGGTATATCACCTCGAATCAACCACACACAAGCATATGCTGGTCGTAAAAGTAAAAACTGCTGACCGGCAAAACCCGGTGGTTGATACGGTGAGCGACATCTGGCCCACAGCCGAATTTCACGAAAGAGAAGCTTTTGACCTTCTGGGCATCACCTTTAGCAATCATCCCGATCTCAGAAGACTGTTTCTTGACGAAAACTGGGGTTTCCCATTGCGCAAAGATTATAAAGACGACATTCACATCGTATCCCGATAGACATGGCTGAGCTTAAAGAAGTAATGATTACCACTGATGAGATAAAAACCGATGAATATCTCATTAATATGGGCCCGCAGCATCCGAGTACACATGGTGTACTGCGCCTGCTTGTTCAACTCGAGGGCGAAATTGTACACAATGTGCAGCCTCACATCGGTTACATTCACAGCGGAATTGAAAAAATGGCAGAGTCACTTTCATATCCGCAAATTGGCCACCTTACCGATCGCATGGACTACCTTTCGGCCCATATGAACAACGAAGCGGTGGCTCTTTGCGTTGAAAATGCCCTGCAGATTGAGGTTCCCGAAAGAGTAAAATACATCCGCACCATTATGGCCGAACTTACCCGTTTGGCCTCTCACCAGTTATGGTGGTGTGTAATGGGTATGGATATGGGGGCGCTCACCACTTTCTTTTATGGATTGCGCGACCGCGAAGATATTCTCGATATTTTCGAAGAAACCTGCGGCGCCAGGCTTACTGTTAATTACAGCATTCCCGGCGGGCTGATGTTTGACATTCACCCTAATTTCCAGCGCGATGTCAAAGCTTTCATTAAAAAGTTCAAAACCAAACTGCCCGAATACGATAAGCTGTTATCAGGCAATGTAATTTTTACTGAACGCACCAAAGGGGTGGGCTATCTTTCGCGCGAGGATGCTATTGCTTACGGCGTTACCGGCCCCACTGCCCGTGCATCGGGTTTTGCCTGCGACCTGCGCAAACACCAGCCATACAGCGCCTATTCAAAAGTTAATTTCAACGAAATTTTAAGCGATGTGGGCGACACCTACGCCCGCTACCAGGTGCGCATGCAGGAAATGTGGGAATCGATGAGCATTATCGAACAGCTTATCGACAATATACCTGAAGGTGATTATGCCGTAAAAATGAAAGGCGTTGTAAAACTGCCCGAAGGAGAATTTTATCAGCGTGTTGAAACTGCCCGCGGAGAATTCGGGGTATTCATCACTTCCGACGGCAAGAAAAATCCTTACCGTGTAAAATTCCGTTCCCCGGGATTTTCAAATCTTTTCGCAATCAATCACATTGCCAAAGGATGGAAAATTGCCGACCTGGTTGCCATCATGTCAACCTTCGACCTGGTAATACCCGACATTGACCGTTAATACTTTGAAGATAACATCGAACTCATAAAAGATGGCATTCAATATCTACGATTTCACAACACTGACAAAATCCATTCACGAAAGTTTGTCGTCGCAATATTCAGCAACCACAACCATCGCCATTGAATGGACAATAGTTGGAGTGGCCTACCTGCTTTTTGTAGCACTTTTCGGCCTTTTTCTTGTTTATGCTGAGCGCAAGGTTTGTGCAGCTTTTCAGCAAAGGCTTGGCCCCATGAGGGTGGGCCCCTGGGGTTTGCTGCAAACCATTGCCGACTTTATCAAACTGCTGATGAAGGAACTGGTTACACCCAAAGGAGTTGACAAATTCCTTTACAACCTGGCTCCTTTCATTGTAATTATTGTCAGCTTTTTGGTCATCTCAGTTATTCCGTTTGCTCCCGGATTACAAACATTTGACTTCGACATCGGCATTTTCTTTGTCACGGCAGTGTCATCTGTTGGTGTAATCGGCATTTTGCTGGCAGGCTGGAGCTCAAACAACAAATACTCGCTCATTGGCGCAATGCGTTCAGGTGCTCAGATTGTAAGTTACGAACTTTCGGTCGGGCTTTCGCTCATTACCATGATTATTCTGGCCGGCACCATGCAGATTTCGGGTCTGGTTGAAGGACAGCGCGAAATGTGGTTTATCTTTAAAGGACATATCCCTGCCTTTATCGCATTTTTTGTATTTGTGATTGCCGGAACTGCCGAAACAAACCGTGGGCCTTTTGACCTTGCCGAAGCCGAATCAGAACTTACTGCCGGTTTTCACACCGAGTATTCAGGTATCAAATTTGCCTTCTTCTTCCTGGCCGAATACATCAACCTGTTTATTGTTGCCGGCATGGCCACCACCGTTTTTCTGGGAGGATGGATGCCGCTTCACTTTGGCGATTTTGCCGGATTTAACCAGGTGATGGATTTGATTCCCGGACTGGTTTGGTTTTTTATCAAAGTACTGGGCGTTATGTTCCTGATGATGTGGTTTAAATGGACTTTCCCCCGTTTGCGTGTTGACCAGATTCTGAACCTCGAATGGAAATACCTGCTGCCGATTAACCTTTTCAACATACTGCTCATGGCTGCAGTTGTACTTTTAGGGTTGCATTTCTAATCTCTCTGAAACTTAAAACATGAAATCGATTCTTACATATATAACCGAAATTATCAAGGGTATCTGGACACTGCTTACCGGAATGAAAATTACGGGAAAGTACTTTTTTACTCCATGGAAACATGTAACGCAGCAATATCCTGAAAACCGGCAAACACTTAAAATTGCTGAACGGTTCAGAGGCGAAGTAGTAATGCCTCACAACGAAAACAACGAACATAAGTGTACCGGTTGCGGAATTTGCGAAATCAATTGCCCCAATGGCTCCATTGAAATTATATCCAAATCGGTTATGACTGAAGACGGTAAAAAACGCCGCGCCATCGACAAGCACATATATCATCTGGGCATGTGCACTTTCTGCAATTTATGTGTGAAAGCCTGCCCTACCGGTGCTATTGTAATGGCGCAGAATTTTGAACATGCCGTATGGGATCGCGCTACGCTCACCAAGGTGCTGAACAAACCCGATTCCAGAATAATGGAAGGTGTAAAAGACTAAACACACAGTGTCAATAATCGTTAACCGATTGATAATATTAACAATATGAACAGCGAAATCTTATTCTTTCTGCTTTCAGGTATGATCCTGGTTTTTTCAATACTTACGGTTACAACCAGAAGAATACTCCGGGCTGCAGTGTATCTGCTATTTGTGCTGGTAAGCACTGCCGGCCTCTATTTCATGTTGAATTACAACTTTCTGGCAGCCGTTCAGCTTACCGTTTATGCAGGAGGAATCATCGTGTTGATCATTTTTTCCATTCTGCTTACCAGTCATATCAGCGAAAGGGCGAAAGTGGCAGGAAAATTCCAGGGCATTATGTCGGCTTTGGCAGTAATTGCAGGAGCTACCCTTACCCTCATGACAATTCTCAACTATTCGTTTCCTGCCAAATCAACAGTGAGTGCTTCGTCTGATGTAAAATCAATAGGCCGTGCGCTGGTATCTTATCAGGAAAACGGGTACGCCCTGCCATTTGAAGTTGTATCTGTTCTTCTACTGGCTGCCATGATTGGCGCTATTATAGTTGCCAGAAAAGAAAACAGCTCACCCGTGAGTAAAAAACAGATAACCAAGGAAAGCGAACAATAATATACTTTGTAAAATGACCGGAACCATTCCTTTACAGTATTTTTTAGTGATTAGCACCCTCATGTTTTTTATAGGGGTTTTCGGATTTCTGACCCGCAAAAATCTAATCACCATGTTAATGTCTATCGAGTTAATCCTTAATTCGGTAAATATCAATTTTGTGGCATTCAACAGGTATCTGTACCCCGATAATCTTCACGGGCATTTCTTCAGCCTGATTGTCATTGCCGTGGCAGCAGCTGAAGCCGCAGTTGCCATTGCCATCATCATCAACATCTACCGCAACTTCCACTCCATTGAGGTAGATAAAGTTGACGAAATGAAATTTTAAAAGAAAAAGCTGAATTTCAAAAATCAAGAAAGATAACCGAAAGGACTGCAGCATATGACAGATTACACTTACACATTGCTTATACCGCTGATTCCACTGGCAGTATTCCTGTTCACAGGACTCACAGGCCACAAATTCAAACCACTCGTTTCGGGGCTCATCGGAACCACAGGTTTATTTGTTGTTTTCATACTCTCCTACATGACTGCCATCAGGTATTTCTGGACAGACCATGTTGCCGGAATGGGATACAGCTCGCTGAAAGCTTTTGAAATACAATGGCTTAACCTAACCGACAAACTAACCATTCATCTGGGAATTCTGCTCGACCCCATTTCAGTGATGATGCTAATTGTGGTAAGCACTGTTTCATTTATGGTGCATATCTACAGCCTGGGTTATATGAAAGGCGAGAAAGGCTTTGCCCGCTTTTACGCTTTCCTTTCGCTGTTTAGTTTTTCCATGCTGGGACTGGTTTTGGCAACCAACATTTTCCAGATGTACATTTTCTGGGAACTTGTCGGGGTTTCATCGTTTCTGCTGATTGGTTTTTATTACGAAAAACCGAGCGCAGTTTCGGCATCGAAAAAAGCATTTATTGTTACCCGTTTTGCCGATCTCGGGTTTCTTATCGGAATTCTGATGTTGTCGTTTATGACAGATACATTTGATTTTCAGACACTCGTTAGCCCCACAGGCCCGGCTATGCTGCATGCTGGCGGCGCTACCTTTATGGGTTTAAGCGCCATCACCTGGGCACTGACTTTTATTTTTGTCGGCGGCGCTGGCAAATCGGCCATGTTTCCGCTTCATATCTGGCTTCCCGATGCAATGGAAGGCCCCACTCCTGTTTCGGCTTTAATTCATGCTGCTACAATGGTTGTGGCCGGTGTTTACCTGGTGGCAAGATTGTTCCCGGTTTATTCAATGGTGGCTCCTGAAGCCCTGCATATTGTTGCCTGGGTGGGCGGTTTCAGTTCGCTGTTTGCAGCCATCATCGCCTGCACACAAAACGACATTAAACGGGTTCTGGCATTCTCAACCATGTCGCAGATTGGCTACATGATGCTTGCACTCGGCGTTTCAGGATATGGTGGTCATGAAGGCCTTGGATTTATGGCCGGCAATTTCCACTTGTTTACACACGCCATGTTTAAGGCATTACTCTTCCTCGGCGCCGGAGCCATTATACACGCAGTGCACAGCAACGATATGCGCGAAATGGGCGGCCTGCGCAAATATCTGCCCATTACTCACATCACATTCCTGATTGCCTGTTTGACCATTGCCGGTATTCCGCCACTTTCGGGGTTCTTCAGCAAGGACGAAATACTTGTGGCTGCTTTCCATCACAATATGCCTTTGTTTATCATTGAATTTGCTGTTGCAGGACTTACGGCCTTTTATATGTTCAGGTTATATTACAACATCTTCTGGGGCAAAGAAACACATTACCATCATACACCGCACGAAGCTCCGGCAACCATGACCATTCCTTTGATGGTGCTGGCTTTTGGTTCGGTTTTCGCCGGATTCCTGCCCTTCCATAACCTTGTAACCAGCGACGGCCTCCCGTTTGAAACACATATTGAGTATGCCGTTGCCATTCCTTCTGTACTTATCGGATTGCTGGGCATTGTTATTGCAACCATTATGTATCGCAAAGAAACAGCCATTCCGGTTAAAATTGCAACGGGCTTCGGTCAGTTTTACAAATGGACTTATCACAAGTTTTACATCGACGAAGTATACTTGTTTGTAACGCATAAAATCATTTTCAATTACATTTCGCGCCCGGTTGCATGGTTCGACCGGCACATTGTAGATGGGTTTATGAACCTGATTGCCCGTGTAGTTGAGCGCTCTTCAATCATGATTAAAGGATTCCAGAGCGGTCGCATTCAGCAGTACGGGTTTGTATTTATCTCAGGCACAATAGCGCTGGTCATCATTTTTATTTATCTGTGGTAAAGAAAAGAATCAAACTATGAATATACTCAGTCTATTTGTCCTGATTCCGGTGCTGACAATGGTAGGTATCGGATTTACCAAAAATCTGAAGCAAACCCGCCTTGTATCTGCCATAGGTATGAGCTTTCAGCTAATTCTTGCGGCCATCCTGGTATACATGTATCTGGCCGAACGCAACGCCGGTAACATGGCCGAAATGCTGTTTACCTACGATGCACTTTGGTTTCCGACACTGAACATACATTACGCGGTTGGTGTTGACGGGATTTCGGTTGCCATGATTGGTTTAACCTCAGTGGTGGTTTTTGCAGGCGTTTTTGCTTCATGGAACATGGATTTCCTTTCCAGGGAATTTTTTATATCACTTATTCTGCTGGCTTCCGGAGTATTTGGGTTCTTTATTTCGCTCGATTTGTTTACCATGTTCCTGTTTTATGAAATTGCGGTTATCCCGATGTATCTGTTGATTGGTATCTGGGGCTCGGGGCCCAAGGAATATTCAGCCATGAAACTCACCCTGATGCTGATGGGTGGCTCTGCATTGCTGATGGTAGGCTTGCTTGGCATTTATTTTTACTCAGCTCCTGCCGGTGGACAACTCACCTGGAATCTTCTTGAAATCTCAAAAACAACCATTCCTATTGAAATGCAGCGTTTTCTTTTTCCGTTTACCTTTATCGGCTTCGGTATTCTGGGCGCTCTTTTCCCTTTCCACACCTGGTCGCCCGACGGGCATGCCTCAGCACCAACTGCTGTTTCGATGCTGCACGCCGGTGTTTTGATGAAACTCGGAGGCTACGGCGCTTTCCGCGTTGCCATTTTTCTGATGCCCGATGCTGCCCAGGAACAAGCCTGGATATTTCTGCTGCTTACCTCCATCAGTGTAGTTTATGGTGCTTTTGGAGCTATCTGGCAAAAAGACCTGAAATATATCAATGCCTACTCATCGGTAAGCCACTGCGGACTGGTACTTTTCGCCGTGCTGATGATGAATCAGACTGCATTTAACGGAGCTATCATACAAATGATTTCACACGGACTGATGACTGCCCTCTTCTTTGCCCTTATCGGTATGATTTATGGCAGAACCCATACCCGTATGATCAACGAAATGGGCGGCCTGATGAAAGTTATGCCTTTTTTGGGGGTGGTTTATGTAATTGCCGGTCTCGCTTCACTCGGACTTCCCGGTTTAAGCGGATTTGTTGCTGAAATGACCATCTTTATCGGCGCCTTCCAGCATACTGACAATTTTCACAGAATACTCACCATTATGGCCACTACAAGTATTGTAGTCACCGCAGTGTACATTTTGCGCGTGGTTGGCATACTTTTACTGGGGCCTGTCAAAAACGATCACTTTCTGCATCTCGAAGATGCCAAATGGCATGAAAGGCTTTCAACCATTACGCTCGTGATTGCCATTGCTGCTATTGGTATTGCACCTCTCTGGCTTTCCGATATGATTAATGTGAGCCTGGCACCCATTGTACAGAAAATTTCACTTTCAGGAACTGAATTTGTCAGTCTGTTTTAATAAGCATATTCCGGACTTACCGGTTGATGTAAAACCGGCAGGAACCAATTCATAAAAACTTTAGATTCGGTAGTATGACCATCAACGACTTCTTACTTTTACGGCACGAAATAATGCTAGTTGCCATAGCACTCATTCTGCTGATTATTGATCTCGGACTGAAACCTGCGCACAAACCGCGCATTATTCCGGTGGTAATAGCGCTGTTTAGCATTCACACCATCGTTGGATTCTTTCCTACGCCCGAAGGTGAACTCTTCGGAGGTATGTTCAGGGCAACTCCGCTGGTATGTATGATGAAAAACGTACTGAATATCGGCGTGCTGATTATTCTGCTGCAATCGTACACCTGGATAATGAAGCCCGAAAACAGAGAGAAAATGAGCGAATATTTTATTCTGCTGTTTTCAACCCTTATTGGGATGTATTTTATGATTTCATCAGGTGATTTTCTGATGTTCTATCTTGGCCTCGAAACTGCTACCATTCCCTTGGCAGCGTTGGCAGCATACACCCATCACCAAACCAAATCGGCTGAAGCCGGTGTAAAATTAATCCTTTCGTCAGCCCTGTCGTCGGGCATTCTTTTGTTCGGGCTGTCACTCATTTACGGTTCAACCGGAAGCATTTATTTTAACGATGTTGCTTTAAGTTACAGCACAGCTCCCATGCAGGTACTGGCATTTCTGTTCTTCTTTTCAGGACTTGCCTTCAAAATATCACTGGTACCTTTTCACCTGTGGACAGCCGACGTTTACGAAGGCGCTCCGGTAAATGTCACCTCCTACTTTTCTGTCATCTCAAAAGGAGCTGCTTCCTTTATTCTTATCCTCATCCTATACAAAGTATTTTTTCAGCTGGCCTACATCTGGAAAGATGTGATTTATGTTATCTCAGTCATCACCATGGTTGTAGGTAATCTTTTTGCGCTCAGGCAGAAAAACATGAAAAGGTTCCTTGCATTTTCCTCCATAGCCCAGGCTGGCTTTATTCTGTTGGGTATTATTGCAGGCAGCCAGATGGGGATGACCTCTGTCATTTATTTTGTGCTGATCTATATTTTCTCCAATCTGGGAGCTTTCGGGGTCGTTTCAGCCATTGAAAGCGTTACCGGAAAAGTAGAAATGAGCGACTATGACGGGCTGTACAAAACCAATCCGAAACTCAGCCTGCTGATGATGCTTTCGATGTTCTCGTTAGCCGGAATTCCACCGGTAGCCGGATTCTTCGGAAAATTCTTTTTGTTTACCTCAGCAGCCTCGGCAGGATATTACTGGCTGGTATTTATCGCTGTATTAAATGCCACCATTTCATTGTACTACTATTTGATGGTTGTAAAGGCCATGTTCATCAATAAAACTGAAAATCCAATCGCCTTTTTTAACAGCGACGGCATGACCAAAGCCGGATTACTTCTGAGTGCCATTGGCATTGTGGTTGTGGGTTTCTGGAGTCAGATTTATGAATTTGTTTACAACCTGAGCATTGGCGCCGGCTTATTCTGATGTACTTAAAACAAACACATTGATTAAGAATAGGCCCTTGAGATAAAAAAACGCTTTGAACTTACATTTAAGACTTAAAATCCCTGAAACATATGCCCCTGCAAGCCAAACACATCGTCGAAGAAATTAACGGAATCCGATGCACCGTAATTGAAAAAGGCGTAACAGCCAGGCGGGTAGATTTCCTGAAAGAGCTTCTGAGCTTCAACGGTTTTGAAATTCAGCTAGCGGAAGATAAACGTGCAGATGAATCAACTGCCCCCACTTTCACTATTGGAGTTACCGATCTGGTATTTAATCCGGTGATTGCTGTTTATGAAATGAGCCTGAAAACCAAAGACGGACAAAAAGTTTCTCCGGCTTACTGGGAACAGCAAAAAACAGAGATTGTTGATCAATACTGGGTTCGCGATGAAGAAATAAAAGACGGGACCTCTGCCTGGCATCGAAGATTTGAATAAAGCTTTCCTGTTTCACCATACTTGTCCCTGGCCTGCGCCGGGGATTTTTTTTAACCTCTTGTAAACCCTGATTCGGGTCCCGGCTTCACAAAGCACCATTGGACATCCATCAAACAAAAAACCATACATATTGAATAACCAGACTTCCTGCCAGGTTTCGTAGCCCAATTATTACAGATATCATAAGAAATTACAGTCGCCCCCAATGCAGCGCTTCAGCATACAAAGGCATATTTTATCACACAGCTTACAAGCTGAAAACCATGATTTACAAGGGTTTTGGATAAATAAAAAAAGGCCGGCAATGCCGACCTTTCAATTTTTGGGGTGGAATATGGGGCTCGAACCCACGACCTTCTGAACCACAATCAGACGCTCTAACCAACTGAGCTAAGACCACCATGTTTGTTTTGGAGCGGCAAAGATAATACATTCTCCTGAAATACTAAAACAATCATGCAAGATTTTTTTATGACCAATCAGGCACATTTCTTATTAAATTTGCTTTAAATAAAACTTCACAAACACTATTAGAACCAATGGCAGACATTATTGATTACAAGATATTTGGCGATGACATGCAATTGATTGAGGTAGAGCTCGATCCTTCCGAAGGTGTTCGGGCTGAAGTTGGCGCCATGATGTATATGGAAAATGGCATTGAAATGCAAACCAATACGGGTGGCGGCATTTTCAAAGGATTTAAACGAATGCTTACCGGCGACGGTTTCTTTATAACCACCTTTCTTAACAACGACAGAATTAAGCGCAGAGTAGCTTTTAGCGCACCCTATCCCGGCAAAATAATACCCCTTGAGCTGGACAAACTTGGCGGCGAATTCCTTTGTCAAAAGGACGCATTCCTGTGTGCTGCCAATGGTATTGATATTGACATAGCTTTTACAAAGAAAATAGGTGCCGGACTATTTGGTGGTGAAGGTTTTATACTTCAGCGCCTATCGGGCCATGGCCTTGCTTTTGTTCAGGCCGGTGGCGCTATCATCCAGCGCAACCTTCAGCCCGGCGAAACACTCCATGTCGACACCGGGTGTCTTGTCGCTTTCCACCCTTCGGTTGATTATGACATCCGCTTTATAGGCGGTTTTAAAAATGCACTGTTTGGTGGAGAAGGTCTTTTTTTGGTTAAACTAACCGGCCCCGGCACAGTATACCTG
This sequence comes from Lentimicrobiaceae bacterium, assembly GCA_020636745.1. Taxonomy (NCBI): domain Bacteria; kingdom Pseudomonadati; phylum Bacteroidota; class Bacteroidia; order Bacteroidales; family Lentimicrobiaceae; species Lentimicrobiaceae bacterium. The sequence goes on along the minus strand of JACJXH010000008.1, from coordinate 160,092 downwards.
CAAAGTCTTCCGTTTTCACGACTGGCCGACCGGATTGTTGCCTCATCAAGAACAAACAGGGAAGAAAGCCGTGGCGTTGGCGGCATCGGAGGCTCCATTCTGGGTGGTATTCTGGGAGGTGATAAATCTTACTAGTTTTACATATTCATTTAATAACCCATTGAATAAACTCACCTGATTTGTTATTTTCCCGAAAATTATTGCCCGAAGGAAGCCTGTCATCCAAATCATGGAAAAAATTGCAGAACAATAAGCCTGCTGTTTTTTCTATGTTTCTTATTCTTGCCGCCATCCTGATTTCAATTTTAGGTTATCTGATTACCCCTGACAGCAGTCCATACGCCAATGATCAGCACCTCGAAATTGCGGCAAAAAAGCCCGGGTTTCAGGTTACCATGATTTCCATCAGAAAAAACGAAAAAAAACCTGACTGCCATTTCTGGACCAGAATGATTTACGGTTGCCAGGAAAAGTATTTGTCACTTCCAATCAGCTCTTTCAGTTTTGTGAATGATGAAATCATCCTGACCCCATACAGCATTGATGCAACAAACAGCGAGCTGAATTATGCATACAAACTGGCTGATGTTCTTTTCGCTGTTTCCGACACAAGTCGCCTTTATCTCAGCAGCGCCGGCTGTAAAGATATTGAAGGAAAATCCATGGCAATGAGCATTCCTGCCATGCAGAAACTCATCATAGATACCAGAATCAGCAAGCGCACCTTTATCCTGGGCACCGACAGGTTTGGACGCGACGTTTTAAGCCAGTTGATGATTGGAACCCGGGTAAGTTTATCCGTTGGTTTTATTTCAGTCATCATCTCCCTTATTTTAGGGATTTTACTGGGGGCCCTGGCTGGTTTTTTCAGAGGCCGGATAGACGATTTAATCATTTGGTTCATCAATATCGTCTGGTCAATTCCCACCCTGCTCCTGGTTATTGCCATCACATTTGCCTTAGGTAAGGGGTTCTGGCAGGTTTTTATTGCAGTAGGACTTACCATGTGGGTTGAAGTAGCCAGGGTTGTACGCGGACAAATTCTGAGTTTACGCGAAAAAGAATTTGTGGAAGCCGCCCGGGCCCTCGGATTTAAAAACAACCGTATCATTATCCGCCACATACTGCCCAATACGATGGGGCCGGTAATCGTTATTTCGGCGGCCAACTTTGCATCAGCCATCCTCATTGAAGCCGGATTGAGCTTTTTAGGCATTGGCGTACAACCTCCAATGCCTTCATGGGGAACAATGGTTAAAGAAAACTATGCTTATATTATCCTTGACAATCCCTGGCTTGCGTTATTGCCCGGTGCCTGCATTATGTTGCTGGTGCTGGCCTTTATGCTGATTGGAAATGGCTTGAGAGATGCACTGGATGTGAAAGCAGGACCACAAAGCTAAATACAACACTGCCTTTTGTTATTCAGCAGGTTTCAAATCTGTCAATTCAAATATTTGATTCGGGAAACCGGTATAAAACCGGTATTAGACATTTCAGAGGCAAATTGCGGACTTAAACTATACCCTGCTACTAATATTTCTGTTTGTACTCAAGGTTTCCACAACCGAAACGCTTATCGAAGTTGCGGCACTGCCCCTTGAAGAACGAGAACTTCACCAGCACATAAAAATCCATGCCGTAAAAATCACTCATCCCGAAAAAGCCGCCAAGTTTATCGGTTCCAATAACAACTTTATGCAGCCTTGCACTTAAACCAAGCCGAGGGTGCTTGTAATCATACAAGATGAAGGGCATTGCCACTTCAAAATAATCGGTCTCAAAACGAGGCGTAACAGCCACCTGTGACGGACGTACCACAGCAGCCTTACCCATGACCAATGGCTGTACAATGGTAGCATTTAAGTACACTTTTGTATTAACCCTGACATCAACCTGAGTGCTGAAAGCCGTAGGCAGCCATATTGAAAATGCATTTCCTTTTACCAACGCATTTTCATCACCCGAAAATTCATAACTTATTTTCTTGAAGAGCTCATCCAGATTGTTGTAATTATAACTGCTTATGTTCTCCCAGTAGGCACTGGCATCAACAAGGTCAAGCAAACGGGCATCACTTTTAAACTTAATGCGCCCAAGGTCGAGAATTGAAAAGCCAATCTTATATCTGTATGGCTCATAAGGCTGTTCACAAGGCATTGAGTAACCTTTGTTGGTATAGCCTAATATTTTTTTCTGGTAGGTAACACCAATATCAATACCAAGACCATTTCCACGGAATAATTTACCCGGAATAAGAATATCATTGTTGTAATAATCAACCGGGAGCGACATGCCCATCTGCCCGTTAATATTGTTGACAATAAGCGTATCGCGGTTGGGAACTATATAGTCAATATTATCTACATAGCCGAATGCACCGGCAGTCCCGAACAAACCTTTAACAGTAATGCCCGCTGTCCAGTGGTCGCGGTTGTGCTTGTAAACGACTCTTGAATAGGTTGCTGAGATTTCGGCAAAAGCCATGGAGGCTGTCCTGAAATCATGTTCATCAACAAAATTAATCTTGTGCAATGGCGAATAATCCATGCCTTCAATACCAAACTTGGCAACTTCATAAGGAATATACCGCCCCGACAGCAAAGTTCGGTAAGCTGTAGAGAAGCCAAAAGCCTGTTCACCTGTAGCAAACATAGCCGAAGGCCCCATAATCCTCACCTGTGAAAAAAGGTTTTTTAAATCCTTATTGTATTTATCATAAAAGTTTCGTGTTTCAGTACCCTCACCAACAGTATGCTCAGGAAATTCCCCGCCTGAAATAAACCGTGAAAATTTGTAATCTGTTTTCGACAGATAAACGTAATTATTATCTGCATTTACATGCAAGCCCAAAGCATTAATATCCAAAAACAGCTTGGATGTAAGTATTGACGTAGGATTGATCTGACTACCGGTTATACCAGCGTAATTACTTGAGACAAATCCATGCATTTCCTGTGAACGGGCAGAAAACGCAAGAAGATTTATGATTCCAACAATGAGCAGAAGTCGTATTTTGAGCACCAGGTAAAGATTATTTAAACCAAAAACGGACAATAAACAACTGTTTTGACCGTGTAAAGGTAAAATTTATTTCTAACTAAAACTTTTTAAAAAGATATCAGCATGTTAATCCCAATGCAAAATAACGCATAATAGCTGAGTTTATTACAATTTTCGGGAAGATTAAATTTTCACTTTTCAAGAACCAGAATCCTATTAAACTGTTAATTACAACCGTATTCAGGTTTTACTTATTATTGCAAAATAAACTCAATCCATATATTTCTCATGAATAACAAAGCTTTGTACTTCTGGATTGCCACTGTTGTTATTACACTGGCTTCTGTAGTTTACCAGAGGGCAACTGGCCCCACTTACCCAATGAAGGGAAAAGTTACTATTGGCAGCGAAACGGTAAAGTATAAACTATTAAGATCCTATGGCGGGCCCGACAATGCAGAAATCAGCATTGATGACCCTTCGGGAAAACTGAGTGGCAAGTTTAATTTTAAACGTTACAAAAGCAATGACGAGTGGACTGAAACTGATATGCTTCATCAGGGCGGAAAACTGGTAGCCTATATTCCCCATCAGCCTCCCGCCGGCAAGGTTATGTATCAGATTACACTTACTGATGGTTCTGAAGCACAATTGATAACCAAAGAGCCTGTGATCATCAGGTTTAAAGGAGATGTACCAGCCGGCATCCTTATTCCACACATTCTTCTGATGTTTATTGCCATGCTCATGTCGACCAGAACAGGCATAGAAGCCATCGGAAATGGCATAAATACTTACAAATACGCTGTAATAACACTTATTCTTTTAATTGGTGGCGGACTGATTTTCGGCCCTATTGTACAGAAATATGCTTTTGGTGATTACTGGACGGGATGGCCGATGAAAGGTATATTTACTTTTGGAGATTTGACAGATAATAAAACGGCCATTGCTGTTGCCGGATGGGTTGTCGCTGTTTTTATGCTGCGCCGGCATCCATCTTCCAGAATATGGGCCATAGCCGCCGCCGTTATCATGCTGTTGGTATACATGATTCCACATAGTATGCTGGGCTCTGAAATTGACCATACAGCACTGCCCAAATAAAATTGAAATGATTATAACCTATTTGCTGATTGCCCTCACTGCGGTGACTTCATTGCTGGCGTTTAATAACCGGGCTCTTTACGATAAATTGCTTTTCAGCCCATACATGATTTCAACTCAACGGCAGGGCTATCGTTTTTTCTCACATGCACTGGTGCATGCCGACTGGATACATCTGGGGGTCAATATGTTTGTACTGCTTTCGTTCGGCAAGGCAGTTGAATATTATTTCGACGTGCTTTTCGGCCTCAAAGGAACTTATTTTTTTGCGCTGCTCTATATTGGCGGAATAGCCATTTCATCAACCCCTTCATATACCAAATATAAAAATGACTACCTATACAGGGCTGTAGGCGCCTCAGGCGCCGTTTCAGCTGTAGTCTTTGCCAGTATCATCATCAATCCGCTGTCGCCTATCAGGTTTGTATTTATCCCCTTTGACATTCCTGCTTTTATTTTCGGAGCCATGTACCTGGCATATTCAGCGTATATGTCGAAAAAAGGCACTGACAATATCGGACATGATGCCCACTTTTGGGGAGCTGTTTTCGGTCTTTCGTTTACGATTATTCTGAAACCAGCAATTTTTATGGGATTTATCGGACAAATTGCACAGTTTTTCGGCGCTTAATTCATCATAGGGTCTGCAGGATAGTGAACCCACAATGCATATTCTCTTCCTAATTTCCTGAGGGTTTGCTTCCATAAATCGCCAGGATTGCTTTGAATTACCTGGTGGAGATCGGTAAAAGAAACGACCCATGAGTTTTCTTCAAGCTCGCGATCAAGTTGTTTGGAGGCCCAGCCAGCATACCCAACAAAAAAGCGAATCTCATCTTTAGAAATTTTCTTTTCATGTATCAGCTCCTTCACCGTTTCAATATTACCGCCCCAGTATAAACCTTCCAGAATCGGAACGCCCATATCTATAAGGTCAGGACGCGTATGAATAAAGAAGAGACTATCCGTTTTAACAGGCCCCCCAAGAAAAACAGGAGCTTCAAAATCCTCAAATTCAGAAGAGATGTCGCTCAGCCTGACATCAACGGGTTTGTTAATGATAAGCCCGAATGTACCTTCACTGCTATGATCGGCCAGAAGAACCACTGACTTTTTGAAATAAAAGTCCTGCAAAAATGGCACAGAAATCAATATTCTGCCAGCAAGGGGTTCTATTTTTAGTGGTTTCATGGTCATATTTTTACAGTTTAACACTTCAAATAACAACCTTTATATAACACAATGCCCAAATGTCATCTGCATAACAGAAAATCAACATTCAGCCAATATGCCTGTATTCATGCAATCATGAAATAACCAAACAAAACAATGAATCCGATTCTTTACTTTTGCACCTGGTTAATCCATGCTTAATTTACGCAAATTTTATACCATAATGACCATGGAACGAATAAACGCTGAAAAATCATACCACCAATTCAGGGCTCAGTACCCCGTTTTCATTTATGAAAGCTATAAAATAAGCTTATCAGGAAACGATGTTGCGATTGAATTTGATTTTAACATTCCGGGTCTTATCAGGTTTAAGCCAGTGTCGGTTTTTCAGATAGGGAATTTAATCCCAAATTTGGATAAACGGGTCGGTCAGATTTACCCTTTACTTGAAAATATAGCCTTCAATATCGGGATGATTGAACTGATTAGCTATTGGAAACCGACCTGCTCGCCTGCTTTAATTGTAAAATCAGGCCACCTGACAGATGAACAAAAAAACTGGTGGAAAACACTTTATTATAATGGATTAGGCGAATTTTTCTACTTAAATTCCATTGCTCCTGACCACACTTTCATTCAAATTGAAGCTGAAGGCCCCGTCAATCACCAATCAGTAAATATACCCCTGACCGAAAAATTTCTTATCCCTATCGGAGGAGGAAAAGACTCAGCTGTAACATTGGAATTGATAAAAAATGCCGCAAAAGAAATAACACCATTTATCATTAATCCCCGCGGAGCAACCATTCAAACTATTGAAGCGGCAGGAATAAAAATGGAAGAGGTACTGACAATGAAACGCACCATTGACAGTGGATTGCTCAACTTAAATGCCCAAGGATTCCTCAACGGGCACACCCCTTTTTCAGCCATGCTTGCTTTTTACACACTTTTTGCTTCGGCTTTAACCGGAATAAAAAATATTGCGCTTTCGAATGAATCAAGTGCCAATGAGGTTACCGTTCCCGGAACCAACATCAACCATCAATTCTCTAAATCGTGGGAATTTGAAAGTGCGTTCCGCGATTATTACAGTCAATATATTTCGCCAGATTTCAACTACTTTAGCTTTCTCCGACCGCTAAGTGAACTGCAGATTGCCAGCATTTTCTCAAAGCTTCAAAAGTATCATCCTGTTTTTAAAAGCTGCAATGCAGGAAGTAAAAACGATTCATGGTGTGGAAAATGCCCGAAATGTCTATTTACGCATATTATGCTGGGTGCTTTTACAGGGCTGGACGAAGCTGATAAGATTCTGGGGAAACCCCTGCTTGCTGACCTGGAATTGTCCCCTGTTTTTGATGAATTGTGTGGTTTTTCAAAAGTAAAACCATTTGAATGTGTGGGCACTACCGAAGAAGTGAGTCAGGCGCTTGAAATGATAGCCGCAAAAAATACAAACCAAACACACCCCATCCTCATCGATCGTTATTTAAAGATGCGGAAATCGCAGCCTGCCAACCCTGACTTCAAATCCTTAAACCAACAGCATTTTTTAAGTACAGACTTACTGAATCTTCTTTTAAATCATCTGCAATGAAAAGCATTTTAAAATCGGCCACCAACGGGAAAAGAGTGCTCATATTAGGCTACGGACGCGAAGGAAAATCAACACTCAAACTTTTGCGCGCTTCATGTCCGGAAACAGACCTGACAGTTGCCGACCTGAATTCAGAAATCATATTGCAAAACCCTGAGCTTAACATTACTGACATCAAAGTCATTTCAGGCCCCGGATATCTTGAGCATATCCATCATTACGATCTTGTAATAAAATCGCCCGGCATCTCACTTCATCATGCAGGCATACAGTTTGATCCGTCAAAAATCAGTTCTCAAACCGATTTATTTCTACAGGCATATGGCAGTCAAACGGTTGGAATAACCGGCACTAAAGGAAAAAGCACTACATCAAGCCTGCTTTATCATATTTTTAAGGGCTACACCAGCAACTGCCTGCTGGCAGGCAACATTGGCATACCACTATTCGATCTTGTTCCACATATTACGCCTGAAACCCGCATAGTTTGCGAATTATCATCACATCAGCTTGAGTATATCAGCCGGGGGCCCCATGTTGCCATTTTGCTTAACCTTTTTCAGGAACACCTTGACCATTATGCCTCATTCTATCACTATCAACTGGCAAAAATGCAGATTGGCCTGAAACAGGAGAAAAACGACGCCTTTATTTTTCATGCAGCTGACATGAATATTGCAGAATTATTGCAGGCAAACAAGCCCCAAAGCCGGTTATTCCCTTTACACAATACTGAGTTTTCAAAAAACGGAGTTGGCATTTCGGGCAGCCATATCATCCTGCGATACGCTGACAATGAACGCATATTGCTTCCTTCTGAGCCTGAAACCAGATTGCCCGGCCCTCACAATCTGTTGAACATTATGGCGGCTTCAGCTGCTGCAAGCCTGATGAATATTCCTGCACAGTCCATTGCCGAAGGAGTCGCCACTTTCTCTCCCCTGGAACACCGCATTGAATTTGTCGGGGTTTACCGGAATAAATACTACTACAACGATTCCATTTCAACCATTCCTGAAGCAACAATGGCTGCCATAACAACACTCCACAAGGTAAATACGCTTATTCTCGGAGGTTTTGACAGAGGAATTGACTACTCAGCCCTGATACAATTTTTGGCTGACAAAAAAGACATCAGGCTGGTATTTACAGGCCCGGCAGGAATGAGAATGAAAAAAATGCTTGACACGCTCAGCCCAGAAAATGCAACTCATGAAATGGCCGACTCATTCGACCAGGCAGTTAACATCGCTTCACAGTTAACGCCCGAAGGAGGCATCTGTCTCTTATCACCGGCAGCATCAAGTTACGATAGTTTTAAGAACTTCGAAGAGCGGGGTCGCCGGTTTAAAGAACTGGTAAGCAACAAATCATTTTAACCAAATGCATTGAAATTCTCAACCAGCACTTCTGCCCATCGCTGGATTCGGAACATAGCCTGCCAAAATGCCGGCAAACTGAATAAATAAAGCTTGGCCGACAGCAAAGAGCACATCATTTATTGCTTTCAAATCAATATAAAAACATCATCAAAACAATAAAAAAAGCCCTCAGAAAAACATGAGGGCTAAAAAACTATGTAACACTTAACCTATACTTCAACTAACATCATTTATATCTTTCACTTCAGCATTAGCCTCTGCCTTCGGTTTGCGCGGTGACTTTGGTTTAGACTCAGTGGTCTTTGCTTTGGCTTCAACATCCTTTATTTTGGGTTTTTCAGCAGGCTTTTCAGGAACGCCTGCCTGTGCTGTCGACACTCTTGAAACAGCTGTTTTCCGCTGCCTTCTTACGCCATAAGATCCCATAATAATCTTACCGCGTTTGCTTTTTTTGTCTCCTTTTCCCATAACATTTTTTATTAGTACAAATTATGAATCAATGAGTTGTAAAGATATTAAAAAATACGTAAAATCCAATAAGTTAAAACTGCTTTTCGCAAATTGATGGCAAAAAAAACGGTTTTATGTCATGGCCCGAAAATCGCCTTACCCATCAAAAGCACATGATAAAATTCATCGAACAGCATAAAAAACGAGATTGAACAAAAGGAAAATCAGAAAAAAATCAGCCATAAAAAACACGAAGCCTGACAAAACTATTCAACCGATTCGATGCATGATAAAAAAAACATGAAATCAATATTTGATAATCATAAAATGAATTAATTGACCATTTGTGAAATCAAAAAAAAACAGTACTTTTGCGCCACAAATTAAATAAGCAATGGCAAAGAAGACAGACAACACTGAAGAAAAAATCATGGCTGTAGAGGAGGCTCTCAGTAAAACTGAAGTTTTTATCGAAAAAAATCAGAAACTCCTTACCATCATATTGGGTTCAATCGCAATCTTGGTACTTGCCTACTTTGCATTTCAAAGATTTTACCTTATCCCCAAAGAAAAAGAAGCTCAGTCTCAAATGTTTATGGCTGAGAAATACTTTGAGCAAGACTCATTGAAACTTGCATTAAACGGTGATGGAATGTATCCGGGATTCCTCCAGATTATTGATGATTACGGGATGACCAAATCAGCAAAACTGGCACATTATTACAGTGGAATCATTTTACTGAACGAAGGAAAATATCAGGAAGCAATTGACCATCTGGAAAAATTCAGCATTAAGGATGTTTTAGTTGCTCCAATGGCCAAAGGCGCCATAGGTGATGCTTACATGGAATTAGGAAAGACAGCTGATGCTGCCGGATACTACCTGAAGGCTGCAGATTTGTCAAAGAACGATTTCACAAGCCCTGTTTTTCTTCAGAAAGCAGCCTGGGCTTTTGAAGACGCCGGTAAAAAAGAAGATGCACTCAAAGCATATGAACGCATCCGCACCGAATACCCCCGCAGCAACGAAGCACGCGACGTTGAAAAATATGTTACCCGTTTAAAAGGTATTTAAAACCATTGGTTCATATACGGAAACACCCGGCAAACCCGGGTGTTTTTTGTTTGAGTGAAGCAGATTTTGCAAATATTTGGTTCAACAACAAACAAATCAGATGAAAAAAAATATTCGTATTGTATTTATGGGAACTCCTGAATTTGCAGTAGAAACCCTGCAAATGATTACAGCGCATAAATATGATATTGCAGCAGTTGTTACAGTCCCCGACAAACCGGCAGGAAGAGGGCTTAAAGTAAGGGAATCAGCTGTTAAATCCTTTGCCGTTAAGCAGGGAATTCCAGTACTGCAACCTGCCAACCTTAAAGACCCTGAATTTCTTCATCAACTCAGCCGGTTCGGAGCCAATTTATTTATTGTTGTCGCTTTCAGAAAACTACCCGAGGAGGTCTGGGCCATGCCTGCGCTGGGCACTTTTAATCTGCATGCCTCACTCCTGCCCCAATACCGTGGTGCTGCGCCAATTAACCATGCGGTGATGAATGGAGAAGACATCACAGGAGTAACTACTTTTTTTCTCAATTCCGGCATTGATACAGGCAAAATTATCTTAAACAGGGCATTGCCCATTGAGCCTGACGAAACAGCCGGCGAACTTCACGACAGACTCATGAAGACCGGAGCCGAATTAGTTATTGAAACCATTGAATCTATAGCTTCCGGACATTGTCAGCCGCAGGATCAGCCTGTAGTTGACAGCAAAATAAAATCAGCGCCCAGACTATTCAGAGAGCACACCAGAATCACATGGAACAGACCCAGGCTGGATGTTCATAATCAAATTCGCGGGCTTAGTCCCTACCCGGGCGCATGGGCTATACTTAAAACTGAAAAAGCCGAGAATGAGATAAAAATCCTCAGGTCATCGCTTTCAGAAAAACAAGACATAGCAGAACCGGGCCATGTTATCATTTCTGACCATACAAAAATTTCAGTAGCATGTCTTGACGGATACATAGATCTGAAAATCGTTCAGCCTGCCGGAAAAAAAAGTATGAATTCAACAGAATTTATTAATGGCCTAAAATCCACTGAATTAAGGTTTTTGTAAAAAGGCATCAAATCCAACCTGCTAAAATTGGCTTAAACACTACTATTTGAGACCGAAGTTATTAACAAACCACCGGTTTTATTAACTTTTTTCGCAGATTCCTTCTATAACGCTTGATTTTACAAGCAAATAGCTTATATTTGCGTAAGGTTATCCAACATAGTATTAATTTAAATCAGGAAAAAATGAACAAACAGGAATTGATCGTTGCCATTGCAGCAGAATCAGGACTGACTAAAGCCGACTCAAAAAAAGCATTGGACGCATTTGTATCAGCAACATCAAAAAGCCTTAAAAAAGGCGATCGTGTAGCACTGGTAGGATTTGGCTCTTTTTCAGTATCAAAACGTGCTGCCCGCAAAGGAAGAAACCCTCAGACGGGAAAAGAAATCAAGATTGCAGCTAAAAAAGTTGTAAAATTTAAACCCGGAACAGAACTTTCAAAGAATGTGAAGTAAGTCATTAAGGATTTTTATAAACAGGCCGTCATTTTTCAATGCCGGCCTGTTTTTTTATTCTGTCCATCGCCGTTATTCCATTCACGATAAAACGGTAGGGCAACAAGGCATCAGCCCCCGCATAGCCAACTCCAATCCGATGCGATACGAAAATATCGCTCTCCTCAAATTCCATTCCGCAGGTCTCCAGCCATAAAATATCGTTTTCAATCAAATCAACGCCATTCAACGCACAATCAATGCCCAAAAGTCTGGTAACCCTTCCCGGCCCATTTCCTTCCTTCAGGGGCTTTATTATGGCGCGTTTTATTCTTTCCTCCATCACATTTATCCCATCGCATGGAAAAATCCCTCTCACCAGCACTGCATGCGGAATATCTGTATGATTTGTTACGACATTAAACAAGGCATGAATTCCATAACACAAATAGATATAGGCGATTCCTTCCATGCCATACATCACCTCTGTCCGGGGCGTTCGCTTCCCACCGAAAGCATGCGATGCCCTGTCAGTAATACCTGCATAAGCCTCTGTCTCTGTAATGATCCCGGAAGTGAGTTTACCACCAATTTTGCTCACCAGTTTCATGCCAAGCATCCGGCGGGCAATCAACACCACATCTTCTTCTGCAAAAAAAGCGCGGGCAGGTTTTAGCCACAGAGGCTTCATATTATTCAGCCCACCTGAATGTTCCATCTTCGAGGTAATCAATTTTATTATTATCTACCAGCCAGGTAACGGCTTTTATAACTTTATCATCGCTTATCTGGTGGCAAATATCTGTCATCTCTTTCATTGACAAATATCGCAACTCTAAAGCGGGTTTGATCAATGCAACAATACGTTCAAAGTCAGACTCGCTCAGCCCGGCCTTGTTGCGCTGAAGGCAGACATCACAAATACCGCAGCTACCGGCATCGGATTGCCCGAAATAGGAAATAAGAGTAACACTCCGGCATTGATGATCAGCAACAGCATAATCAATGATTGCCTCAAGCCTCTGAATGGCATCCTCTTTGCGATGAAGATAATTTTCAGGCGAAATCCTCAGGTCGGTCGCCCTTATCAGTTCACTGGTGAACGTTAATTGCGGTTTATCGCGCTGAGGCATATACAATATAACCTCACGGGCATTCAGATAGTGCAAAGCCTTGATGATTTCCTCCGTGGTTGTATTAAGCCGACGGCCAAGCTCTGCTTCATGAATGGCAACAGGTTCGGTAAAAACGCCTCCATATGAACGCAAAATCATTTTTATTAAAGGGTCAAATCGTGCATTTTCAACCTGAAACCGGTATAAATCATCCTTTCTGGCTGTGAAAATTATCCGTGACTGCGACTCAGCCGCCTCATTCAATGAAATCATACCCTCTCGTTCAATAAACTTAAGCGCATTAAAAACCGTATAGGGTTTCAGGTTATATTGGTTGCAAAATGCTGAAATTTCAAAATCAAAGGAAACATCCCGGCCTGTGCCCGGAGCAAGTTGATAATAATTACCAAGGGCCTGGTAAACCTGCCTGATTTGATCTGGTTCAGGGAATGCAAGCAATAGATTATGCCTGGCATCGAGAATATCGGCCTTTTCATACAAAAGCACTGCATAGGCCTTTTTTTCATCTCTTCCGGCCCGCCCGGCTTCCTGAAAATATGCTTCAATGCTTTCGGGCAAATCGAGATGCACGACAAAACGCACATCAGGTTTATCAATTCCCATACCAAAAGCATTGGTTGAAACCATAATGCGGCTACTCCCGTTTTTCCAGCTGGTCTGCTTATAATCCCTCTCTTTAGAGGTTAACCCTGCATGATAATAATCAGCACTGATTTTGTTACGTATCAAAAACTCAGCAATTTCGCGGGTTTTACGCCGGTTTCGCACATAAACGATACCTGTTCCGGCAACATTTCTTACAATCCGTAACAAACGCTCATGCTTGTTCTCTTCATTAAAAACCACATATGCCAGGTTCTTCCGTTCGAAACTGCGCTCAAAAACATTAGGCTGCCCGAACCTGAGTTTGTTCTGAATATCAGCGACAACTTTGCGCGTAGCTGTAGCTGTAAGGGCCAGCACCGGTATGCCGGGCAAGTAAGCCCTGATTTCTGCAATTCTCAGGTAAGGAGGCCTGAAATCATATCCCCATTGCGAAATACAATGAGCTTCGTCTACCGCAATCAGGCTCACATTCATTGAGGGTAACATTGAAAGGAACTTTTCAGTAACCAATCTTTCAGGCGAAAGGTAAAGGAAACGGGCTGACCCATGCAATACATGATTAAAAGCCAAATCTGTTTCCCGTGCACTCATTCCTGAAAAAATCGCTTCAGCAGCAATCCCCCGCTTTCGCAGATTCTCAACCTGATCCTTCATCAGAGCAATGAGCGGTGTTACAACCAAAGTCAATCCTTCCAACATTAATCCCGGCACCTGAAAACATATAGACTTGCCACCTCCGGTAGGTAAAAGTGCAAGCGTATCTTTCCCGGCCAATACGGATGAAATAATATCTTCCTGAACAGGCCTGAATGTTGAATAGCCCCAATACTTTGACAATACCTGATGCATTGTTTGTCCTGACATGCTGTAGCCTGAGATGAATCTGAATTTAATAGTTGCTGGAATAAAAGCCGGACTGTATACAAAGTGATTTCATATAGCTGCCGACAACCAAAGATACAGAAAACGTATTATTTTTGAGCAATGGCATTTGATTACGCACATTTATGCCGGTTAGCTCCGGGATATATTTTCTGCATCAATGGCATCTTTCAAAAAAGTGTTCAGCAATCAGGCATACACAAGTTTCTTATTACCTCATCTTCCTATCTTTGTTAAAAATTAAGCAAAATGGGCAAACCGGTTTTTCTGATAGGATATATGGGTAGTGGAAAATCTACCACAGGGAAAAAACTTTCAAAGTTAATGGGGTATCTCTTCATTGATTTGGACGAAGAAATTGAAAAAATGACCGGAAAAGAGATACAAAGAATATTTGCCGAAGATGGTGAAGATGCTTTCCGGCTTCTTGAACATTCTATACTTGTGTCGCTTACCTCCAGAAAAAATATTGTTATCTCAACCGGAGGGGGAACTCCCTGCTATTATGACAACATGGCTTTAATGAATCGTTCAGGAGTTACAGTTTACCTGAAAATGCAACCGGAATCTTTAGCAAAAAGGCTGATGAACGCCAAAAAGCAACGGCCGTTGATTCAAGGTAAACCAGAGCATGAATTACCGGGATTTATCAAAAATCATCTTGAGAAAAGAGAACCATTTTACAGTTCGTCGCACCTGACACAAAAAGGAGAAAGCCTTGATATAAATGATTTGCTCAAACAAGTAAGAGAACATTTGTAAAAAAAAGAACCACTATACCGTGGAACCAAATTCCCGGCTATACTCCGGAGCTATCCCGTTAAACTAAAAAACAAATGCCAGCGTCAGATAACAAGCGCTGGCATTTATTATTTCCAGATTATTTAAGCTCAAGCAAACAAACATTCTCCACATGATGCGTATGTGGGAACATATCAACCGGCTGCACAGCGGTAATTTTATATTTTTCAGCCATCAGGCTGATATCGCGTGCCTGAGTAGCCGGGTTGCAGCTCACGTAAACAATTTTAGCCGGGGCGGCTTCCATGATTCTCAGGACCACCTTTTCGTGCATGCCGGCACGGGGAGGATCAGTAATAATCACATCAGGCCTGCCATTGGCTTCAATAAATTCAGGAGTAAGTACTTTTACCAAATCACCAGCATAAAATGCAGTATTGGTGATGTTATTCATTTCGGAATTTAAGGCAGCTTCTTTAACAGCAGGCTCAACATATTCAATACCAATTACTTTAGAAGCCTTATCAGCTACAAAATTGGCAATAGTACCTGTGCCGGTATACAAATCGTAGACCAGTTCACCTCCCTGAAGATTGGCAAAACTGCGTGCAACCCTGTAGAGTTCAAGAGCCTGGCGTGAATTTGTTTGAAAAAATGACAGGGGCCCAATCCTGAAATGAAGATTTTCCATCTTCTCAGTCATAAAGGCTTCTCCTTTCCACAAAACCGGTTCAAGATCACTGATGGAGTCATTTTGTTTCAGATTAATTACATAATATAAAGAAGTAATCATCAGAAAATTCTCCTCCAGAAAATTCATAACCAGTTTAACTTTATCAGCCTCATCCACACCAAAAACCATAATCACCATCAGGTCTCCTGTATTGGTATTTCGGATAATTACATTTCTGAGATCGCCGGTAAAGGTTCTTACATTAAAGAATGAGAGGCCTTGCTGTTTTGCAAACTTTTTTAATTCCAGCCGAATCCGGTTTGAAGGCTCGGGCTGCAAATAGCATTTCTCAATATCAATCACCCTGTCGAACATTCCGGGGATATGAAACCCCAGTGCGTCCATATCCCGCTCTTCCGGAGCCATATTCATCTCTTCTTCGGTAAGCCATCTGAAGTCAGAAAATGTATATTCCAGTTTATTCCGATAAAACTCTGTAACCGGCGAAGCAAGTATAGGCCTGATTTCAGGATATTCAAGATGTCCGATACGGCTAAAATTATCAGACACTTGCTTTTGCTTGTAAAAGAGCTGTTGCTGATAATCCATACTCTGCCATCTGCATCCTCCGCAAATACCAAAATGACTGCATACCGGTTCAATACGTTTATCAGAAAAATGATGAAATTTAACAGCTCTGCCTTCAAAAAAGCGCCTTTTACGGGCTACAATCCTAATATCGCACACATCTCCCGGCACAACGAAAGGAACAAAAATCACCATATCGTTATGTCTGGCAATGGCTTTACCTTCGGCTCCGGCATCCAGAATTTCAACCTGCTCAAGAATGAGCGGAGCTCCTTTTTCTTTTCTTCCCATTAAAAAATATTTTGAGGCAAAAGTACAACAATCAGCCTTACATGTCGCAATAAACAAAACGGGCTATCCTTTCGGACAGCCCGTTTTTAGACAATATGCAAAAATATTAGTTTACAGGCACTACTGTATATTTCATTTTTGCCAGGTCAACTGTAATTTTATAAGTACCTGCTGAAGCAGGAACAGGAATTGCAGGAGGATCGGGTTCACTTTCGGTTGGTCTGAGTACCAGATTTCCTAAATCAGAAGTTCCGTTTGCATCAGTACCATACTGAGGAGCCCACTGACCCAGTGTTTCGATAAACTTCAGGAAAGTTGCACCACCTGATAGAGTAGTTGTAATTTCGAACAAGCCCGGAGACACTTTAGTCATTGGCAATGCTGCTGCATTATCCCAGCCCGGGATAGTGCCATCACCAAGCAGGTAAAGTGTTTCGGAAGCTTTTGTAATGGTATAGGTTAGGTTTGCTATGTCAGCAAAAATCCTGTAATCGCCTTCAAGTGCAGGTGCAGGAATTGCAGCTGGATCAGGTTCGGCTTCAGTTTCACGGAATACCAGTGGTCCGCTTTCGCTGGTTCCACCATCAGTACCCCATTGCGGAGCCCACTGACCAAGAGTTTGGATAAATTTCAGGTATTTGCCTTCACCACCCAAATTAGCCACAATGGCAAATTGTGTAGTATTGAAAGCATGCAGAGGCAGAGCGTTTGCATTGTCCCAACCTGGCTGAGTAGCATCACCAAGCAAATAAATAGGAGGATAATTTACTTCAGCAGCAAATGGAGTAACAGTAAACTTTACAGTTTCTGAATACACATTATCAGCAGGAGACTCAATGGCCATGTCAGCCATGATACGAAGTACCATAGTATGCGCTTCCCCTGTGGCAAGACCCATAGCAATTAATTTGCCATTCATTTCCCCTACTGTTAGTGAAAAACTGGTAGAAGTTGTTGCTGTTAAAGCAATCGGGCTGCTAAAATTATCGGCTTCCGTATCCAGTTGAATGGTATAAGTAACCTCACCCAATTTATCTTCATTAATCAGGTTCCAGTTTCTGCCTGCAGAAATATTATATTCTGCAGCATCCCAGTTGAATTCAGTAAATACTTCATCTTTTTGGGCTTCAAGAAGAACAAAAGTTGAATTAGTTTCGGGGGAGTGAATCACCGGATTACCTGACTTTACAAGTACCGGTTCATTTCCCTCCTTCTTACAGGAATTGAAGACTACAATTCCGGCAAGGGCTATGATGAAAAACAGTGTTTTTTTCATATTAGATATATTTTAAATTCTTAATAACCAGTATTTTGCTTCAAGTTTGGATTAGCTCCCATATCAGCAGATGGAATCGGATACAAGTTGCGGAATGCTCCGGTTGCAGATCCTTCAGGAGTTCTGCCTTTCCATGGCCACAAATAGTCAGCTGTGGTAAACTTGTTGTACCTGATAAGGTCAGTACGTCTGTGACCTTCCCAATAAAGTTCGCGGGCACGTTCATCCAGGATGAAGTTCAGGTCCATTTGGCTGCTTGTAACATTTCCATATTCATCGCCATAAGCCCTTTTCCTGAGCTGATTGACCAAATCCAGGGCTGTACCTGCATTTCCTCCGCCACCTCTCAGCACTGATTCGGCATACATCAGATAAACATCAGCCAAACGGAACATCGGGTAATCGGTGCAAACAAAATCAGGGTGAGGATGAACGGCTTCTGAGCCATCAGCATTCACATTCTTGAATTTTGTAATGGCATATCCCTCTGTAAACTGACCAATGTCAACAATGTCAAGGGTTTGACCATCGCTCCAAAACATAGCGCGTTTATCATAACTGTTTCTTACAACTGAATAAGTATAATCAGGTGTACCCAGTTTCATTGTTACAATATAAGTTCCGGCTTCAGGAATGGCAATATTATCGCCACCTGCATCGAGGATGCCATCAACTCCGGTATCACCATAATTGATATCCCAACCATCATTGGCGCGGAATTTAATTTCACCTGCAACAAGGTCAAGCATGGCATTCCACATTCCGGTAGCAGGATCGTAAGTCATATTCTGATCACCATCCCAACCATTAGCGGTTGCTGAGCCAATCACACCCCAATCAGTTCTTACAATGGTGTAAGTAAAATCATTGAGGTTAACATTCAGCTTATAGTACCCGGTTTCAGCCACTGTAAGGTTAGCTCCGCCAGCATCAAGTGTACCGTCGGCACCATCATCGCCATAGTTTACATCCCATCCCGGGCCATCGGTAAATTTAAATTCCTTACCTGCTTCAACATAAATGTAACCTTCGTAGTTGCCATCACTGTTAACCGAAGCCAGTTGAGTAGAATTTGCGGGGTCCCATTCAGGTGTCATATAATTACCCGGTACATAAATTACCGGATAATCAGATTTCAGCCTGCGAGGAATAGGAGATGAATAAAGGCCTTTGCTTGTAACATTAGGATAGAACTTCTGAACAAGAGCTTTGGTAGTGCGAATACCGCCCCAGCCTCCGCCAACGCCAAAATCAGCTGCCGGCATGGTTCCGCCAATGGCTGCATGAATCAGGTAAACCATACCACCATATGAACGGGTATAATCTCCATCATAGTTGATAGAAAAGATGATTTCAGGACTTGTGTGGTTATCAGCAACAAAATTATTCTGATAAGCAGGAGCCAGCTGATATCCGGCGTCCATCACCTTTGTACAATAAGTGATACATTCTGAGCTCATATCCTGGCCAATGTACACGATAGCATTCTGGTAAAGTTTAGCCAAAAGCGTCCAGGCAGCAGCCTGATCAGCTCTGCCATATTCAAAGCGGGGAGCACCAAGTTTTCCTTCAATGTCCTTCAATTCTGTTTCAATATAGGTAAACAGATCAGCCCTGTTAATCTGACGGGGATAGAAAGAACCTGGAAGATCTTCCTCAGTAATAAAAGGAGGATTTCCGAAGAGGTCAATTGCATGCCAGTATGAAAGAGCTCTGATAAACCTTGCTTCAGCATTGTAACGCTGAATAGAAGGGTCAGTATTGTCTTTGGTTGCCCTGATATACTCGTTGGAAACAGCAATAGTGAAGAATATTCTGGAATAAAGAGCCTGAATAAAGACGTCATTGGGCGACCATGTCTGCCAGTGGAAGTCTTTAATTGTTGCATCATTCCATGCCATTACAGCTTCATCGGTAGGTAATTCCTGTGCATTCCAGTATTGACGCAGATAATTTGAGAATCCTTCATCAATTCCGGCAATATCAGGGTTACCTGAAGGTCCCTGCTGTCCGCTAACTGCATACGAAGCATAAAGCTTGGCCAGCCCCTGCAAATAAGCCTCGGGACTATCGTAAACGGTAACAGAAGTAGATACATTTTCATCCAGTGGTTCAACATCTAGATCTTTGATACAGGATGTTGTGAAGGCTGCAAGAAACAACGCAGCCAGCGATATTTTGAGGTATTTTTTCATATCAATTCGCATTTTAGAGGTTTAAGTTTACACCGAAAACAAACGTACGTGCACGAGGATAAAAATTGTTATCGATTCCACCATCTACCTCAGGATCCAATCCGTTATATTTGGTTATAACAAAAGCATTCTGCACCGTGAAACTAAAACGTGCATCGATCTTCTGGTTGAACAATTCGTTAAAATTGTAACCAACACTAACGTTATCGAGACGGAAGAATGAAGCGTTCTCAATATAAAAATCAGACCAGTACTGAGGTGTGTTGAATTTGGTATTATTTACCTGTGTTGGCAGGTTATTGAAATAGCCTGACTGATTGTAAAGACTGCTGTAAACAGCTCTGTCGGAAGCTACATTATTGTAAACGTAGTTGCCAATGTTAACCCTTGCCGATAAAGCAGCGTCAAACTTCTTATATCTGAGTGTGGAAGAAAGTCCCATAACAAAATCAGGGGCAGGTTTTTCGTAATGATATTTATTCAACTCATTACCTGCAATATTTCCGCCCTGACCGCTACGGTCGATGTACAGTCCTTCAATAGGCATTCCGTTATCATCATATACTTGCTGATAAACATAAAACGAGTTTGCAGGGAAGCCAACATTGTTGTTCTGAATAAAATTACCAACACCTCCACTGATTCCTCCAACAGGAACACCTGAATATTCAGGATCGTCATTCAATGAAATTTTTGTAATCTCATTTTTGTTGTATGAAACATTGTAACCAACAGTCCATAAGAGATCTTTGGTAATAACAGGTTTCACATCAATCATCAGTTCAACTCCCTTATTCTCAAGACTTCCAACATTGGTAGTCAAGTAATTGGAGAAGTTACTTCCAACTGCGATGGGAATATATCCGATCAGATCTTCAGTTTGTCTGAAATAATAATCAATGGCTCCGGTTACTCTGTTATCGTAGAATCCAAAGTCGAGACCAACATTATAGGTTGTGGTTGTTTCCCATTTCAGATTTGCATCATAAGGATTCGGACGGAGTGTAGGATAGAAGTTACTGCCAAACTGATAATAAGCAGTAGGTTCGCTTATGACATAAGTGGCCAGGTATGGATAATAATCCCTGAAGTTATCGCCAATATTCTGCTGTCCGGTAACACCATAACCCAGGCGCAATTTCAGGTCTGACAGATTCTGGAGTTTGCTGGCAAATCCTTCATCTTTTATCCTCCAGGCAAAAGCTACTGCAGGGAACAAACCCCAGCGTGTATCTTCTGAAAAACGGGATGAACCGTCATCACGTAAAGTAACAGTAAGTAAATATCTGTCGTTAAGTGTATAATTTAACCTTCCAAAGAAAGAAACGAGGTAGTTTTCATTGATGTACTGTGTACTGTCCTGAACAACCGTTTCATCTCCGTTGCGTGAGTAATTGTCGCCTTCTCTTTTGAAATGTTGCCATGAATAACCAGCAGTAGCATCAATTTTACTTTTGATTGAAGGCAATTCCTTCACATAATTCAGGTAAAAATCCAACAACTCCATATTTTTTTCCTGGGTGTAGTCAATTTTTTGACCAATACCCTGACGGAATGTCCAGGCTGCTTCGTTCGGGGCATTATTTATACCATCGCTGCTCGATTTATCAAAACCCATATTTAAATTGGCTTTTAATTCGGGCAGGAAATGGAATTTATATTCAAACTGAGCATTACCAAGGTAACGGTTTACCGTTGAATTGTTGGTTGTTTGATTCAGTAAAGCAACAGGATTGCTCACTCCGATTGGGTTAGGATAACCATTAGGATTCATTGAACCATCTTCCAGTGTATCGGCCAGATTAACCCATGTGTGATATCCGCCAAAACGGGTATTTCCATTCATTACCGGCTGAGTAGGATCATAAGCTACTGCAGAACCAACAGCCCCTGTGTTACTGAATTCATATTTAGACTGACTTCCTTTAAAATTGAGGTCAACTTTCAGATGATCATTCAATAAAACCGGACTCAGGTTAAATGCGCCTGAAAGACGGTTCATATTGGTTTCTTTCAAAATACCATCCTGATTGGTATAACCCACAGAAGCTCTGTAAGGAAGCTTGCTTGCATTGCCTGCGATGCTCAGGTTATGATCCTGAGTAAAGGAAGAACGATAGATTTCATTCTGCCAGTCGGTATTTGCAGTTCCCAAACGTTTTACAGATTTATCGCTTAAGCCTGAAAAGCCTTTATCTTTCAATTCGTTAACCAATACTTTAAAGTCATCACCTGAGAATACTTCTAATGTATTGGGTACAGTATTGAGCGAAAATGCGCCATTGTAATTGATGGCCATTTTCTTACCACCGGCTGAAGCTCCTTTTTTGGTGGTAATGATAATGACACCATTCGAAGCTCTTGAACCGTAAATAGCGGTTGCAGAAGCGTCTTTTAATACTGTAAATGATTCAATATCATTGGGGTTAATAGAAGCCAGTGGGTTAGCAGAACCTGAAATCCCGGTGTTGTCAACCGGAATACCATCTATAACAATCAAAGGATCATTACTGGCATTGAGAGAAGATCCTCCCCTGATGCGGATAGTTGCTCCTGAGCCCGGCGCACCTCCGTTGGATGTAATAACCACACCGGTAGTTTTACCTACCAGCAACTCCTGGGGAGAAGTAATAGCTCCGCGGTTAAAATCCTTAGAGGAAACAACAGCAACCGAACCGGTAGCATCACTTTTTTTAACAGTACCATATCCGATTACAACTGCTTCTTCAAGTGTTGTAACAGAGGGAACCATCACAATGTTAATGCTAGTTTTGTCGCCTACAACAACTTCCTGGGTGTTGTAACCAATAAATGAAAACACAAGTGTTGCACCTTTATCAACATTAATGGAAAAACTTCCATCAATATCTGTAATCGTGCCTGTTGTAGTGTTTTTTACAGCAATGGTAACCCCAGGCATGGTTTTACCATCGTTTGCATCTGTAACCTTCCCTGAAATCCTGACTCCCTGGGCGAAACCCTGGTAAGCAAAAGTCAGACTCAGAAAAAGAAACAGAACTTTCAGCAATGTAGAATGCTTCTTCATAATTCTGATTTTGGTTGGTGGTTTATTATTATTTAATTGGTGATGAAAATTCAGTTTAAAAACTTTCTTGGTAAACGCATTTGAAAGCAATATCAAATCGTCGATAAACATATAGAAAACCTGTTCTACATGTTCTTCTTTCTGAAATTAACCATCAGAAAGATAATATGAATTCTTGCACATAAATATATGAATAAACAAAGCTCAAATATCCTATTGTTAAAAAACAGTAAAATTTTATCAGCACCAGACTAAAAATTTCGATTGTCTGTTCAATCAGTTTAGCCCGGAGTATTAAAAACTTTTTAAAATGTTTTATTAAATTAAGTTGAAAGCATTAAATAACATCGGCTTTCGAGGCACAATGTTAAGAAAATATTAATAAATAATTCACTGATTTTGCAAGTATTTCGGGCGAAAAGTCAAAAAAATACTTGCAAACGTTTCCGCAATCGTTTGCACCGTAATAATAATTTTAAAAAAAATATCGCCGGGCTGATTTAGTTGAGCAATCAGCCATTTTTTTTGAAATTATTGCGGTTGACAAGGATTATTATACACGAATCATGTATCTTTATCGGGAAATCTAATTATACGTGTTTAATTAACTGAAATGAAATCGAACTTAATCTCGATAAACGACATAGCCCGGGCATTAGGAATCTCACCTTCCACTGTATCAAGAGCCCTCAAGGATCATCCTGATATCAGCACTGAGACCAAACGTGTTGTAAAGGAATATGCCGATCAGGTTAATTACAGGCCCAATGCATTGGCATTAAGCCTTAAAAGGCAGCGTTCGAATACCATTGGATTGGTTATTCCGGAAATTATTCACCACTTTTTCTCCTCCATCATTAGCGGAATTGAAGAACTTGCTTATGCAAAGGGATACAGATTAATCATTTGTCAGTCAAATGAAGATTATAAACGAGAAGTCATCAATACACAGGTATTACTGGATAACAGAGTTGATGGTATACTTGTATCAATGAGCAAAAGCACCGAGGAGCATGGCCATTTCAAAGACTTAATTGACAGTGGCATTCCTTTGGTTTTTTTCGACAGGGTATGTGAAGAAGTAGAAACCGACCGCGTAGTTACAGCTGATTTTGAAGGTGCTCTCATTGCCACCAGCCATTTGATTGAACGTGGATGCAAAAAAATTCTGCATCTTGCCTCTCCTCAACATTTATTGATTGGAAAGTTAAGGAAAGAAGGATACCTGAAAGCTTTATACAACTACAATATCAGTCAACATGATTCCTACATCATGCAATGTGACACCCGCCAGGAAGTATATGGCCTTAAAGATAAAATCTTAAAACTGGCACCTGAAATTGACGGAATATTTGCTGTAAATGACTTTACCGCCATTGCTGTGATGCAGGTATTGCAGGAAAATGGGTACAAAATCCCTGATGATATTGCGGTTACCGGCTTTGGGAATGATCCGATTGCCAGTATAGCTCACCCTCCTTTAACTACGGTTGAACAAAGAGGTTTTGAAATGGGCCGCCAGGCGGTTGAAATACTTATCAGAAGAATTGAGAACCCGGCTACCTTTATAGAATTTCAAACGAGAGTAATTCCTGTTTCCATTGAAAAACGCGCTTCGAGCTGATAATCAGAGGCCCAATACCACATGACATCCAACTATCTGAGCAATTCTGCAGTCATCTAATTGGCTATGGTTTATCATACGACAGGATGACTGCTGATGCTGCATCATATATACCCACCCGACAAACCTCAGAATCACCATCTGATTTAAACATAACATCAAAAAACAGAGTCTTATGAAAAGAATATCTTATCCGGCACTTTTTTTATTTATGCTGTTGTTATCAGCATGTAACTCGGAAGTAAAACAAGCCATTACAAATGGCCCACCCGACTGGTCAAAAAATGTAATCTGGTATCAGATATTTGTAGAGCGTTTTAACAATGGAGACACAAGTAACGACCCGACAATTTCATCCATTTCAACGCCTTCAGCATCGTTTCCTGTGCCCGATGACTGGGCCATAACCCCATGGACATCTGATTGGTACACACAGGAAAGCTGGGCAGCAAAAACCGGTCGCGAGCTAAGAGAAACCATGCAGCACCGCCGGTATGGAGGTGATATACAAGGCATTCTTGACAAGCTTGATTATCTTGAAGATTTGGGCATCACTGCTATTTATCTAAACCCTATTAACGATGCGCCTTCGCTTCACAAGTACGATGCAAGAAATTACCACCATATTGACATTAACTTCGGTCCCGACCCTGAAGGTGATTTGGCAATCATGGCAACTGAAAACCCGGGTGACCCAGGCACCTGGAAATGGACTTCGGCAGACAAACTCTTTCTTAAACTTGTAGACGAACTGCACAAACGCAACATTAAAGTAATTGTTGATTACTCATGGAATCATACCGGCGTACTATTCTGGGCATGGCAGGACTTAATCAAAAACCAACAAAACTCACCCTATAAAGATTGGTATGAAGTATTATCCTATGACGACCCTTCAACACCACAAAATGAATTTAATTACAAAGGCTGGCTGAACATTATGAGCCTTCCTGAACTAAAGAAAGTAAATGTGAGAGGCGAAAGAATCTCAGGCCATCCATATGAAGGAAACATGAATGAGGGTGCCAAAAAACATATTTTTGATGTCACACAGCGCTGGCTGGCTCCTGATGGAGACATTTCGAAAGGCATTGATGGATACCGCCTTGATGTGGCCGATCAAATTCCTATGGGATTCTGGCGCGATTACCGCAAATTTGTCAAAGAAATAAACCAGGAAGCATATCTGGTGGGCGAAATCTGGTGGGAAAAATGGCCGGATAATCTGATGAATCCGGCACCTTATGCAAATTCTGAAATTTTTGACGCTGTAATGTTTTATCAGGCATACCGGCCTGCAAGAGGCTTCTTTGCCTCAGCAGAACCCCTGGCAGATGCGCAACAACTTGCCGATAGCCTTACAATGGAATGGAACAGACTGGAAGAACCTTTCAGGTACTCAATGATGTGCGTTAATGCAACACATGACAGCCCCCGGTTACTTTCATGCTTTGCCAACAAAGGAAAATATAAATACCATGCATCGCCTTATGAAGACTCCAACTATATAAGCGGCCGGCCCGACCCGGAAACTTACCAAAGAGTAAAACTTTACCTGGCGCACCAATTTACCAGCATAGGAAGCCCACATATATGGAACGGCGATGAATTTGGAATGTGGGGTGGTGACGATCCTGATGAACGCAAGCCCTTGTGGTGGGACAACCTTACTTTTACACAGGAAACCAGAACAAACATTCAGCCAGGACCCAAATCATTTGACAATGTGGAATTTAACAGTGAAATGCTGGCCTATTACAAGAAACTCATCAAAATAAGGAAAGAAAACCAGGTACTGTCTGATGGAAAACTTGAATTTGTGCAGTCAAAAGGCAAAATATTGATTTATAAACGCTTTAATAACACTGACCTTGTTTATGCACTGTTCAACACAGGAGACGCATCTGTAAAAGTAAACCTGGATGAAAAGTCAAAGTATACCAATTTGCTTGATGGTTTATCCTACCCTTCAGAAGAGATTGAACTTGGTCCCATGTCGGCTTTGATTTTGAAAAGAGATTAACGAAATTTTGAGAAAAGGGACAAATTGAGACAAAAACGGGCAAAAAACACATTTTTTTTGCCCGTTTTTCATGCAAAAAAGGGATAAAAATTCGTCAAAAAGTTAACACTTATTCAATAAACGGGTACGCTGGATAAAAAAGTCCGGACACTTATTCATTTGTTCACTTTTTGCTTTTTTTTTGTTGCACCTTTGTCTCATAGATTTATAGTAGTTATAGTTATAACAAAGAACATCCCGGGTTCTTTGTTCGAGTTAATCCCTCCTATCATTAAATTTTAATTGTCGTTAAAAAAAACCTGCAAATCCCGGCAGGTTTTTTTTTGCATAAAAAAAGCGGCATCATGGATGCCGCTTTTTTTATTGTCTAACCTTGCATTATGATTGTTTGTTAGGTAATTCAAGGCCATAACCCTTTTTCTTGTCTTCACGTTTTAACAGTAAAGCAAATACCAGGGCAAGAATACCAAAGCCAGTGAATATCATCATTGGCAATGTATAATTATAGAAAGAAGCCACATTGCTGAATTTAGTAACAGTATTGCCTTTTGAAGTCACAAAATGGTCAATCCGGCCTTTTTGTTCAAAAGAATACATGGGCACTTTCACCTCTTTTTTCTTCTCAACTTTTTTAAACGCTTTATCAGAGATATTTACACGCTGAATGGTATCACCAGAAGACACAACGATGGAAGAAACCGCGCCTTCAGCATTATTTACAAAAGCGACAACCTGCAAGGTTGTATCTTTTCTTCCGATAGAGCCTACTTCAGATAATTCATATACCTGTTTATCCATTGTTACCAACTGAGCAATATTATCGCCCTGAGTGGTATTAAATCCAGTACCAACAATAGAAAAATAGCCAATAAAACAATACTTGTTCAAAACCCAACCGATAAGAGCAGGAACACCCATAAGACCCCAGTTTTGCACCCAGAAAATAAGGGCATAAGCACTACCAAGTTGTTTTTCAGGGATGATTTTAGGAACTGAAGGCCACATAGCAGAAGGTACAAGTGAAAAACCGATACCAAGAACAATAATAAGCAGGATAGCAACAATCCACTGATTCAGGAATGGGATGGTAAACAAAAGATGAACAAAAATCAGAAGCAATGAACCAATAATCATAATGGTTGCGCCTTTACCCTTGCGGTCGTAAAGGTTACCAAAAAACGGGGTCAACAGAATAGTACCAAAAGGCAGCATAGCAGGAATAATTCCGGCCCAGTCTTCATTAATGCTAAACTTCTGAACCATCAAATCAGTGGCATATTTGAGGAATGGAAATACAGCCGAATAGAACAATACACAAAGGATAGCAATGTACCACCATCCTTTATTGGTCACAATTTTCAAAATATCAGAAGCACGGAAAGCCTCTTCTTCATCAACAAAATTATTTTCTTTATTTACAGCAGCTTGTGAAACATCAAGCTTTTTATCCATAAATGTGTAGATAATAAAAGCGATAAGACCAATACAGAGCAGAATAAGACAAAGTAAAATTGGAGCTGATACTGTATTGAATGCCTTAGCAATGGGCACCGAAGTTGAAAGAGCCAGCGCAGTTCCCATTCGGGCTGTGGCCATTTCAAGTCCCATAGCCAGTGCAAGTTCTTTACCCTTAAACCATTTAACAATGATTTTCGAAACAGTAATACCTGCAACTTCAACACCAACGCCAAAAATAGCAAATCCAAGACCAGCCATAAATACCTGGGCTTTGGCATCCCAGAAGAGAATGTGCCAGGTTTGACCATCTAATGAATGTGTAGAAACCGCCCAATACTTTATCAAAGTACCAAGAACCATAATAATGGAAGCTCCAAGTCCGGTAAAACGAACACCCATTTTATCGAGTACAATGCCTCCAAAAATAAGCATGAGCAAAAACACGTTAAACCAACCATAAGCGCTGGTAAAAAATCCAAAATCTGAGCTGTCCCATTGAAGCTGGCCTTCAAGCAAGCCTTTGAGAGGTGCCATTACATCTGTTAAATAATAACCCGTTAACATTGTAAAAGCAACTACTGCCAGCGCTGTCCACCGGGCTGCTTTTGATTCACTAAGTAAAGACACGGCTTTTTCTTTCATAAAGGTTCAATTAAAGTTTGATAATTATACTGAGTTGAAAATTTCCGGAATTTTTCTATTGTTTTAAATGGCCTTTTTAAAGCCTGCCAAATGTACTTAAATTTTTAAATAACACACTTGAATGTCAGTTAAATTGTGGAATCTGATAATCCACATTTCACTCATGGCTATACTTAACACTTAAATAATATCATACAACCCGCTAATTTTCTACTTTTGCAATGAATTTCATTTATATGAATCCATCTTATCAAAATCGGTTTAATCCGGATATAATGAAAAAAACTACACTCATTCTTTCTTTGTTTTTTCTGGTTTGTTTCTATTCCAATGCGAACGAGAAAAAGCAACGCAGTGGAAATCACCGGAAACATCACCCTAAAAACATTATACTCATGATAGGTGATGGCATGGGGCTTTCACAGATGTATGCGGCATACACTGCCACCCAGGATAATCTGAGAATAACCCAATGCCCGAATATAGCACTGGTTAAAACTTTTTCTGCCAGCGACTACATAACCGATTCTGCCGCTTCCGGAACGGCCATTGCCACAGGATTCAAAACTACCAATGGAATAATTGGAATGCTCCCCGACAAAACGCCCGTTCGCAGTATATTAAAATATGCCGAAGACAATGGTCTTGCTACAGGCCTGGTTGCAACAGCGGCTATTACACATGCCACTCCCGCATCTTTTATTGCTAGTGTTGAAAGCCGTAAAATGCATGAAGAAATTGCTATGCAATTTCTGGATACTGATATTGATGTTTTTATTGGAGGCGGCTACAACGACTTTGCCAGAAGATCAGACAGTATTCATTTGATAGATAGTTTAATTTCCAGGGGGTACCATATAGCTAAAACCATTCCTGAAATGTTAAACGTTCATCAGGGCAAGATGGCGGCATTGCTATATCCGGAGCATGCGCCCAAAGTTTCAGAAGGTAGAGGCGACATGCTTAGTCTGGCAACATCCAAAGCTATTGACTTGCTGAGTTTAAACAAAAAAGGCTTTTTTGTAATGGTTGAAGGTTCTCAGATTGACTGGGGCGGCCACGACAACAATATGGATTATGTTGTTAAAGAAACTATTGACTTTGACAAGGCCTGCGGAGTAGCACTTGATTTTGCAATTCAAGATGGAAATACTTTGGTCATTATTGTTGCCGACCATGAAACCGGCGGACTTAGCCTTCCTGTCAGAGAAGGTCAGTGGGGCAACCCTGAAGGCAAATTTTCAACCGACGATCACACTGGCATCCCTGTTCCTGTGTATACATTTGGCCCGGGGGCAGAACAATTTCACGGGTTGATTGACAATACTGATATCTTTAAAAAAATCTACCATCTTTTTAGATTTAAGGACAACGTCAATCTGCCGGGTAAATAAATCAGTCATCATTTTATCACACTTTAAAATACGCTCTCATGATAGTTGTAACAGGCGCAGCAGGATTTATTGGCAGTTGCTTAATCAGCAAATTAAACAGTGAAGGACTCAACAATATTGTAGCTGTTGATGATTTCACAAAAACAGAAAAAGCCAACAACCTCGAAGCCAAAAATATAAGTTTAAAGGTTGAACGAAGTCAATTTTTTGAATGGCTCGAACTTCATGGCAATGAAGTTGAATTTGTGTTCCACATTGGAGCCCGCACCGACACTACTGAATTTAACAGTGCAATTTTTGATGAATTAAACACAGGCTACACGCGCAAAGTATGGACATTGTGCAGCCGGTTCAGCATTCCGCTCGTCTATGCTTCGAGCGCTGCCACTTATGGGCTTGGCGAATTTGGATATAAAGACGATCATGCGATTGTAGAACAATTAAAACCATTAAACCCTTATGGGGAATCAAAAAACGATTTTGATAAATGGGCACTGAAACAGACTGAAACACCTCCTTTTTGGGCTGGCATGAAATTTTTTAATGTTTACGGGCCAAATGAATACCACAAATCAAGAATGGCTTCTGTCATCTTTCACGCTTACAGGCAGATAAATGAAACCGGCAAAGTAAAATTATTTAAATCACACCGTCCTGATTTTGGAGATGGGGAACAATTACGCGACTTTGTTTATGTAAAGGATGTAATTTCAGTATTAACATTTATGATGAAGCAGAAGCCCGCATCAGGCCTTTACAACCTGGGAACCGGCAAAGCCAGAAGTTTTGTTGATTTAGCAAAGGCTACTTTCAATGCTTCAGGTAAGGCTTCTCACATAGAGTTTATTGATACCCCGGCCGACATCCGCGATAAATACCAGTATTTTACTGAAGCCAATATGCAAAAGCTAATCGATGCAGGGTATAAACAGGCTTTTACATCACTTGAAGACGGAGTTTCAGATTATGTAACCAACTACCTCAGTAAAAACGCATATCTATAAACCTTGAAGAGAGAAAAAAAATGCGGAATAAGCCTAAAACAGCTTATTCCGCATTTTTTCTGTAACCATTCGGGACGAAAAGTACGCCTTAAATCTCTTCCTTTAAATCAAGAAGGAACTTCTTCACTTTTTGCAGCCTGCGCACAATATCAGCCTGATCAACAGATTCTTCAGGATTTGACTTAAGTTTTTCCCTTGCCCCCTGAAGTGTAAAACCTCTTTCTTTTACCAGATGGTATATCAGATGAAAATTAGCAACATCCTGCTTGGTAAAAAAACGGTTACCCTTTTTGTTCCGGTAAGGTTTGATGATGTCAAACTCCTTTTCCCAAAACCTGATGAGCGAAGCATTTACATTAAACATTTCAGCCACCTCTCCTATCCTGAAGTAGACCTTTTCAATTTCCTTTTTCTTGTAAGGCATATCAGAAAATTATCAATCAAGTGTTTGTGAAGGCCTTTGCGACAATTCAATCATCATCTCATATTCTTCGGGGGTAATATCATTAAAGAAGAAGTTAATTGGATCGACAGGCTTTCCACCTTTTCTAACTTCGTAATGCAAGTGTGGGGCAGTTGATTTTCCGGTATTTCCGACATGACCAATAACCTGGCCTCTCTTAACCTTTTCGCCTCTTCTCACATCCATTTTCGACAAATGCGCATACACTGTTTCATAGCCAAAGCCATGATTGATGGTAATACAATTGCCATATCCGCTTCTTGAGCGTTCAACACTTGTCACCGTTCCGTCACCAGTGGAATAAACATCGGTGCCAACAGTTGCCGTAAAATCAATTCCTTCATGAAATTTCGTAACCTTGTAAAAAGGGTCAGTACGATAACCAAAATAAGACCCGATTCTTTTGAGCTCCTTATTTGAAACCGGTTGAATAGCAGGAATTGAAGCCAACAACTCCTCTTTTCGTTTGGCTAAAGCAAAAACTTCGTCAAAGGACTTGGACTGAACATATAGCTGACTGGTAATTAAATCGAGTTTGCGCGCAGTATTCTCAATAATCTCGGTATTTTTAAAGCCTTCCAGTTTGGCATATCTGTCGCTACCGCCAAAACCAGCTTTGCGAACCGACGAAGGAATCGGTTCTGATTCAAAAATAATGCGGTAAATATTGTCATCCCGATCCTGAAGGTCACTCACCACATTCTGCACCTGCTCCATTCTGTCATTCAAAATTTTAAACTGGAGCTCATACTGTTCAATTTCACGCTGAAGCATCCGCTCTTTGGGCGATTCAATAAAATTATATGCCAGCACCAGTACAGCAGTTGCAAAAACCATTCCTGTTGCTAAAACAGAAAACAGGCGCAGCAAACGTTGCTTTAAAGTAACCTGAACTTTCTCAATCTTTAATGACTTTGTATTGAAATGATATCTGATTTTCGCCATGTGACTTTGTTAAGTGTTGTATTTTAAGCTTTTATGGCAGATTTCAAGCTTATTTAATAAGGTGTCGGCAAAATTAACATTTTCAACTAAATTTGCAACCCGAAATAAAGATTAAAAGAAAAACATTATAAATTTTTAACATCAGTCTAATCATTTGTTTATGAACGCTCAACAAATCCGGCAAACTTTCCTCGACTTTTTCAAATCAAAAGAACATCAGACAGTTGCATCGGCACCGATGGTCATTAAAGATGACCCCACACTGATGTTTACTAACGCTGGAATGAATCAGTTTAAAGACATTTTTCTGGGCAATTCACCGGTAAAGTTTCCCCGGATTGCCAATTCTCAAAAATGTTTAAGGGTTTCCGGAAAACATAATGATCTGGAAGAGGTCGGGCATGACACCTATCACCATACCATGTTTGAAATGCTTGGCAACTGGTCATTTGGCAATTACTTTAAAAAGGAAGCGATTGCATGGGCATGGGAGTTACTTACCGAGGTTTATAAAATTGATAAAAGCAGATTATATGTCACCATTTTCGGAGGAGATGAAGGCGACAAACTGGAAGCTGACATGGAAGCATTTGACTTCTGGAAAGAACTGATAGCAGAGGATCGCATCATTCGCGGCAATAAGAAAGACAACTTCTGGGAAATGGGCGACACCGGCCCTTGCGGCCCCTGCTCAGAGATACACGTGGATATCAGAAACGACGATGACAGAAACAAAATAAACGGAGCAGATCTTGTCAATACAGGCGATCCTCTTGTTATCGAAATCTGGAATCTGGTGTTTATGGAATTTAACAGACTCGCCAACGGAAATCTTCAACCCCTGCCAGCCAAACATGTTGACACAGGCATGGGATTTGAACGCCTTTGCATGGTATTGCAAAATAAACAATCAAACTACGACACAGATGTTTTTCAGCCGGTTATCGGCAGAATTTCAGAAATGTGTAACATCAAATATGGCGCATCGGCTAAGTCTGATATTGCCATGCGTGTAATTGCCGACCATTTGAGAGCAATCGCATTTGCCATTGCCGACGGGCAGTTGCCGTCAAATAATAAAGCAGGATATGTTATCCGACGAATTCTGCGCCGCGCGGTGAGATATGGTTATACATTTCTCAACCTGAACGAGCCCTTCATATACAAGCTTATTCCTGTGCTCACCGGGCAAATGGGCGAATACTTCCATGAACTGAAAACACAAAATACGCTGATTGAAAAAGTTATTGCTGAAGAAGAAACTTCTTTCCTGAGAACTTTGTCACACGGTATCATTAAGTTTAATCAGTACGTGGAATCAAACAAATTGTCTGATACCATTGACGGCAAATTTGCTTTTGAATTATATGACACATACGGTTTCCCCATTGACCTAACCAGCCTGATGGCGCGTGAACTTGGCAAGGAAGTTGACATGAAGGGCTTTCAGCAAGGCCTTGAAATGCAAAAAGAACGCTCACGCAAAGATGCCTCCGTAGAAGTTGACGACTGGCAAATTGTTGATGAGAATGCCAAAGAGATATTTGTTGGTTATGATAAACTTAGCATAGAAACAAAAATTTCGCGCTACCGCAAGGTTCATTCAAAAGGCAAAGACTTTTATCAGGTTGTGCTGTCAGAGACCCCGTTTTATGCCGAAAGCGGTGGCCAGGTAGGTGATACCGGATTGATTGAATCGGAAGGAAATATCATCCATGTTACGGACACGAAAAAGGAAAACAACCTGATTGTTCATTACACTGACTCCATCCCGTCCAATCCGTCAGCTGTTGTATTAGCCCGGGTTTCTGAACAGGCCCGCAACAATACAGCCAACAACCACTCAGCCACGCATCTTCTTCATCAGGCCCTCAGAACTGTAGTTGGCACACATGTTGAACAAAAAGGCTCATACGTGCATCCCGATTACCTGAGGTTTGATTTTTCTCATTTTCAAAAACTTACTGAAGACGAAATCAGCCAAATTGAAACCATGGTAAATAAACTCATCAGGGAAAACCACCCTCTCCATGAATCAAGGGGCATTCCAATGGAGGAAGCCCGGGAAATGGGAGCCATGGCTTTATTTGGTGAAAAATACGGCGATTCGGTCAGAGTCATCAAATTTGGCAACTCAATTGAATTATGCGGAGGCACACATGTAAGAGCAACCGGGCAAATTGGTATGATAAAAATTGTTTCAGAGTCAGCCATCGCTGCAGGAGTAAGGCGAATTGAAGCAATTACTGCCGAAAAAGCAGAAGCCTATTTTAACGAACAAATAGCCCTCATCAATGAGCTGAAAGAGCTCGTTAAAAACCCTATGGACCCTATGAGGGGTGTTAAAAATATAATTGAGGAAAATCAAAAACTCAAATCACAACTTGACGCGTTTAATGCCGAGCGGGTAACAAACTTATGTAACAGCCTGATAACAAAGGCACAATCGTTCGATAAATTCAAACTGATTGCAGCCAGGCTCCACATAGAGCCATCGGCCGCTAAAGACATTGCCTTCAAAATAATGGCAGAAGGAGAATTCGTGGTCATGCTGGCAACTGAATCAGACGAAAAACCGGGTATCACTGTCGGCATCTCTGAAACGCTCGTCAAAACACTGAATGTAAATGCTTCAGCTATTGTTAAAACACTTGCACGCGACATCCAGGGTGGCGGAGGAGGACAACCTCATTTTGCAACTGCCGGAGGCAAAAACGTTGCAGGACTTGACCTTGTAGTAAAAAAAGCATTTGAAATAGCAGCTGAATTATAAGTCTGCGGAAATTTAGTATCTGAATTCCTGCCAATTAATCCTATCCAGGATTAACCTTAAAATTCAATCCTACTCCCCTTCCATTCATTCACAAACAATGGAAGGGGAGATTAAACGTAAACCATAAAACCGAACGCAACAACATCAGCCAAAGCCATTAGGAAAATAACAAAGCACACATTAAACTGTAAATGATGGTTATTCAAACTTTTTTACAGCCGCTTTGTTATAAGCATGACAACTAACCGCTTGAAGCATATGTTTTATATATCTGAACCAATGATGCGATACTCGATAAAAGATCTGGAAAAACTCACCGGGATCAAAGCTCATACAATACGAATCTGGGAAAAAAGATACCAGCTGATTGAACCTGAGCGCACTTCGACCAACATCAGGTATTATTCTGACAACGACTTAAAAAAACTTCTGAACGTATCGTTGCTGAACAGAAATGGGTTAAAGATTTCAAATATTGTTACTATGGACAATAATGAAATCAATGAACGCATTGTTGAGATATCGGAAACTTCGCATGACAGCACCAATCAGATTGAGCAATTAATTGTATCAATGATAGACCTTGACGAACAACGTTTCGAGCGGGTTCTGTCAACATCTATTATTAAAATCGGATTTGACGACACTGTAATAAAAGTACTTTTCCCATTCTTTGAAAAAATAGGGATACTCTGGCAAATCGGGACTATTTACCCTGCACAGGAACACTTTGTATCCAACCTTATCAGACAAAAGCTTATCATTGCCATTGACGGGCAAAGCGGCATTTACAAAGCCGACTCCAAATGCTTTCTGATGTTTTTACCAGCCAATGAATGGCACGAACTCGGACTGCTGTTTTACAGTTATCTCATCAAAAAGAACGGGTTTAAAGTAATCTATCTCGGACAATCGGTGCCATTTGAAGATTTGCAGGAAGTCAGTAACAAACAGCAAATAAACTATCTCTTCACATCTATAACCACTCCGCTAACCAGAAAAAAATACGCGGAATACATTCATCAACTTTCTGTAGCCTTTCCGGATAAAAGAATATTCCTCACAGGATATCAGACACATGAATATGCCATAGAATTGCCTGAAAATGTCAACCTGGCAGGTACTCCCGATGAATTCGCCCTTTTACTAAAAGGAATTCAAACCAAATAGGATTGACAAACTGACAGTAAGTCATTTTAACAAATTACATTTCAAGAAGAATAAGCCACAGCTTAAACAAATTGTATAACACAATAAATCAATACCTTACAATACTTTATAATATATTTTATTTTGTCAAAACGACTTTTTAAACACCATTTGTCCCATTTTAGGCCAGAAATTAAATAAATGCGCCTTGCAACAACCTAATTATCTATTTGATTTTGTTGCATTTACATTTTACCTGTCGCTACATATTCAGAATTCTCCATTTCAGGACACCCACTGTCCCAATTCGAAATAATTTTGTGTAAATTTTTTGTTTAACCTAAACACCGCAATTATTTAACATTTTAAACCTAATCTTAATAAAATGTTAGACACCTTATTATCAGTTTTTTACAGCATTTTTAACATGTTTTAACAACAGAATGAAAAAATAATTGACCATTTTCCTTGTTATTTGTTTAATTCTGCACTATATTTGTTAAACACCTTTTGTACTTAAAACAGATAACCATGACAGCCATAGAGTTCAACCACAAACTTATTAGTCTTCACGACAACCTTTCCTATTTTGCTAACACGCTCACCAATGACAGAGAGGAAGCGAAAGACCTGATTCAGGACACCTACCTGAAAGCCCTTACGCACAAGGATAAATTTGCCGATGACACCAACCTGAAAGCATGGACTTACACCATCATGAAAAATACCTTCATCAACAATTACCGCAGAAACCAGAAAGCGAACACCATTGTTGACAATACTGAAGACCTGTATTATTTGAACATTCCCCGCAAATCAGACTTTGTATCGCCCGAGTCAGCACTTTCGACCAAAGAAATAAAAGCCGGAATTTCAAGATTGGAAGAAGACCAGCGCATGCCTTTTGAAATGCATACAGCCGGTTATAAATACAAAGAAATAGCTGAAAACCTGAACCTGTCCATTGGTACAGTAAAAAGCCGGATATTCTTTACCCGGAAGAAACTGATGGAATCGTTAAAAGAATTTCAGAGTTAACTTAATGTTAAACAAAACAAAGAAGGCTGCCATTGGGCAGCCTTCTTTGTTTCATATAAATTGCATTCAAAATGACAAGTCTACTCTGTTTCTGCCAAATAAGGAATAGTAAAATAAAAAACAGATCCAACACCAGGCTTTGAATCAGCTCTCATTTTGCCACCCATAATTTCAACAAATTTCTGCGACAAAGTCAAGCCAAGCCCAATCCCGCCAAACTTCCGGGAATTACTGTCATCAGCCTGCCTGAATGGTTTAAATAAAACATCAAGCAAATCGGCATCAAAACCAATCCCGGTATCTCTGACATAAAATTCGACCATTGAGCCCTCAATAAAATTATATCCCAGTTCAATATACCCTTCCTTGGTGTACTTCAACGAATTTTCAATCAGATTATAGATAGTCTGTCTCAACTTCTTAGGATCTGTATCAATTTTGAAATTATTATCCTTATTGGCCTTACTCACTCTGATTTGAATATCATCTTTCCCGCTTAACCCCTTTTCCAGATTAAAAAAGGTAACCAATCCAACAAGCATTTCATTGACATTCACTGGCGCATGATGCATGGAAACCAGTCCCGATTCAATTTGTGCGATATCAAATATTTCGTCCATCAGATTGAGGAGCCTGGTACTATTGTTATGAATAATGCCAAGAAACTGCGCACGCTCATCTTCAGCGGGATCAGTATCCTGCAACAAGGAAGAGAAGCCCATAATGGCATTCAGGGGTGTTCTGATTTCGTGCGACATATTTGCCAGAAAAGCAGACTTCAGCCTGTCTGATTCCTTTGCCTTATCGCGAGATTCAAGAAGTTCCTTTTGGGCAACCAGCATAGATTTATTTTGCTCACTTAAAAGCTTAATCATCCGGTTCTTTTGTACAACCAGCTTTCTGTAATAAAAGAAAAATGCAATAAACAAAAGCGCCAGGATAAAGGCCATCGCATATAAAAACTGCTGGCTATTAACCAGGGGA
Source organism: Lentimicrobiaceae bacterium (assembly GCA_020636745.1). Lineage (NCBI taxonomy): Bacteria > Pseudomonadati > Bacteroidota > Bacteroidia > Bacteroidales > Lentimicrobiaceae > Lentimicrobiaceae bacterium. The sequence goes on along the minus strand of JACJXH010000008.1, from coordinate 121,877 downwards.
AGCCGGAGCAGATAAGACCCATAGGAAATAAAGCAGGGCTCTATGCTCAACCCTCCTGTAACAGGAAACAGCGAACTATAGATCAGTAAAATTACTTTCAGCATAATTGATTCTAACTTAAGTGACAAATTTAAGCTTATTCAGCAATAATGCGCTCTCTTTATTAACAGGAAAAGAAAAAAAATCAGGGAGTAAGCGTGGTAACGCCAACAGGGTATTTAGCGAGGATAAGTTCCTTTATTAACTCATAATGAGCATGATTGTTTACAAAATCAATCCCATTTGTATCAATAATAATAATCCTCATATCATTTTGCTGCCGAATATATTCAAAATAGCCGCTTTGAATATTTTCAAGATACTCATGCTTGATATCTTGTTCGTAAGGCCTTCCTCTTTTGGCAATATTGGACTTCAGCTGATCAACCGACACATAGAGATACACCAGCAAATCAGGCCTTGGCAGGGAAAGGTTCATGATGTTAAAAAGCCTCGCATACAAGGCATATTCATCATCAGCCAGTGTTTTTCGGGCAAAAATCAGCGACTTGTTGATAAAATAATCTGATATTGTAAAAGGTTTAAAAATATCAGTAACCGAAAGTTCATTTTTTAATTGCTGAAAGCGGCTGGCAAGAAAAGAAAGCTCGAGAGGAAAGGCATATTTAGCAGGATCTTTATAGAACTTAGGCAAAAAATCATTGTCTTCAAATTGCTCAAGAATCAGCCTTGCATTTAACTCAGCGGCCAGCATTGCAGACAAAGATGTTTTACCTGCTCCAATAGTTCCTTCGATGGCAATAAAATTATACATCATAATAAAAAGAAGAATTTACAGCAACACCGGTTCATATTCATTCACCAACAAATCGTCGGAACAACTACCAAGCAATTGACCAATACTTCTTCCACTGACAGGATGCACAAAATCAGAAGCTATGGAATTCAAGGGGATAAGCACAAACTTGCGCAAATGCATACGCGGATGCGGTATTTGAAGGTATTCAGAATCAAGAACCCGTTGACCGTAAAGCAAAATATCAATATCCATTGTTCTGGAACCATTAATTTTCCCCGTACGAATCCGCCCAAGCTCCATTTCAATTTGCAAAAGGACATTTAACAAATCATCCGGTTCCAGCAATGTTTTGATAAGGATTGTACAATTAAGAAAAAAAGGCGATTCAGTTGTGCCCCACGGCTCAGTTTCATACAATGCCGACTCTCTGATGATTAAACCAGCCCGCTCTTCGATAAGCTGTTTGGCTTTTTCAATATTTAACACCCTATCACCCAGATTACCACCCAGGAGCAAGTAAACTGCCTCCATTATTCAATAATTATAGTTAATTGCACGCAAAAATAAGCAGGATTAAGCTAAATGGAAGTTTTTAAGACTATTAAAATCGTTATTTAGACAATTTAGCCATTAATAGTTTCAGTTGCACTGACGAAACCTAAACAGCAGGCATGCAAACCACACATCTAAATATACTGCTGTCATATTTTCAAATATTCTGAACAGAAAACAGGCTCCCCCAATTTAATGATTGTAAAGTTGAATACCCTTTATAGCAAAAGAAGTCAAAAGCTGTATCTTTGAAAAACAAAAATTAAAAACAATTACCATGAAACAGTTTTTCAAGTTTATGCTTGCATCAATGGCAGGCTTTATTCTTACGACATTTCTATTTTTATTTTTCATTTTCATCATTATCGCTTCTATTGCTTCATTTGCAAGTAAAGAAGAGGTTATGGTCAAACCAGGAACTGTGCTAACACTTGATTTGAGCGAAGCAATCCCTGAAAGAAGCCCTGTAAGTCCATTTTCATTCAATCAATCATCCTTCCTGTCCAAAACAACCACACCCGGGTTACTTGAAACAATGGATTTATTAAAGAAAGCCACAGAAGATGAAAATATCCGTGGCATATATCTGAATTTAAGCGACATACCCTCAGGAATGGCCACACTGGAAGAAATCAGAAACGCCATCCTTGACTTTAAACAATCAGGTAAATTTGTCATTGCTTACAGCGAAACCTACTCGCAGAAGGCATATTATATGGCTTCAGCTGCCGACATCATTTGTCTTAATCCTGAAGGATTTATTGATTTTAAAGGACTGACAGGTCAGGTTCTTTTCCTGAAAGGACTCCTTGACAAGCTCGACATTAATGCGCAGGTTATCAGGCACGGCAAATACAAGAGTGCCATTGAACCTCTTATTAGCGACAGAATGAGCGAGGCCAACAAAGAGCAAACACTCACTTATGTTGGGTCAATATGGCAACACATTTCGTCTGAAATCAGCAAAGCCCGTAATATTGCTCCTGAAAAATTACAAAACATTGCCGACTCATTACTTCTGCAGACAGCTGAAGACGCCGTAAAATATGGCTTTGCCGATAAAATCACCTATAAAGATCAAGTACTTGACCTTTTGAGGGAAAAACTTGAGCTTGGTTCAACCGACAAGATTGAATTTTTAAAACTCGAGTCTTATAAAAATTCACCTGCATTAAGTTCAAAAAAACGATCAAAAGATAAAATTGCTATAATCTACGCAGTCGGAGAAATTGGCGGCGGAGAAGGCAGCGATGAGGCCATTGGCTCTGAAAGAATTTCGCGCGCCATCCGCAAAGCCAGGCTTGACGACAACGTAAAAGCTATTGTATTCAGAATCAACTCACCCGGCGGCAGCGCACTTGCATCTGATGTTATTCTTCGCGAGATAAAACTTGCCCGCGAAAAGAAACCGGTTGTCGCTTCCATGGGCGACTTAGCCGCCTCAGGCGGATATTATATTGCCTGTGCCGCTGACACCATTCTGGCTAATCCTACAACATTGACCGGCTCCATCGGTGTATTTGGAGTAATTCCAGATTTCCAGAAATTCTTTTCTTCAAAGCTGGGAATTACATTTGATATGGTTAAAACCAATAAAAACTCAGATTACATATCAGTAACCAGGCCCATGACTTCCTATGAAGAGAAAGTGATGACCAACAGCATCGAAAGAATTTACAAAACATTTATCGGCCATGTATCAGACGGCAGAATGATGACTACCGCTGCAGTTGACAGTATAGGTCAGGGAAGAGTCTGGAGCGGGATTGACGGTCAACGAATTCACCTGGTTGATGAAATGGGCGGATTGAGAAAGGCCATTGAAATTGCTGCTAAAATGGCCAAAATTGAAGACTACCGCCTGACCTCACTTCCCGAACAGAAAGATCCTTTCACTGAACTTATGGAAGATATCACAGGCTCTCCTTCAGAAACCATGCTTAGAAACGAATTGGGCAATATGTACCCATACCTGAAAGAAATACAATCATTCTCGAAAATGAGTGGTGTACAAGCCCGCCTTCCATTTATATTAGACATCAATTAAACATCATCCGCACTAAAAAAAAAGCCGGTTTTCACCGGCTTTCTTTTTAGTGCAATATTTCATATTTCTGACAAACACGTTTCTATAACTTTGCTCAATCCAAAAACCATGAGAATAAGCCATGAGATCAACAGACGAAGCTAAAAAGGAAATCAGAAAAATCGTAAAAAAATTAAAAGGCGATCTTGACCAGGAACAATACTTTTCAAAATCCCGTTCAATCATGGAACAAATTGAGGCTCTGCCGGAGTTCGTTCAATCCAATACAATAATGATGTACTGGTCAATACCCGGTGAAGTCTTTACCCATACCTCCATTCAAAAGTGGGCTTCTGCCAAAAGAATAATATTGCCCACTGTTGACGGTGAAACCATGAACCTGAAAGAATATACCGGCGAAAAAAATTTGATTTCAGGGGATCTTTACCAGATACCGGAGCCTGACGGAGCGTTATTTACTGACTACAATTCAATTGAGCTTATCATTGTGCCAGGTATAGCTTTTGACAGACAAAACAACCGTATGGGGCGTGGAAAAGCATATTACGACCGGTTTTTGCAAACGCTCAGTGCTGTAAAAGTGGGAATCTGTTTTGATTTTCAAATCTTCAATCACATTCCTGTTGACGAGCACGATGTGGCTATGGACAAAATTATCTCAGCCTGACTTAAAAACCCGTCAAAGCCTCATGCCTGAGAGCAGACTTAGTGGAATCACTCAACTTTGAATCATAATTGTAAAGGGCTAATTCCCAATCACCATACATAGCATTTGGCAGAACAATAAACCTCCTTCCAAACTCATTTTTATACTCATCCACGCTGGCAGCTCTGGTATATGAATCTTTCTTTTCAAACACATTGGAGAAATCATTCAGATTATCACCAAACAGCAGTGAGATATGATATTTTGATGCCAGTTCCTGCCTCCTGCCCTCTTTGCTATCATCTGTTGTCCTGGTAATCACATGTTCGGCATCAGCCTGCGGAAAACCCATTACAACTAAATTATTAATTGTAGCTTCTTTCAGGTGTGACTTTCTGTTAGTTACATAATAAATACTCACACCGTTAGATTTGGCATAACTCAGAAAATCGAGAACGCCCGGTAACGGCATAGCCGACGATTTTTTACACCATTCATCCCAGTTTACCGGATAATTAGTCCCTTCCTTGATGCACTTTGCCTGAAAAGGGCTGTTATCCAACACTGTTTCATCAACATCAAGAATTACAATACGATGTTTATCAACAGAAGCATCTTTCAAATCAGCATCAAGCATTAATTTGCCAAGGTTAAAGGCCTGATAGCACAATGCCCGGTATTCACCGGCCTTTTGCTGATACAATGTACCAAGTACCATGTATTCATTGCCCAACTTGTTATTTGCCGAAGAATCAGCTGACTTTAAAGTTGTTTCATGAATTGATTTTAAATCATTCTGCGCTTTGTTATTACTTTTTTCCTGTTTGCAGGATGTAATTAAAATGATAGCAGTAGCCAGGTATAAGATATGTTTCATGATTGTTTAAAAATAAAAAGCCGGGAAAAATCCCGGCTTCAAAGTTACATATTCCTTTGAAAGGAAAAACGATTATCTGGGAGTAAAATCCATTTCACTCATCCGTCTGTAGCCATAATAACGCCATTTGGCATTATCCTCGGCAGCAGAGAATAGCTCTGCAGCTTCGGCCGGGAATGACTTTTTGAGTGAAGTATAGCGTACCTCTGATTCAAGGAAGTTCTGGAATTTGCTAAAATCAGGCTCTTTTGAATCAAGCTGGAATGGATTTTTTCCTTCTTTTTCAAGAAGCGGATTAAATCTGTAAAGTGCCCAATAACCCGATTCAACTGCATTGGCCTGCTGTTCCTGAGCTTTACCCATGCCAGCCCTGATACCATGATTGATACAAGGAGAATAGGCAATAATGACAGATGGTCCGGGATAAGCTTCGGCCTCACGCAGTGCTTTAAGATACTGTGATTGGTTGGCACCCATGGCAACCTGGGCAACGTAAACATAACCATAACTCATGGCCATCATGCCCAAATCTTTCTTTCTTACTTTCTTACCGCTTGCTGCAAACTTGGCAATGGCGCCAACAGGTGTAGATTTGGAAGCCTGTCCTCCTGTATTGGAATAAACTTCGGTATCAAGCACAAGCAGATTAACATCTTCGCCAGAGGCAATCACATGGTCAAGTCCGCCATATCCAATATCATATGCCCAACCGTCGCCACCAAACATCCAGATTGATTTCTTAACGAAATACTGTTTCAGTGCCAGCAATTCTTTGGCAACATCAGATGTTTCATCCTTGAGTAAATCAAGCACTTTAGCTGATGCTTCGCGCGATTTCACTGCATCATTTTTACCAGCAATCCATTCCTGACAAGCTTCTTTGAGAGCTGCCTTTGCATCGCCATTGATGATAATTTCCATGCGCTGAGCAATGCGATCGCGCAGCTTCGAAACGGCTGTAGCCATTCCAAATCCATATTCTGCATTATCTTCAAACAATGAATTAGCCCATGCAGGACCTTCTCCTTTTGCATTTGTAGTATAAGGAGTTGAAGGAGCTGAACCACCATAAATTGAAGAACAACCAGTAGCATTGGCAACCATCATTCTGTCGCCATAAAGCTGAGTAATCAGTTTAATATATGGTGTTTCACCGCAACCTGAACATGCTCCTGAGAACTCGAACAGTGGCTGGGCAAACTGGCTATTTTTAACATTCTGTTCTTTTGACACGATTGTATCTTTATAAGAAACAGATTTAGAAATAACATTCCAAAGGTCATTTTGCTCCATCTGACTTTCAAGTGGCTCCATGACAAGTGCTTTGGTTTTGGCCGGACATACGTCTACGCAATTTCCACAACCAGTACAATCAAGCGGGCTTAATTGAATTCTGAATTTAAGTCCTTCGAATGTTTTTGGAATAGCTTTAAGCGCCGGAGTACCTACAGGCAAGCCTTTCATTTCCTCTTCATCAATAAGGAAAGGACGGATACAGGCGTGAGGGCAAACATAGGCACACTGGTTACACTGGATACAATTGTCAGACACCCATTTAGGTACATTTACAGCAATACCGCGTTTTTCGTAAGCAGTTGTACCGGCAGGGAAAGTACCATCTTCGCGACCCAGGAATGCACTTACAGGCAATAAATCACCCTTCATAGCATTGATAGGTTCGACTACATTTTTGATAAAATCAGGGGCATCGTTTTCAACATGGGCAGCAACAACCTCAATAGATTTCCATTCTTCAGGAATTTCTACTTTAACAGCTTCACCTCCACGATCAATAGCTGCATGATTCATCTTCACAATTTCTTCACCCTTACGACCGAAGTCCTTCACAACTGCCTTTTTCATATAATCTACAGCAGTAGCATAAGGAATAACCTCAGAAATTTTGAAGAAAGTTGATTGCATGATAGTATTTGTGCGGCCACCAAGTCCAATTTCTTCAGCAATTTCAGTAGCATTGATGATGTAGAAATTGATATCATTGTCTGCCATATACTTTTTCATATAGTCAGGCAGGTGATTTTTGGTTTCTTCGGCATTCCAGATACTGTTGAGCAGGAATGTTCCACCTTTTTTTAATCCTCTCAGCATATCATACTTATCGAGATAAGCAGGAACATGACATGCAACAAAATCAGGTGTATTTACCAGATATGGTGAACGAATCTGATTATCACCAAAACGAAGATGGGAAGTTGTTACACCACCTGATTTTTTGGAGTCATAAGCAAAATAAGCCTGACAGTATTTATCGGTAGTATCGCCAATAATTTTAATAGAGTTTTTATTTGCGCCCACGGTACCATCAGCACCAATTCCATAAAATTTAGCCTGGAAAGTTCCTTTGGGAGCCAGGTCAATTTCAGGAAGCATTGGCAATGATGTAAAAGTTACATCATCAACAATACCCACGGTAAATCTGTTTTTAGGCTCTGCACTTTTCAGGTTATTGATTACAGAAATAATCATAGCCGGAGTGGTGTCTTTGGAGCTTAAACCATAACGTCCGCCGATAATAATTGGCTTTTCGGCTCTGTCATAAAACAGTTCTTTTACGTCAAGGTAAAGCGGTTCTCCATTAGCACCCGGCTCTTTGGTTCTGTCGAGAACGCAAATGCGTTTGGCGCTTTTCGGCATTACATTGAAGAAATATTTAGCTGAGAAAGGCCTGTAAAGATGTACAGACACAAGGCCGGTTTTTTCACCTTTGGCATTCAGATGATCAATTACCTCTTTAATGGTATCGGTAATAGATCCCATGGCAATCAAAACATTTTCAGCATCAGGTGCACCATAATAGGTAAACGGATGATATTCACGTCCGGTTAGTTTGGTAATCTGACGCATATAATCCTCAACCATATCGGGAAGCACATCGTAAAATTTATTAGCGGCTTCGCGAGACTGGAAGTAGATATCAGGGTTCTGAGCTGTACCTCTGGTAACAGGGTGCTCCGGATTTAATGCGCGTTCACGGAAAGCTTTAAGGGCATCCCAATCAAGCAATGCAGCCATATCTTCGGTTGAAGGAGCTTCAGCTTTCTGAATCTCATGTGAAGTACGGAAACCATCGAAGAAATGTAAAAACGGCACTCTTGATTTAATGGAGGTCAGATGGGCAACCCCTGCCAGGTCAAGAATCTCCTGTACGCTACCTGTTGCCAGCATTGCAAAACCAGTCTGACGAGTAGAATAAACATCAGAATGATCACCAAAAATTGACAGGGCCTGTGCTGCGAGACTTCTTGCAGAAACATGGAATACTCCCGGCAGCAATTCACCGGAGATCTTATACATATTCGGAATCATCAGCAACAATCCCTGCGAAGCAGTATAGGTTGTTGTTAAGGCTCCAGCCTGAAGAGAGCCATGAACAGCTCCGGCAGCACCAGCTTCCGATTGCATTTCTGCAACTTTTACAGTTTCACCAAAAATGTTTTTCCGTCCATGAGCAGCCCACTCATCTACGTACTCTGCCATGGTTGAAGATGGCGTGATAGGGTAAATAGCAGCTACTTCGCTAAACATGTAAGCAATGTGCGCAGCGGCATAATTTCCGTCACACGTAACAAAATTTTTCTTTTTTGTCATTTTAGTTTTTGTTTAAAACGCTCATTAACAATTACTCGCACTCTTTCTTAAAAAGCACCGCAAAATTACTTATTTATAGAGAATTGAGGCCAAAAATCAATCACCTTTATATCGAAAACCCTCTATTTATATTCAATTTAATTAAGATTTTTAACCAATTTACACACACTAAAACAACAATGAAGAGAGTCTACATATGCTCCGCAATAGATGTTTGTAGGCATTCGCAATTCGTTAGTGTAAAAACATAACAGGCCGAAATGAGAAGTTGGACCCTAAAAAAATGCCTTCCTCTTCCAAAAAAAAATGAAAACCTGCTTCATCATTTTAATGACCCCAAAAAAGTGTGACACCTTTATACAATTTGACTTATCAAAAAATAAAAATCAAAATCAATGAGAACAAAATCCTTTCACTCATTGTTATACGAACGATTCAAGTGCAAATTAATCACACAAGGAGATTTCATATGACAAAACTGGCAGTGAATTACATGGGTATTCAGCTAAAGAATCCAATAATTGTGGGTTCAAGCAATATGGTAAACAACATTGAGATGTTGCGCAGGCTTGAAGAAGCCGGGGCTGCAGCTGTTGTTTACAAATCTTTGTTTGAAGAGCAAATACAATTGGAAAGCATACAGTTTCAGGACGAAATGGAGCTGTATAACGAACGCAACGCTGAAATGATAAGCCTTTATCCTGGAATGGAACATGCCGGACCAGAAGAACATCTTCTGAAGCTAAAAGAGGCAAAAGAGTCGGTCAACATTCCTTTAATTGCAAGTTTAAACTGTGTTTTCAGCGACACCTGGGTTGAGTACGCCGGACTTATCGAAAAAACAGGAGTTGACGGACTTGAATTGAATTTTTTCTCTGTTCCGCGCGACTTTGAAACCGATGCAAAATCAATTGAAGACGAACAGGTTTCGGTTGTAGAACAGGTTTGTAAAAAGGTAAAAATCCCTGTAAGTGTAAAACTTAGCCCGTTTTACAGCAATCCGTTACAGGTTATCAAACGTATGGAAAAAGCAGGTGCAAAAGCCTTTGTGCTTTTTAACAGAATGTTTGAACCTGACATTAATCTCGATTCATTGCAACACAGCACCCCCTTTAATCTGAGCAATGAAGGTGATTACAAACTCGCTTTAAGATATGCCGGATTATTATATAAAAACACAAATGCATCCATTTGCGGTTCATCGGGAGTTTACACTGGCAGCGATATAGCCAAAATGATACTTGCCGGAACCGACACAGTGCAAATTGTAAGTGTTTTATACAAGCAAAAGCCTGAGACCATTACAAATATTCTGGCTGACCTCGAGAAATTTATGTCTAAACATGGTTTTGATAGCCTTGAAGCCTTCAGAGGCAAATTATCCAAAGCCAATGTCAAAGACCCATACATTTACAAGAGAGCTCAATACATTGATCTTCTGCTCCATTCCGACCAGATTTTTAAGAAATACACAATGTCTTAAAAACATACAATCACCTATAAAGAGAGCCGTCAATTACGGCTCTTTTTTTTGGGGCAATCTGTTGAATTGACAAATAAAATGTATGATTCTTTCCAGGAATACACCCATGGATTTATCGAACAAAATGTTACTGACAAAACAGGAATGGGGTATAAAATCTACGTTTTGTCTTATCAGAAAGGAAAATCTTCTGTGGTCTTTTGAAGTTCAATTTTTTCCTGAACAGGCTCATCAGCCAATTGATGAACAGCGTTTCCTTCAACAAAGATAGAGCGGTAAGGCCTGGTTGGACAAGCATATTCACATGCGCCACAGCCAATGCAAATTTTATCATTGACTTCAGGAATTGTCAGGCCATTTTTATAAGGAACCATGTTTACAGCCTTTGTAGGGCAATGTTCGGAACAGGCTCCGCAAGCAGTATTGTCAGTGTAAACCACGCAGTTTTTCTCAATAAAATGGGCCACTCCAAGTTGAACCCTCTTTTTTTGCTCAGGTTTCACTATTTTAATAGCATCAGCCGGGCAAATTTCTGCACAAAGTGTACATTCAAAATTGCAAAATCCTGAATGATAATCCATGTAAGGTTGCATCAGCCCATGAAGTCCGTACTGTAAAAAGGAAGGTTGCAAAACCTGAGTCGGACAAGCACTCACACATAAATGACAGGCCGTACAGAATAAATTAAAATGTTCATGACTACCAGAGCCAGGCGGAGTAGCAACCAGCTTTTTATCTTCAGGAATTTCGGTAGGTTTTTCGCCGCCCTTTAACCGGGTTGCAAATGCCTTAACAGATGTAAATGCTGTTGTTAATAAAATGGCCTTTAAAATGGTTCTGCGTTTGCCGGAGCTTGCCTGTAATTTCTCATCTTCAGGAATATAGGGCGTACTTTTCCGTGAAGAATACAAGACACCATCAGAAGGGCAGGCGCTTAAACAATTGAAGCAAGCCACACACCTTGTAAAATCCACCTCTTTGCTTTTAATGTCGATACACTGGGCTTTACACACCTTACTGCACTGGCCGCAGCTATTGCAGCTCGATTTATCAAGTACAATCCGCAAGCGGGAGCCCCGGGAGAAAATACTGAGTAAAGCACCAACAGGACAAAGCGTATTACAAAAGAGCCGTCCGCGTGAAAAGGACATGATCACTACCAGAAAAAGAAAGCCCGATGCAAAAACAACCGACGATGTATGAATCCCTTTTAAATCTTTTCGGGCCAGCCAAAAAATATCCTGTCGCTCAAGTACAGCTGCCAGGCTATTTGACACAAATTGAAAAGCGGGTCTGAAAATATCACCTGTAATTCTTCCAAAATTACTGTAAGGATCCAGAAGCGAAAGCAGAAGTGATGTACCGGATATAAATGAAATGATTACGGCAACAAGCACGGTATACCTCAGTATATTTTTGGGCTTTGAATACTTTAAAGGTTTTTGTTTAAAAAACCGTCGGCCCATCCTGTAAATAATATCCTGAAAAGTTCCTAACGGACAAACAGAAGAACAATAAACTCTTCCCAAAAGCAGTGTAAGAATAGTAAAAAGGATAAAACCTGCGGCTGCGAAACCGGGAGAAGTAAAGAAACTAATCAAAGAAGGGGCATATTGTGTCCAGGTAATGGCGTTGATAATTTTTACCGGAATCCACTGCACTAAATCAATAAAAATCAACCCTACCGAAAGAAAGAATAGCATTGAAACGGCTACACGAACAGCCTTGAGCCAGGATAACCGATGCATATCAGATTTTAATTCTGTTTATGGTGAGTTGATCCAACAACATATTTCCCAGTTTCATTTCATGGGCAATTCTGATATGATCAATCTCTTCAGGTTTACTTCCGAAAATGCGTGCAGCAGCAGCATCAGCAGCAACAATATCAGCTGAAACTATCATTTGTTTCATTGTAACAACATCAGCAGTAGAAACGCCCCGAGGCCCGTTGCGCATCATCACTCGGTAACCATCAATAATATTCAGGGTAGGTTTGCGCCAGGAAACAAAGTCAGCAATGCATTGATGCAAATCATTCCTGTGCCAATAACCTCTGTCCCAAACGACTCCCATTAAATTTTTCATTGAAAGAGAAAGACTTGCCGAGCTATGATGTTTTAATACAGGCACATTGATAAACACATCTGAATTAAGAATTAATTCATGCACTTTGGCTTCTTTCAACCGCTTGCCACGGGGGATAATTATGGGTTTATAGTAATTCTCCGTATTTCCCGGGACAATTTTACCACCGGCGTCTTTTACGGCTTTTTCAATGCCACTATTTTTGTAGCACAGGTTCCATGCATCGCAGGTATTATCAAACACATAAACCTCGGCAGCGCCGGCGTCAAGACAATGTTTTACAATTCGACCGACCAGTTTAGGGTTGGTATTCCCAGCTCTTTCAGGAACAACATCCCATCCGATATTTGGTTTTACAACAACTTTCTGTCCTTTTTTTACATATCTGGCCATTCCGCCCAAGGAAGCAATGGCCCTTTCAAACATCACTTCAGGCTCACCGTCGCGAACAGCAACTAAGTCCCAATTTTTCTGAGCCTGCGCAGCTGTGGCCAGATTTACGATTCCACCCAAGCTTCCGGCAGCACCAGCCACTATGCCGGCACTAACACTTTTAGCAATAAAATCACGACGTTTCATAAACTACAGTTAATTTCATTCAATTCAGCTACATCTTATCAAGATTCCAGCCCGGAATATCAGATTAAACTGTAAAAATACTCAATTTGAAAGAAAATGAAACAGCGAAGGCAAGAAATCGCACGAAACAAAAAAAAATTATCTTTGTATGCCTGCATAATAAAAGACAAAACCTGAATTAATTCACAAAACGCAGTATTCGCCATGAACAACATTTCTTTACCAAGACCACTGATAATCAGATCTATTATCATTAACTCTGCGGCCATACTGCTTATCTATTTTACGCCTGCATTGTCGCACGTCTTAAACTTTCCGGTTTATTTGATTGAACCCATGCGACTTGTTTTGATTCTGGCCATGCTGCATAGCGATAAAAGAAATGCATACCTGCTTGCCTTAACTCTTCCTCTGTTCTCATTTGCAGTGTCAGCGCATCCTGTTTTTTACAAAATGCTACTGATTACAATAGAACTCACGCTCAATGTCTGGCTTTTCTTTTTACTAAGCTCAAAAATTAAAAATAACTTTATAGCCATGGCAAGTGCCATCGTATTAAGCAAAACAGCCTATTACATATTAAAGGCTGTGTTTGTTTCACTGACTTTAATTGGTCCGGGGCTTTTTGCAACCCCCATCTGGATTCAAATCATTACCACACTGATTTTCAGCGGATACGCATTCTTTGTATTTCAGAAGAGAAGCAAATAATAATTGGATAGCGATTCGTTTTAAATACAATTATCTGCTTTGCCTCGAAGATAAAAGTTGGGCAATTCTACCCTCAAGCTCCTGATAGTCAAATGGCTTTAGCATGAAATCAGAGCAGCCTGCATCCTTCAGCTTCTCTTCCAGCTGATCAATGATATAAGCAGTAAGTGCGATTACAGGCAAATCAGGTCGAAAGTCTTTAATTAACCTGGTGGCATCAAAGCCATTCATGACAGGCATACTCACATCCATAAGCACAAGGCCAATATCCTGGTTATTTTTACACAATTCAACCGCTTCGAGGCCACTCGGGGCATGTAAGACTTTTTTAAAACACCTTCCGATAGCAGACTCAAGAAAAAGATAGTTGGAGGAAATATCTTCAACAATTAATAGAGTAAAATTATATTTGATCCTAGATTGCATTTAAATTACCAACTTGATAATCAACAAAATAACTAAAATGAAATAAAAAAGAGCACAATACTCCTAAACATTTAAATTCAACTCAAATATACTAATATAATGAACAACAACGACATTGAATATAAAGCCAAATAAATAAGCGACACATCTTCACTTTCAGGCTTTTTTTTCAGTATTACCCCCGATGCTAAGCCTGACAATGGCAATCAACATCACCATTGCGCTCACCCATTGCACGGCACTCAATACTTTGCCGTGAAAAATATAATCAAAAACTATAGCTGACAGCGGAAAACAGAGTTCACATATGGTGGCAAGCATAGCCTTGACCTTGCGCAATCCATAATAGTAAAGAAAAATAGCTCCGGAGCCGGTAGTAAATGTGATGATAAGAATAATCAACCAATTATGAGAAGTAGCACCCGCTATTCCGGAAATGGTACCGGTAACTATAACAAATACCAACATAATAATGGTAGTAAAACCATACCGGAAGAAGGTTGCAGCCTGAAATGGTAACCGGTGAAGAACCCCCTTACTTAACACAGTTGCAGAACCAAATGAAAATGCTGCCAGCAGGGAGTAAGCAGCAGCAAGGGCCGTTTTGGAATCAGAGCCCAGGTAAGGAAGCCCCCAGCCAAAAGTTAAGAAATAGCCTGCTATAATAGCCAAGGAAGCCCATAAGAAAAAATTCTTTTTCACACGCTCACGAAGCAAGATAGCGGCAAGAGCAATCGCAAAAATGGGTTGAAGCTTCTGCAGCAGAACAACAATGGTTAAATCGCGGAATTCAACCAGAAAAAGAGCCCTGACAATCGCCATTGTCCCAATTGCACCTCCCATTAAAGCAATAAGAAAAAGATATAATATTTCTTTTTGCGAAAGCACCTTCAGCAACCTGTACTCCTTATATAAAAATAAATTCATGATGAGAAACGGAAGTGCATGCAGCACAAACACAACTAACCCAACATTTAAATTATACAACCGGGGCGTAAGCACAATACCATCGAGCCCCCAAAGCACAGCACTAAGGCATATTGCAAAGGCTCCGGCAATCACAGAAGTTTTGGCAGATGTCATATTCAGGCAAAGAGCATTCAAAAACAGGATGCAAAGCTACAAACTATATACAATCAATTCACAATTCATTTCAGACTATTCAGCAAATGTGTGTCCTGTATTTGAGCTTTGAACCTGTTATCAATCACCGTACGGCGAAAACGAAAGATATTTTCTATTCTTTTTTCAACCAAAGACTTCGCTGTTAATTCTCCGATTAACCCAAATGGAAGTTCATAATTTACAATATCAGTCATTTCCACACCCGTTTCTGTTTGTTTAAAAATATGCTGATGATGCCACAACTTAAAAGGCCCTTTAATTTGATTATCAACAAAATAGCTTTCATTCTCAACCTGGGTAATTTCTGTAACCCATTCTAATGGAATTTTAAACATCGGACTAACAGTATACCTGATAATCATACCTCTGTACATCCGAGGAATCGTATGGGGATACTTAATTACAAAATTCATATCAGGAGGAGTGATCATCGCCAGATTGCGAGGATCAGAAAAAAAATCCCAACAAGTAGCTAAATCTGTTTCAACAATCTGCTTGATTTCAAATACAGGCATTTTTATAGAATTAAGGGTTAGAAAAATCATTATCATCCTCTTTTGCAGGTTCTGAAATCAGGCGGCCGCCTCTCACTGTTGACCCAATGACAATCCCCGCAGAGATCAATACCAAATTTTTAATAATATACTGACCTTAAAGGGTCGGAACCCATGGAAATATGCTGAATGTTTCAGCCGGAAAGAAAAAAAGCGGAGTAAATGTGCCCGCCATTTGCAAAAAAAGCAACAGCAGTGTTTCGCGTAAGAATATACCAAATAATAAACCAACTCCAATTAAGGTTTCCCAAATTGCAAGCACCAACATTGCATGGCGACCTTCAAGATAGCCGAACGAAATCTTTTCAATTGTTTGGGTGGCAATATTTTCTGCCGAACTAACATCCGGAAAAAATTTCAACACACCATACCAAACAAAAACAACCCCTATACTCAGCCTTAGTATCCCAATTCCATTAGAAGCCATAAATCCGGCAAGGCGGCGATCTGTTTCATTAAACATCTTAATCAGGTTAATCATCATTTATAGGTATTTACTAAAAAACACCATCGCCATAAAAAAGTTCAGCCCTTCTTATTTTTGTTTATCTTTATCCATATTTCATTACACATTATTAACAACACAGAAAAAATTTAATATTTTATTTATTCCTTATTTTAAGCTATTTACAACATTTTTAACAATTTTTTAACTATTTTTTGTTTATCTTTTTGTCTTTTATGTTGAACATTATATCCTCACTTCTGTTTATTTGGGGTAATCATTAAAAACAATGAGCCATGAAAACTTACAAACTTTTACTCCGTTCCTTTATTTTTATAATGATAATCTTACCGCTATCCATTTTTGGTCAGGCTCGCGTACAGGTTATCCACAACTCTGCTGATGTTGCAGCCGCTCAGGTTGATGTTTGGTTAAACGACCAGTTGTTGCTTGATAATTTTGCCTTCCGCACAGCTTCTCCTTTTATTGATGCTCCAGCCGGCGTTGACTTCGACGTTGTGATTCAACCCGCCAACTCTACCGATACTACCAATGCTTTAGCCAGGTTTACCTACAATCTGATGGATGGCGAAACTTACATTCTTGTTGCCAACGGCATTGTAGTACCTACCGGTTACAACCCTGCTACTCCTTTTGACATTTATGATTATGCCATGGGACGCGAAGCTGCCTCAAACGCAGCCAATACAGATGTGCTCGCTTTCCACGGCTCAACCGATGCTCCTGTAGTTGATGTGGTTGAAACAGGCGTTGGCGCAGGTACAATTATTGACAACTTCACCTATGGCGATTTCGCCGGATACCTTGAATTACCAACAAACGACTACGTTCTGGCTGTTCGCGACGAAACAGGAACCGCTACCGTTGTTTCCTATGCTGCCCCTTTGGCTACTCTCGGATTACAAGGCCAGGCCTTAACAGTAGTAGCTTCAGGATTCTTAAATCCGGCCGCCAATAACAATGGCCCTGCTTTTGGATTATTTGTTGCCTTGCCAAGCGGTGGCGAACTGGTTGAACTTCCGGTTTACACCCCAACCGCTCGCGTACAGGTTATCCACAACTCTGCTGATGCTGCAGCCTCCCAGGTGGATGTATGGCTGAACGACCAGCTGTTGCTTGATAATTTTGCTTTCCGCACAGCTTCTCCTTTTATTGATGCTCCGGCCGGCGTTGACTTCGACGTTGTGATTCAACCCGCCAACTCTACCGATACTACCAATGCTTTAGCCAGGTTTACCTACAATCTGATGGATGGCGAAACTTACATTCTTGTTGCCAACGGCATTGTGGTGCCTGCCGGTTACAACCCTGCTACTCCTTTTGACATTTATGTTTATGCCATGGGACGCGAAGCTGCCTCAAACGCAGCCAATACAGATGTGCTCGCTTTCCACGGCTCAACCGATGCTCCTGTAGTTGATGTGGTTGAAACAGGCGTTGGCGCAGGTACTATTATTGACAACTTCACCTATGGCGATTTCGCCGGATACCTTGAATTACCAACAAACGACTACGTTCTGGCTGTTCGCGACGAAACAGGAACCGCTACCGTTGTTTCCTATGCTGCCCCTTTGGCTACTCTCGGATTACAAGGCCAGGCCTTAACAGTAGTAGCTTCAGGATTCTTAAATCCGGCCGCCAATAACAATGGCCCTGCTTTTGGATTATTTGTTGCCTTGCCAAGCGGTGGCGAACTGGTTGAACTTCCGGTTTACACCCCAACCGCTCGCGTACAGGTTATCCACAACTCTGCTGATGCTGCAGCCTCCCAGGTGGATGTATGGCTGAACGACCAGCTGTTGCTTGATAATTTTGCTTTCCGCACAGCTTCTCCTTTTATTGATGCTCCGGCCGGCGTTGACTTCGACGTTGTGATTCAACCCGCCAACTCTACCGATACTACCAATGCTTTAGCCAGGTTTACCTACAATCTGATGGATGGCGAAACTTACATTCTTGTTGCCAACGGCATTGTGGTGCCTGCCGGTTACAACCCTGCTACTCCTTTTGACATTTATGTTTATGCCATGGGACGCGAAGCTGCCTCAAACGCAGGGAATACTGACATTCTTGTCTTTCATGGCTCAACCGACGCTCCTGTAGTTGATGTGGTTGAAACATATGCCGGTGCCGGCACAGTTGTGGACAATCTGGCTTATGGACAATTTGCAGGATACCTTGAATTACCTTCAGAAAACTACCAACTTGATATCAGAGGAGAAAGTGGCACAGAAACTGTTGCAACCTTTAACGCCCCATTAGCTGATTTAGGACTTGAAGGCGTGGCAATGACGGTA
The DNA here is from genome assembly GCA_020636745.1 of Lentimicrobiaceae bacterium. Classification (NCBI taxonomy): domain Bacteria; kingdom Pseudomonadati; phylum Bacteroidota; class Bacteroidia; order Bacteroidales; family Lentimicrobiaceae; species Lentimicrobiaceae bacterium. The sequence goes on along the minus strand of JACJXH010000008.1, from coordinate 103,618 downwards.
ATCGCTTCAGGATTCCTGAGCCCCGAGAACAACAACAACGGAGCTGCTTTTGGACTATACGCTGTTCTGCCCGCCGGCGGCCCGTTTGTATCGCTCGGTAACACTACTGGCATTGAAGAAAACTCATTTAATCAGGAAAGCCTCACGGTATATCCAAACCCGGTAAAAGATCAGGTTTACACCGAGTTTTCATTAAGAAACAGTGCCCAGGTTAGTTACCAACTGGTAAGTTCAACAGGAAAAATCGTAAAAAACAACGACCTTGGAATGTTGAATGAGAACCAGCACAAAATTAACATTGACGTTACCAATCTCCCTTCAGGTCTTTACATCATGATTTTAAATGCAGGGGGAAGTCAGATTTCTCACAAAATACAGGTGATTAACTAACATTTCGATTAATTTATTTTCATGCTGCATGGCTGCCCAGGTAAAGGGCAGCCATGCTTATTTACGGAGCAACATTTCTGTTGAAAAATAAAAATCCAGCCTATGCCATAAATAACAAAATCAACCTGACAAAACGAATCTCCCATTAAATATCCCATAGCCAGATTTTATAAACCAAACCCCTATGAACAGGACAAAGCAGAAAATAAATAATTAAATATCCTCACCCAAATGACAAATCATACATCCCTTTTATCTTCACAAAGTCTCAAGCATAAGTCACAATATCAATCTATAACAAAATCCGTCAAAGCATTTCGCTTAGATTGAACAAATTTCCAATAATATCTCCAAAATCAGAAATTCTTATATTATTTTATTAACATACATTTTGAATCGAGAAGAAGTCTGGTTATATTTGAGGCAAATTAAACTTTTCAGCCATGAGAAAAAACTACCTACTGACCATTCTTGCAGCGCTTTTCTGTATAAACGCATCAGCACAATCGTATCAGAAAGTAGCTGGAAAAGCCAAAATCCCAACGGAAAACATCCAAAAATCAGTGTTGCTTTCGTCTGCTCAAAGCTTAACTGATTTTAGCGACGGATTTGAATCTTACACAAATTTCAGTCTTGAATTTGCGCCTTGGACTGTTGTTGATGTTGACGGTTCTGAAACATGGGGAATAGAGGGCATTGAATTTGAAAATCAATATTCGCCTATGGGCTTTATGATTTTCAACCCGTCGTCAACCACACCTCCAATGACAACCACTACTATCCAGCCCCATTCGGGTAGTAAATTTGCAGCAAGTTTTGCTGCACAAACGCCACCGAACAATGATTGGTTAATTTCCCCGCCTTTAGTAGCAGGCTCAGGCACTTCTGTGTCCTTTTGGGTAAAATCCTACACCGCCCAATATGGCCTCGAACGTTATAAAGTTGGGGTTTCAACAACAGATGCTTCGCCCGAAAGTTTCACCATCATATCGGGCAGCAATTATTTGACCGCTCCAGCAGATATCTGGGAACAAAAAACATTTGATTTAAATGCTTATAACGGACAAACTATTTATGTAGGCATTCAGTGCGTTTCTAATGATGCTTTTATTTTTATGGTGGATGATTTCAGTTTTACAACCACCACATCCCAAACTAACAGCCTAACAGGACTTGTTACCGATGCATTTGACGGCTCACCTATAGAAGGTGCATTGGTAAGTATTGCAGGTTTAACTGCAACAACAGACGAAAACGGAAATTACACTATCAGCAATATTCCGGCTGGCACCTTAAACGCAGATTTCAACTCGAATGTTACCCAGGGTGAAGCTCCCCTTGGTGTTAATTTCTTCGATTTATCCACCGAAGGTTCTCACACTGTCAGTTGTTCAAAAGAAGGATATATTACCTACGTTAACAACCAGGTAGTAATTGAGCCCGGGCAAACGTTGAACCTGAACATTTCACTCTCGCAAACCCTCATGGAAGGCTCCATGCGATTTGTACTCAACTGGGGTGCAGAACCAACCGACCTTGACTCTCACTTAAACACACCCGCCATTGAAGGACAGGCTTATCATATTTTTTACAGCAGTCAGGGTAGTGCAACCTCGGCGCCCTATGCAGCTCTTGATCACGATGTTACATCAGGGTACGGACCAGAAACGATGACCATCTATCAGATGTTTAATGGCACTTACCAGTATTATATCCATAACTATTCTGAAAGCCCAGCCATCACCATTTCACAGGCTGTATTGCAAATCTACAATCAGAATGGCCTGATACAAACCCTTCAGGTTCCCACATCAGGCACAGGGCTCTACTGGTATGTTTGCGATATTAATGGCGCCAATGGACAGATAACCATAAAGAATACAATTCAGGCCAATGCTCCTGGCACATTCAAAGAAACATATCCTGAAAAAGAAAACAACCATGGATTATTGAACAGCAAAAATATAACTTCATGGCTGTGGAATTTTGGAGATGGCACAACCAGCACTTTGCAAAACCCCTCTCACACGTACAATACAGCCGGAACATACAATGTCAGCCTCACGGTTAATGGAGCCAGTGGCTCTGATACAGAAACCAAAAACGGCTACATTACAGTTACAGGAGGCACAGTGGGCAACTCCACTCTGACAGGCCAGGTAACCAACGCCACCAATGGCAATCCTGTTGCTGGAGCGCTGGTAAGTATTGCAGGTTTATCTGCGATTACTGACAACAATGGCAATTACACAATCAACAATGTACCTGCGGGTGTATTGGTTGCCAATTTCGCCGCCAGTCAAACATCAGGAGCTGCGCCATTGACAGTTAACTTTGCAGACCAATCAACTGAAAACTCCAGCACTGTTACCTGCTCAGCAGCCGACTTTATCACCTACTCAAATAATCAGGTAGTGATTCCTGCCGGAGGCTCGCTCACACTCAATATTTCATTATCGCCCATCCTGGCAGCAGGCAACATGAGATTTGTACTTAACTGGGGCGCTTCGCCATCTGACCTGGATTCACATTTGAACACACCTGAGATTGAAGGACAGGCCCATCACATTTTCTACAACAATGAAGGAAATGCAACTTCAGCACCTTACGCCTTGCTGGATTATGACATTACCACAGGATATGGCCCTGAAACTATGACTATTTACCAAATGTTTAATGGCACTTACCAATATTACATCCACAATTATTCTGAAACACCTGACATTACTACTTCTCAGGCCGTTGTTCAGATATACAATCAGGCCGGATTATTGCACACCCTGCAGATTCCTACAAGCGGCACAGGATTATACTGGTATGTTTGCGATGTGAACGGTGCTACCGGTCAAATTACACTTCGAAATGTAATACAGGCAACAGCCCCGGGTTCTTTCAGAGACAAATTACCTGTAAAACAAATCACCACTCTGGTAAATAACGAAAGAAACATAATTTCATGGTCGTGGGATTTTGGAGATGGAAGCACTTCTAACATTCAAAACCCTTCACACACTTTTAACGCAAACGGCAACTACACCATTTCGCTCACAGTAAATAATGGCTCCACACAATCTACCGAAACCAAGGTAGCCTATATACAGGTAGGCCCTCAAGGCATTGGAGAAAATAATTTATCACAACAAATCAAACTTTATCCTGTCCCTGCAGCTGGCCATATGCAGGTTGAATCTCCGGTAAAAATTGATTTGCTGAGAATTACAGATTTGAGCGGACTTGAAGTCTTCAAAACAGAGGTTAATGAATACAACTGCAAGCTTGATGTAAGCAACCTCAGAAGTGGTATTTATTTTATACTTATTGACACTGAAAGTGGAAGAGCTGTACAAAAATTTACAGTTAATTAAAATTGTTTGAAACAGCAAAAACCGCAAACCGGGAAATCCGGTTTGCGGTTTTTAGTTTTATTCATTATTGAAATATTTTTCTCAAAAAGAATAGGGCATCACCTCAATCGGTAAAATTCAAAATAACTGGCGCGCCTCATTCTTCAGAAACTCCAGTGCTTTGTGAACAGTTGAAAATTCTTTATTCATCTCGTACTGAAAAATCATTTGAGCCAGGTCTGTTGCCGAAGCATCATCTGCAAGCTGACTGGCGGCTGCATTAATGGAAGCAATAACAGCTTCACGTGAATTTTTAATCAGTTCCCAGGCATTTGACGAAATATAAAGCTGTTGAGAGAGATTATGCTCAAATTCCATTCTTATATTACCAACCAAGGCACTTTGCAATTCAGCTGCAGAGCCATCGGGCATCATATTACGCATAACCAGCTGAGAGGGTGTTATCCTTTCGAGCAACATCACCATTCGTTCGTACGCCTGAAGACGAACAGGACTTATCAACCGCAACCTTTCTGCTTTATATTCGTGATTAAGTTGTTCTGTTTGAGATTTCAGGTATATCTTTAACAAAGCAAAAACTGTAACACCTACGAGCAAGGAGGGAATTAACATCAATAAAACATCACGCATAATTTCAAAATTTAGCTGATTAACACTTTACAATCGGACAAAGGTCGCAAATTTTCAAGTTTTTAGCATATAAAATGCTTGTATCCCACATTTTAAATTCATTAAATTTGTCACCTTTCTCATTTCGTACAAGAATAAAAAAAGATACCCATGAATATACTATCTAACAGAATTAACAAATTAGCTGAATCGGAAACGCTGGCAATGACCAGGCGCAGCAGAGAATTGAAAGAACAGGGCTTTGACGTTATCAACTTAAGCATCGGGCAACCCGATTTTAATACGCCCGACTATATTAAAGAAGCTGCCCGCGAAGCTCTTGATCAGAATTTCACGTTTTACCCACCGGTCAACGGGTATCTTGATTTACGCAAAGCCATTGCCCTTAAGTTAAAGAGAGATAACAACCTTGACTATTCACCTGAACAGATAGTAGTATCGACCGGAGCCAAACAAGCTCTGGCCAACACCATGCTAAGTCTGGTTAATCCGGGCGACGAAGTCATTGTTCCGGCTCCATATTGGGTTTCTTACCGCGAAATAGTTAAACTTGCCGAAGGAGAATCGGTACTGATACAGGCCGGAGTTGAAACTGATTTTAAGGTTACGCCTGACCAGCTCGAAAAAGCTATCACCAGCAAAAGCAAGGTTTTTATTTTTAGCAGCCCATGCAACCCAACCGGTTCTGTATATTCAAAAGAAGAACTTGCTGCATTAGCCGCTGTATTTGAAAGACACCCGGGTATTTATATTATTTCTGACGAAATTTACGAATTGATAAATTTTAAAGGCAAACACGAATCAATTGCTCAATTTGAGTCAATTAAAGACAGGGTTATTATCATCAATGGCGTTTCAAAAGGATTTGCCATGACAGGCTGGCGTTTAGGCTATTGTGTTGCAGCGCCTGATATTGCAAAAGCATGTGATAAAATCCAGGGACAATTCACTTCTGGTGCAAGTTCTATTTCGCAAAGAGCAAGTATTGCAGCTTTACTTACCAATCCGGCCGAATCTGAAGAACTTAAAAACATGATTGAAGTTTTCAGAAAACGACGCGATTTATTTCTTAAGCTTATCAACGACATTCCCGGCTTTAAAACCAATATTCCCGATGGCGCTTTTTACTTCTTCCCGGATGTAACCTGGTATTTTGGCAAAAAAAACAACGACATCACGATTTCAAACAGCACAGACCTTTGCAACTACCTGCTCGATCAGGCTCATGTTGCCCTGGTGCCTGGCGAAGCTTTCGGAAATCCTGACTGCATCAGACTTAGCTATGCCACTTCAGAAGCCGAATTGACAGAAGCAGCCAAAAGAATAAAAGAATCGCTGGCGCAGTTAAGCTAACATAAACCTCATTCGATTGCAAAGGAAAAGGCCATTTTCACAAATGGCCTTTTATTTTGTACCTACACCTTTGATTCCAACATCCATACTTCAGGACAGGATAAACTCGTCACAATAAAATCAAACTACTTAAAATTTGAGCAGAACAGAATTACGACCATCAGAGGTAGCCCAATTTATCAACAATATAAATCAAAGTCAATGACAAGCTGAAGGCTATAACCGGAGCAATGATCCACATGAGAAAGAATTTTTTGACTTCAGTTCTCTTAAAGATATTCTTTGTCCCTAATTTGGCCACACCAATTCCCAAAATTGCAGCCACATTCAACTGAACAAGCGATGTTGGAATTCCCTTGGTAATTGAAGCTGTCAGCAATAAACTGGCAGAAACAAAAGCTATAATTACTGCTTCAAACTTTCCGAACAAAACAATCTCCTTTCCGGTATTTTTCAAGATTTTATTGCCAAAAATCGAACTCCCGATAGCAAAACTAGGAGCCACAATAAGTGTTGCCAGAATCATAATCAGGATAAAGTTTTTATCCATTGAAATATTGAGTTCATTTGCTGTCATGGAAGCTATAGGACCTGAAGCATTTGCCACATTATTGGCCCCGATAGAGAAAGCCACATAGAGCGACATAAAAAGTATAATCACATCCAGTACAGGCTTTCTGTTCACATTGCTCGAACGTGAAATCGTCAAACCCCTTCTGCGCATGGGCTTATAGATATATTTTCCAAGAAACAGACTGATAAAAAAGGCGATAACGGGTAAAATAAACCAGGCTGGAATTATTTCAACAAAAAGCTTATGCGCATTGGCCTGCTGAAAATAAATGGATTGTGCAACAACCGCTAAAACAGTTGATTGACTGGTTGACTGCGGAATGCCTGCCAAATTTGCAACCAGCAATGAAATAGCCACAGAAAACAAAATTACGGATACTACCGGAAAAGTAAGAAATTCAGGATTTATCAAACCTTTTCCCATTGTGGTTGCTGTTTCCTTGCCAGCAATTATGGCACCCAAAAAAACCATCAAACCAAACAAACCAGGAATAAGGCTCTTTCTGATAACATTGGCACCATAAGCTGCAGAAAATGCAGGCCCCGTTCCACTACCTCCCATCGTAATGGCCAATAACATTGCGATAATAAACGGGATGAGTAAGGTGCTGAATAAAGGCGAAACCATAATTGGGCAGAATAATAAAAGCCTGAATTAATTTTGGCAAAAGTAAGTTAGTTTTAACATTTTATCAATCCGATATTGCCATTCCACAAACTAATCTAATCCACTCACTAACATTCTATTACAAAAATTTTTAAAATCAGCAATACCTTTTCATTTATCGTACTGTTTTCCAAAAAGCCATTATAAAGCCATTTCGTCGTGCTTCTTTGTTTTTTTATGCCGGTTTGTCTGTACTTATGGCAATCCAATATCCTTAACAATTTATTGCCTGATTCGTAAAACAGTCAACCGCCCGGAGCCAGTTAAAAATTAAAATGAATTATAAATCATTTCATGAAAAGCATTGTTTATTTTGTGCGTATTAAGCCAATCAATAAACAATGTTTTCTAACTTTGTACCAATGAAAGCTGCAGGAAAACACAGCAGCAAAACATAAATACACTTCTCATACTATAAATTCACCCAGGCTGATACCACATTAATCAAAATCTGAATGACTGAACAGCATAACAATCCACTGAATTTTGCCCTGATTGGCGCAGCAGGCTACATAGCTTCGCGGCATATGAAAGCCATTAAAGAAACAGGAAATAAATTGGTTACGGCCCTCGACAAATATGACAGTGTAGGCATCATTGACAGCTATTTTCCTGAAGCAGATTTTTTTACCGAGCCGGAACGTTTCGATCGACATCTGGACAAATTACGCCGCAAAGGCGACAATAAGATTGATTTTGTAAGTATCTGCTCCCCTAATTACCTGCATGATGCTCATATAAGACTGGCTTTACGCAACGATGCACATGCCATTTGTGAAAAGCCATTGGTCTTAAATCCTTGGAATGTGGATGCACTGTCGGATATTCAAAAGGAAACAGGAAAGCACATTTTTACCATTCTTCAGCTCAGGCTTCATCCTGCCATTATTGCCCTGAAGAAAAAAATTGAAGAAGGCCCGGCCGACAAGATTTACGACATAGACCTGAGCTATATAACCAGTCGTGGACGGTGGTACTTTATATCATGGAAAGGTGACATTGAAAAATCAGGCGGCATAGCCACAAATATTGGGGTACATTTTTTTGACATGCTTACCTGGATATTCGGAGAAGTTGAGCAAAACACAGTTCATGTGCTTACCGATGACCAAGCCGCAGGTTTCCTTCAGCTTAAACAAGCCAGGGTGCGGTGGTTCCTGAGTATTAATGAAAAATCATTACCCGAATCGGCCATTCAGGCTGGTAAACGCACATTCCGTTCCCTTACCATTGAAGGAGAAGAGTTCGAATTCAGCGAAGGGTTTACTGACCTGCACACAACCTCTTATCGTCACATACTGAATGGAGGCGGGTTTGGGCTGGAAGATGCACGACAAAGCATCCTTACAGTTTTCAATATCAGAAATACGCAGCCTGTTGGTTTAAAAGGTGATTATCATCCCTTGGCCTCAAAAACTTTTTAGTAAAATACAGGTAAATCCTGGCAAACAGAATAAAAACCACGAATATGAGCGAAAAAATAAACATCGGTGTTATTGGATTAGGATATGTAGGACTGCCTTTAGCAGTTGAATTTGGTAAAAAATTCCCGGTTATGGGATTTGATATAAATCAGCAGCGTATTGATGAATTAAAAAATGGCCATGACCGCACGCTGGAAACTTCCGATGAAGATTTAAAAGCTGCAGTTCAACTAAAATACACTACCCAACTTGAAGAAATTAAAGACTGTAATTATTATATAGTTACAGTGCCCACACCTATTGATAATCACAAAAGGCCTGATTTAACCCCTTTGATTAAAGCTTCGGAAACAGTTGGAAAAGTATTAAAGGAAGGCGATATTGTAATTTATGAATCTACTGTTTACCCTGGTGCTACAGAGGAAGAGTGTGTTCCAGTGCTTGAGAAATTCAGCGGTTTAAAATTCAACCAAAACTTTTACTGTGGTTACTCCCCTGAGCGAATCAACCCTGGAGACAAAGTGCACACGGTTACAAAAATATTGAAAGTAACATCGGGTTCAACCCCTGAAATTGCCCAAAAGGTTGACAACCTCTATAAAAGCATTATTACTGCCGGAACCTACATGGCATCAAGCCTGAAAGTAGCTGAAGCCGCAAAAGTAATTGAAAATTCGCAACGCGATATTAATATAGCTTTTGTGAATGAGCTTTCACTCATTTTCAACAAAATAGGCATCGACACGCATGAAGTACTTGCTGCCGCAGGAACTAAATGGAATTTCCTGAAATTCTACCCGGGCCTGGTGGGAGGTCATTGCATTGGAGTTGATCCTTACTACCTTACATACAAAGCCCAGGAATTGGGCTACAACCCCGAAATTATCCTTGCCGGTCGCAGGCTCAACGACAACATGGGTTTTTATGTTGCCAACAGGGTAATTAAAAAAATGATTCAAAAAGGGCATACCATTGCAGGCAGTAAAGTCTTAATTCTGGGTATGACCTTTAAAGAAAACTGTCCGGACATCAGAAACTCACGGGTCATAGATGTTGTTTCTGAATTCAAGGAATACTCATGTAATGTTGATGTTTTTGACCCCTGGGCTGATGCTGCCGAAGTTAAACATGAATATGGAGTTGACCTGATTGCCAAGCCTGAAGGAACGTACGATGCAGTTGTTCTGGCTGTTGCCCACAATGAGTTTAAAAAGCTGGATATTAAAGCTTTTGGCGGCACAAATTCCGTTATTTACGACATCAAGGGACTGTTGGATAAAAACATGATTGACGAAAGACTGTAAGTCATTTTACATAAGCAAAAAGGCTTCACCGGATAGTGAAGCCTTTTTTTATAAATACCTGGAAACAAACAATGTCAGCTATCCAATAGTAGCACTTACTGTCATTACCGGAGGATTGTGCAAATGACGCTTAACAGCACACAGGTTGGCTGAATTCACAACAGCATCCTTATATTTTTCGGGAAAATCTTCCGGCAAAATAATTTTAATGTCAAGATGAGAAATCATGTGTGTTTCAGGGTTAAATTTCATATCCTGCTCAAGGCTGATACCCTCGGTAGGGATACCACGCTGATCGCAAAACGATTTCACATAAATGCCTGCACAGGTTCCGATTGAAGCCAGAAACAAGTCAAAAGGCGCAGGAGCTGAGCCATCACCTCCAGCCCTGACAGGCTGATCTGTAACAATCTGACGGCCATTAAACTCGGCTATCACCTTTTTACTTCCTTCAAAAGTAATTCTCATTTTTATTCCCTTTCTTTAATAATTAAATTTAATAATACATTGAAAATCAAAATATAACAGAGTGCAATAATTCAAACAAGTAAATCAGCCGGAAGCAAACGAAAGTTATATAAAAGTAACGCTGACCTCTTTTAGAAATTTTTCTTCGAGTAGTCTGGCAATTCTCTTAACCACAGTACGTCGTATTTCAAGTTCAACAGGCAGGCTGGGGTCTTGATGTGCAATGTTGATACGGGTTCCAATCAAAAAATGGATTTCATCGCTTTCAATCAGCATTTTAACGATACGATCGGCTGGTCCTTTGGTTAGCCGGGTACTGTTGCTGTATGTTTTAAGAATTTCCGTAACTTTCCCTAAAGTTAAAATACCTTCGGTGACCAGATCAACACCATCCATCATAGAAATGGGAGGCAAATCAGGATCGTCAAAATCAAAACTATCTTCAATTACCCTGTTTAATTCCCTTGAAATAATATCAGCCGTGGTTGCTCCGCAAATAATTTTCTGCCCCTGAAACTCATTCACCTGGCGGGCAAGCAAGGCATCGTTGTGATCTTCAAAAGGAGGCCCGGTACAAACCAGCAGCTTTCGGGGATCTCTAAAATAGATTACACCACAACTGGTGTCATCTTTCGATAAATATGCATCATTGACATGAGCCATATTTACCACCTTATGCGAGAGTTGAAGTGCCGACAGTTCAGGTTCATGATTTACCAGCTCATGCACATATTGCAGAACATTTTCGCGTCCCCATCCAAACAGGTATTTGCCTGTACCTAAACCTGACTGGGCAACACCATCGCTGAAAAAGATAATTCTGTCCTCCTTTTCAGGCATAAACTCACAACTCTTAAGCTCTTTTCCGGCATTTTTTTCGCCACCGAGCATCACACAAGTCCACTCAGGTTCAAACACCTGCTTTCCGCGAAGAATAATAGCCTGGGGATTGTCATACTCCAGAATCCTCACTTTACCATCAAATTCAATATCAATAATGGTAAAAGTTGAATAACTCATTTTTCGTTCACTGCACACCGGCAAAGTATTCATAATGATCTCAGCAATGCGATGAACTTCTTTATGCTCAAGTGTAAAATTTAAAGCCATGGTTGCAGTTAGCGTTGCAAGCATATTTGCTTTAACGCCATGCCCCATACCATCAGACAGCACCGCCACAATCCGGTTTTCTTCCTTGATGCGTCTTGAAAGGAAAACATCTCCACAAATTCTGGATTCGTGATGATTTTTCAATTCAGCATTAACTTCAATATAAAACCTGTTGTCCATGCGGGAGTTTACTTTTTGCCTTCTTTGTGCGATTCAATGATGGAATTAAGCATACGCTCAGTTTTTGCAGCTCCTTCGCCGAGCAGGAATGCGATTTTTTGGACCAGGTCAAAGTTTTCATCTATTACATCGGTAACCCGGCTGATTACTTCTTCCTTTCTGACTTCCGGCAAATACATATCGCGTAGCACGGCTCCAGCAATTTTTCCTTTTTTTATTGAAAATACAGAAACATTTATCAATCTTTCGCCTAAATGCACATCTCTGTTCACCAAATTTTCATTATTGGAAATGACCGCCGAAAACAGCTTATAAATCTGAAACGGAAGCAGGGTTTTTAAATCAGCCCCTACCAACCCGGGAATTATTTCATTAATATCAGCAGCATCCTCGCCTAGAGTATTGATAAAACTTTGGTTTGATTCAATTACTTTCAGGTTTTCATCCACAATAACAATTGCGCTAGGCAATTTCTGCAGCATAGATGATGTTCTTTCAAGTGCTTCCTGTGCCATCTGTTGTTCATGCCTGGCCTTACGTTCTGATTCCAGCAAAGCATCCTGAGTACGGGCAAGTTTTTCGTTGGTAAGTTTTAGCGTTTTAATAAAATCATGTTTACTTCTCAACGAATAAGTGATACACATGTCAGTTTTGGTTAGCCCTTTGGCTACCGCAACCGCAAAATCGCGGCATGATTCAAATCCACAAGCCCCGCACCCCAGTTTATCATGTGTTTCCTGTTTGCCAATTACCTTCAGAATTTCTTCCACTTTTTCTTCGGGTGGTTCAACAAGCCTTTGATCATCAATTACAAATGAAGCCTTGAAATTAGAGAGAGCCGTATGTTTTTTGCAGGCTTTTTCCCATTTTTCCAAATCAAAGTTTTTCAGCTTTTTTATTGCATATTCTGTCACCAGGGTTTTGCGGGCATATTTCTTTCCTCCTTTTGAAGTACCGGGCCCCATCAAACAACCTTCGCAGTAAAACAAGTTAAAATGTCTTTTGATAAATTCAATTGAAGATTCGAATTCACGAATAGCTTCCAGCACATTATCCTTGCCTTCAGCAGTGATGATACTGCCTTTCATTAAATCTTCACTGAGATTGGCTGCCTGCAATATGCCATTGCTTACAGCATACAATGAACCTTTATAGCCCAGTGGCGGATCAAAGTCAGAATATTCAACAGTGCTTTCCTTGATATTTAATTCGTCAAATAACTGCCTTAACTCCACAAACGTAAGAACAGAGTCAACTTTTGAGCTTCCTTCAAATCTAAGTGCTTCATCCTTAGCCGCTATACAAGGTCCTATATAAACAACTTTAACCTGCTCGCCATAAAGTTGTCTGGCCAACTGAGCCGATGCAATCATTGGCGATACAATCGGAGCCAGATTGTCTATTAATCCGGGATGAAATTTCTCAATAAGAGCCACAATAGGCGGGCAATTGGTCGCAATATAGTACCGCCCCATAAAGTTTGAAAAAAGCTCACGATATTGTTCAGCCACCAGATCAACGCCAAATGAAACTTCATTCACATAGGAAAAGCCAAGCTCACGAATCATTCTCACAAACTTCCGGTAATCGGTAATATCATCAAACTCGCCTGAGATACTTGGCGCCACTATGGCCACTGTTTTCTCACCTGAAGCCAGTAAACTCTTGGTTTCTTCGCAGGCATCGCGGTATGAAATTGCCAGTGGAGCGCATACCTGCAGGCAACTACCACAACCAATACACATGTCGTGAACAACAACCGGCGCTTCAATATTTGATTTAACCTGAATAGCATTTACCGGACAAGCCCTGACACAAGCAAAGCATATCTTGCACTTATCACTGTTTATATTGATTAAAGGTAGTTTCATTTAAAGGAAATATGTTAAACCGTAGAACTGTTTATCCAACAGTAACAAAACAAATAAGTTTCCGATCAAATATTGGGGTCGGCACTCCCAAACCTCCGGTCAAGAATAGCGATAACCTTTTCTTCAGTTAACTGATCATACTCGCGGCCATCGATATGCAACAACGGGCCTTTATCGCAGCTACTAAAACAATGTGCTCCGTGAAAATGCACCAAATGTCGCAAATTATGTACATTCAGATATTCGTCCACAACTTTAACGAGCCGTTTATTCCCTCTCGAAAAGCAGGAGCTGCCCAAACAAATCTGAATATCTACTCTCTCATCCATTATTATTTCGAAAATTTAAACTTGAAACCTTTGATTCGGTAAAACGTAAATTTAAACGTTTCAGATGGTGCAAAGTAAACATAAAGTTTAGAATGAATGCATCCTGACGTATAAATGCCCAAGATATTTTTCGGGCATTGTTGTTACCAAAAGAACAAAAATAATAAATTTCATGAAAAATATCTGTTAAAAGATTAACATTGTTAAAAAAATAACAGTAATTTTAGCAGCGGATTTTAATTTTAATCATGCGCTCACATTTGAAAAGCACCTTTTCAACAAACATATATTTTACTGAATAACAGCAGAATATGGCAGACAAAATTGATGAAATAATAAAAAACCATTCCAACATTCAACGCGATGGCCTGTTGCCGCTTTTACAGGAAATACAACTTGAAACCGGGTACCTGTCTGAAGAATCCATCATCCGCATTGGCAGCGCATTAAATTTGCCCATCAGCAAAATTTACGGAGTAGCTACTTTTTACGATCAGTTCAGATTTGAGCCTAAAGGAGTTTTTCACATACGTATTTGCCATGGCACCACCTGCCATATTAACAGTTCTGCTAAAATCATACAGGAAGCAGAGCGCTTGCTAAAAATTAAGCAGGGCCAAACCACCCGTGACGGGCTGTTTAGCATTGAAGTTGTCAATTGCATGGGAGCTTGCGGATTATCGCCCGTAATTGCCATTAACGACCAGTACTTTAGCGGGGTTGAACCTCAGGACTTAAAGAACATCATTGAAAACTGCAAAACAAAATCAGTTTAACTATGACTTCGACAACGGATATCGGCACCGAAATGTTAAAAAACATTTTATTGCTCAATAAACCTGCTGAGAACCAAAGTGCATACGATTACCACTTAGGACTGCTTCGTCGCGACACAGTGGTTAAACCCGTTATTTTCGTGGGTGCCGGCACTTGCGGTATGATTGCAGGAGCAGGCAAAACATTAAACGCTATTCACAACTATCTGCATGAAAAAAACATAGATGCCGAGGTTGTTGAAGTTGGTTGTATTGGCCTTTGCACACATGAACCACTTGTGGATGTACAATTGCCGGGTAAACGAAGAATTTCATTTTCAAACATTACTGAAAACCGGGTTGAGTCATTGCTCGATGAAATTTTAAACTCGGTAATACCTGACGAACAGGTACTTGGGCAATATTCTCACCCACACCATGAAGCCTGGGAACAAGTTAAGCTGCTTGCCGAAATCCCGTTTTTCAGGTTACAAAACCGGATGGTTATTAAAAATTGTGGTATTATCAATCCCTTTTCAATTGATGAATATATAGCCAGAGGCGGCTACAAATCATTAACCCGCGTATTGCGCAATTATTCAGCAGAAAAAGTGTGCGAAATTGTGGAAGAAAGCGGCTTAAGAGGCCGAGGAGGTGGAGGCTACCCTACCGGCAGAAAATGGAAATACGCTCTAAATACGCCCGATGAAGAACGCTTTATGATCTGTAATGGCGACGAAAGTGATCCGGGAGCGTTTATGGACAGAGCCATGTTTGAAGGTGACCCTCACCGTGTAATAGAAGGATTGGCCATTGCATCCTACGCCATTAATGCCAAACGAGCTTATATATATGTTCGTGCTGAATATACATTGGCAGTTACCAGACTGAAACACGCCATTCAGCAGGCCGAAAAAGCGGGCTTACTCGGGCATAATATTTTAAACAGTGGTTACAATTTAACCATTCAGGTTCGCGAAGGCGCGGGTGCTTTTGTTTGTGGTGAAGAAACAGCACTTATTTCAAGTATTGAAGGCAAGAGAGGAACGCCAAGGCCCAAACCTCCATTCCCGGCCTTGCGGGGACTGTTCGGCAAGCCCACCATTGTAAACAATGTTGAAACGCTGGCCAATATACCAGCCATACTTGACCATGGCCCGGCCTGGTTCTCATCCATTGGCACAGCCCGCAGCAAAGGCACTAAAGTATTTGCGCTGGCAGGTAAAATATCAATTATAGGCTTGGTGGAAGTAAGCATGGGCACTACCCTTAAAGACCTTATCTATCATATCGCTGGAGGTGTTAAAAACGGGAAAAGAATTAAAGCCGTTCAACTCGGCGGACCATCGGGAAGTTGCCTGCCTGAACAAAGCCTTGATGTTGAAATTGACTACGAATCGCTCCTTGAAGCAGGCACGATTATGGGATCAGGCGGACTGGTAGTTATGGATGAAGACACGTGTATGGTAGATATTGCCAAATTCTTCACCGATTTTCTTCAGCGGGAAAGTTGTGGCAAGTGTATTCCATGCAGAGAAGGCTCAAGAAGGATGCACGAAATTCTTGAAAACATTACGCGCCGTCCGTTAAATGAAAGCGGTTTTGAAACATTAGAACGATTTAAAGGCGTTATGCAACTGGGCAATCTTGCTGAAGTAATCAGAGACACATCACTTTGCGGCCTTGGGCAAACAGCCCCCAATCCATTAATCAGCGCACTAAAGTATTTCAGAGAAGAGTTTGAAGAGCATATTTTTGATCGCAAATGCAGGGCCGGGGTTTGCAAAGACCTCAGGCTTTACTATATTGATGTTGAAAAATGTACAGGTTGCACAGCCTGTGCTAAAAAATGCCCGACAACCGCAATCATCGGTTCACCGAGAAACCCTCATTTTATCATAGAAGATAAGTGCATCGGCTGCGGAATTTGTTTTGATGTATGCAAATTTGTTGCTGTTTTCGTTAAATAAAAACTGAGTTCAAAAGAGACCCAAAATGAATTTCCCGATTGAAGTAAATAACAAAACCATTACTGCACGCAAGGGAGAAACCATACTTGAGGCACTGGAAAGAAACGGTATAAAAGTTCCTACCCTTTGCCACATGCCAGGCCTCTACCCTACCGGTTCATGCCGCATGTGTGTGGTAGAAGTGGAAGGGAAAAGCAACCTGATAACGGCCTGCGCATACCCTGTTGAAGAGTGGA
This sequence comes from Lentimicrobiaceae bacterium, assembly GCA_020636745.1. NCBI lineage: Bacteria > Pseudomonadati > Bacteroidota > Bacteroidia > Bacteroidales > Lentimicrobiaceae > Lentimicrobiaceae bacterium. The sequence goes on along the minus strand of JACJXH010000008.1, from coordinate 86,993 downwards.
TGAAAATAAAAACACATTCACCCAGAGTAGTTAACGCCCGAAAAACAAATGTAGAATTATTGTTAAGCAACCACCCTGACGACTGCCTGTATTGCGAACGAAACGGCAATTGCGAGTTGCAAAATTTTGCTGAAGAACTAAACATCAGAGAACGACGTTTCCCGGGCAAAAAAAACAAGTATAAAACCGATCCTTCAGGTTCAAGTATCGTACGTGACCCGGCAAAATGTATATTATGCGGCCGTTGTGTACGTACCTGCGATGAAATTGTTGGAACTTCTACTTTAGGATTTATTGGCAGAGGGAATAAAACCATTATTGGCCCTCCATTCAATAAACAAATCAATCTCTCAAGTTGCATTACCTGTGGTCAATGCATTATGGCCTGTCCAACCGGGGCCTTGCATGAAAAGCGCAGCTCTTCCGACTTGCAAAATGCATTGCACAACCCTGACATTCATGTAGTAATGCAAATTTCGCCAACAGTTTCGGTAAGTATTGCCGAAGAATTTGGCATAAAAGCAGGTAAAGACATGAATGGCGTGTTAACTGCGGCCTTGCGCAAAACCGGGTTCGATAAAGTTTTTGATGCCACTTTTGGTGCCGATATTTATATCATGGAGCTGGCAACTGAAGTTGAAAATCAAATAAAATCGGGACAAAACCAACCTGTATTCACCAGCGATTGTCCCGCTTGGGTAAAGTATGCCGAACAGTGGCATCCCGACTTTTTAAATCATCTGTCGCGGTGTAAATCTCCTCAGCAGATGCTGGGGTCGGTTATCAGAAGCTATTACACTGAACAATTTCACATAAATCCCGACAAACTATACATTGTATCGGCCATGCCCTGCACAGCCAAGAAATTTGAAGCTCAGCGGGAGCAAATGACCCACAAAGGAATTAGTGATGTTGACGCAGTACTTACCACCCGCGAGCTGGCCCAATTTATCAGGCTTAACGGGGTTGACATCCAACAAATTGAACCCGAGTTACCCGATTTCCCTTTTCATATAAGAAGTTCGGCCGGCCGACTTTTTAGCATTTCAGGTGGCGTTACAGAAGCGCTAATCCGTACACTTTATTATCGCATTACCGGAAAAGAATTTACAAACTTAAAAATCAGTGAATTAAGAACACAAAAAGATTACAAAGAAATAAAACTTAAGATCGGTGACTATAAGGTGGGCTTTGCAGTAGTAAGTAATGTTAAACTTGCCTCCAAACTAATTGATGAAATAAAAGCCGGCCGCGATGACATTCATTTTGTTGAAGTCATGACCTGCCCCGGAGGCTGTGTAAACGGAGGTGGACAACCCATTGTTGAGGATACCGGAGCCATCAAAGCCAGAATAAAAACCATCTACGAAATCGATGATAAAGATTCCATCAGGTTTCCTTACAAAAACCCATCTATAATTGAACTTTACAGCGACTTTTTAGGAGAACCCGGCAGTGAAAAAGCCCTTGAGCTTCTTCATACAACCTTTAAAAAGAGAGAAGTTCCGCTATAACCATAATCTGAATCATAAGACATGGACCCATCTGAATACAATTTTAAAAAACCGCTTGTCAGCACGATGAAAGAACGCTGCAGGGTTTGTTATACCTGTGTGAGAGAATGTCCTGCCAAAGCCATAAAAATCAGCAACGGCCAGGCCGAGGTTATTCCTGAGCGCTGTATCGGATGTGGCAATTGCATTAAAGTATGCAGTCAGAATGCTAAAGTATTCCGCAAAGAAATTGATATTAGCAACCTGTTAACCAGCGGAAATACAAAAGTGGCGGCTATTGTAGCGCCCAGTTTTCCGGCAGAATTTTCCGAAATTAAAAATCACCGGTTACTTGTATCATTAATTCGTTCATTAGGTTTCGATTATGTTGCCGAAGTTGGATTCGGGGCCGACCTGGTTGCCGAAGAATATAAAAAGATATTAAAATCAGGTCAATATCCTCCGGTAATTTCATCGGATTGCCCGGCAATTGTGCGTTATATCGAACATTATTATCCCGACCTGGTAGGTTCACTGGCTCATATCGTTTCACCGATGGTTGCCATGGGCAGGGTCATGCGCAAAAAATACGGGCAGGAAATAAAAATTGTGTTTATTGGCCCGTGCATTGCCAAAAAAGACGAATCAGATGAAATAGATGCCGTACTCACATTCCGCGAACTGCGCGAAATGATAGCTAAAAAAGGGCTTATGCCTGCAGATGTAGTACCTACAAATTTCGATCCCCCCTTCAGTGGTAAAGGCTCAATATTCCCCGTGAGCCGGGGCTTGCTAAACACCATGGGAGTAAGGGAAGACATTTTTGAACGGAATGTCATTGTTGCTGAAGGCCGAAGCGATTTTCAGGAAGCCATCAAAGAGTTTGAAAGCGGACAAATAGCCCAGGAACACCTCGAATTACTGTGTTGTGAAGGATGTATAATGGGAGCAGGCATGTCGCCTTACCCGTTTTTCTCAGCAAGCAGCCGCCGGTATCGCAAAAGAGCCAGTGTGAGTGATTATGTACTCAATAAACTTGAAACACTCGATCAAAAACAATGGGAAGAAGACATGGAGGAATTCTCCACGATTGACCTTTTCAGAGATTTTGAAGTAAAAGACATCAGGTATAACAGGCCAGGGCAGGAAGAAATTGAAAATACGCTGAACAAGATGGGCAAATTTGGCCCTCAGGATCATCTCGACTGCGGCGCTTGTGGCTATGATTCGTGCGAAGACCATGCCATTGCTATTATCAGAGGACTTGCCGAACATGAAATGTGCCTGCCCTATACCATCGAAAAACTGCACAATTATATCAGGGAACTCAACATTTCGAACGAAAAACTTGCCAACACACAGGAAGCACTGAAACAATCAGAAAAACTTGCCGGAATGGGGCAGCTTTCGGCAGGTATTGCTCATGAGCTCAATAATCCGCTGGGCATAATAACCATGTATAGCAACATTCTAAAGGATGAGGCTCCGGTAGATGATCCCGTAAGAAAAGACTTAGATCTGATTGTTGAACAAGCTGAGCGATGCAAAAAAATTGTTGGAGGCTTGCTAAACTTTGCCCGCAAAAATCAGGTAAGTCTCGACGAAGTAGATATCAACAAATTAATTGAACATTCTATCAGTTCAGTAATTGTCCCTGTTAACGTTAAAATATCTCTCGAATCTCAGATAAAAAATCCCCTGGCTAATCTTGACTATGATCAAATGGCACAGGTTATTACCAATTTGTTAAAAAATGCAGTTGAAGCAATGCCAGAAAAAGGCGGGCAAATACACGTCAGGTCTATCGATTCTTCCGACGAAATTACCATTTACATTTCTGACACAGGAACAGGCATTGCCAAGGATAACATGAGCAAACTCTTTACCCCGTTTTTTACAACCAAAGCCATTGGAAAAGGAACCGGGCTAGGCTTACCTATTATCTACGGAATAGTAAAAATGCATAAAGGTGGCATTTCGGTTAAATCAAATGCAGATCCTGAAAAAGGGCCCACAGGCACAACGTTTACCATCACCTTGCCCAGAACACCCATCAACTAACCGCTCAGCAGAACACCCCAGATAAACGGCACAACAAAAATTTAAAAGGTTAACTGTCAGAAATAAAACAAATAAAAATGAAAAAAACAGTATTGATTGTCGACGATGATATGGATTATTTGTTTCAATTGAAGCTTAAAATGGAGCAGTTTGGATTTGAAACAATTACAGCTGACGGGCAAAAAGAAGCTGAATTGATTATTGAAACCACGCGACCCGATTTGGCAATCCTTGATTTAATGATGGAAAGTGATGATTCGGGGTTTATTCTGGCATATAAAATCAAACGTAAATACCCTGATGTACCCATTATCATCGCAACAGCTGTTACAGCAGAAACAGGAATGACTTTTGACATTAATTCTGATGAAAACAAACAATGGATAAAAGCTGATTTGTTTCTCGATAAGGGGATAAGATCGGACCAATTGCAGCGAGAAATTAACAAATTGCTTAAAATTTAAACTATGGCGTACTATAAAATTCTGGTTGTTGATGATGAGCCCGGTATCAGAATGGGCACCAGACGAATTCTTCAGAACTTCAAGGTGGACTACCCTTTTATGGACGAACACATTGAATTTCAGGTTCTTGAAGCTGCTACCGGAGAAGAAGGCATTCAAATCATTGACAATGAAATGCCTGACATCATTCTGCTCGACAACAAATTACCTGGCATACAAGGAGTTGAAGTGCTTGAGTACGTTAAAAAGAAGTTGTATGACATTGTGGTGGTGATGATTACTTCCTACGCATCACTTGAACTTGCTGTAAAAGCAACCCGCGATGGCGCCTATGACTTTATTCCCAAACCATTTACTCCTCAGGAATTGAGAAGCTCAATTGAAAATATAACCAAGCAGCTTTTCCTGAAAAGAATGACACAGAAAATGAATAAGGAAGGGAAGCAAATCAGGTTTCAATTCCTGTCGGTTCTGTCTCATGAATTAAAAGCCCCGATCAATGCCATAGAAGGCTATATAAAAATCATGAACGAAAGGCAATTTGGTGACAACCTTGATGCATATCAGGAAATGCTCGACCGCTCCATGGAAAGGGTAAAAGGCATGCGCAACCTGATAATGGACCTGCTTGATCTTACCAAAATTGAATCTGGCGCTCCAACACAAAACTTACAGCCGGTTGACATTGTTAAGGTTGCACAAATCTCTATTGATACCATGCGGCCCTATGCCATTCAGAAAGATGTGGATATTTATCTCAACACCAAAAATAAGGTGATGATGGATGCCGACCCGAATGAAATTGAAATCATTTTTAATAACCTCATTTCAAACGCGGTTAAATACAACAAAAACGGAGGAAGGGTCGATGTTTTTATTGAAATGAAACAAGAAGCTGTACAATTACTGGTTACTGATACCGGAATTGGCATGACTGACGAAGAAAAAAGCAAGCTGTTTCAGGAGTTTGTCAGAATAAAAAACTCCAAAACTAAACATATAACCGGTTCAGGCCTTGGGTTGTCAATCATGAAAAAGATTGTTGACATGTATCATGGCGATATTGATGTTCAAAGCATCCCCGACAAGGGCACTACTTTTATCATCACCCTGCCGGTCAACTAATTACAAACAACTCAATACAAATAGCATGAACAAAAAACTACCAGATAAAACAGTTGAAAGACTAAGTCAGTATCGCAGGGCCCTGCTCAATTACCTTTCAGGAGGAAAGCACCATATTTTCTCACATGAAATAGCCAATCTGCTGCATATTACCGCTGTTCAGGTAAGACGCGACATAATGCTGATAGGCTACACAGGCACACTGAGGCAGGGTTATGATGCAAAAGAACTCATTGACATCATTGGCAAAATAATTGACACCAGAGATGGTCAAAAAGTAGCAGTAGTTGGCATTGGTAATCTGGGGAGAGCTATTATGGGATATTTCAGCGGCAAAAGGACAAAATTGTCTATTGTTGCAGCCTTTGACAGTAACCCTGAGAAAGTAGGCAAAATATATGCAGGTGTGCAATGCTATCATTCTGATGAAATGCTGGAGATTATCAAACGGGAAGGCATTTCGGTTGCAGTAATATCAGTACCGGGAGAAGTTGCCACACAAGTTGCCGAAACATTAGTTATGGCTGGAATACGCGGCATTCTTAACTTTTCGCCCAAAGCACTAAATGTTCCACCTCACGTTTACCTTCAGGAATACGACATGATAACCATGCTTGAAAAAATAGCATACTTTGTTAAAAAATCCTGAAAAGACCGGAATTTACTGACGAATGAAAATATATCACGATCTTGAGCATATCGGAAACATTAAAAATCCGGTCGTAACAACAGGTTCTTTCGATGGCGTTCATATCGGACACAAAACCATTCTTAATCGCTTAAATGAAATTGCCGGCAATATTGACGGCGAATCGGTTTTAATTACCTTTCACCCCCATCCCCGCAAAGTCCTTTTCCCCGACACCGCAGGAAAAACTTTATTACTGATAAATTCACAACAGGAAAAAATTGAGCTTCTCCGGAAAACCGGACTTGACAATCTTATCATTCTCAACTTCACTAAGGAATTTTCAGAAATTTCGTCCATTGATTTTATCCGCAACATACTGGTTGGCAAACTCCATGCAAAAAAGGTAGTCATAGGATTTAACCATCATTTCGGACATAACCGCGAAGGTAATTTTGATTATCTGTACGAATTGGGGAAATACTACAATTTTGGTGTTGAAGAAATTCCGGAACAAGACATTCATAATGAAACCGTTAGTTCTACAACCATCAGAAAAGCCTTGCTCGAAGGCCGCATTCAGCGAGCCAATGCTTATCTGGACCATCATTATATCATTATTAGCGAACTGTTTGAAGGAAGCGACACCTGCAAGGATCTTGATTTCCCAACGTACCGGATAAAAATTGAAGAAGAGAACAAACTGGTGCCTTGCGATGGCGTATATGCAGTTAATGTGCTAATAGATGGAGAATTTTACAAAGGCATACTCAATATAAAAAATTCGCTCCCTCTTGAATTAAGGAAAACCGACGAAATCCTCATCGATATCCATTTTTTCAACGACGAAACCCCTAAAGCCGGACAAACAGCTATTGTATTCTTTGCCAAGCGCATACGAGATGAGCTGCACTTTGCGAATCAGGAAGAAATGCGCAATCAGTTAAAATCCGACCTGTCTGAAGTAGAAGAACTTATATACTAAACCTATGCAAAACTCACCCGCACCTACCATCCGTCTTACATTTCTGGGAACAGGTACATCAATTGGTGTTCCGGTTATTGCATGTAATTGTCCGGTATGTAAGTCAGCCGATGCCCGTGACAAACGTTTCAGGACATCAGCCATGGTTCACATCAACCATCAGAACATTGTAATCGACTGCGGCCCTGATTTTCGGTTTCAAATGTTAAAACAAAATGTAGAAGACATTGATGCAGTGCTTTTCACCCATGAACACAGGGATCATATAGCAGGGCTTGACGATATACGTGCATTCAATTATATCCTGAATAAAAACATTCCGATATATGGCTCAAAAAATGTGATGGAAGCCATTCAGACCGAATTTCCCTATATTTTTTCGGAAAACCGCTACTTTGGAGCGCCCCAGCTTACTGTGCATGAAATTGACGACAATCTATTCACCATCGGGGAAACAAATATTTTACCCATAAAAGTAATGCACAATAAACTGCCGGTATTTGGATATCGCATCGGAGATCTCACTTATATTACAGATGCCAGCATGATTCCCGATGAGGAAAAACACAAAATTAAAGGATCAAAAGTACTGGTGCTTAATGCCCTGAGAAACTCAAAACACATTTCTCACCTTTCGCTGAATGAAGCGCTTGAATTGATTGAGGAATTAAAACCTGAACGGGCTTTTCTTACTCATATCAGCCATTTTCTAGGACTGCACGAAGAGGTTGAAAAGAAACTTCCCGACAACGTAAAACTGGCTTACGATAATCTTATTATAGATATATAAGCTTCAAATAGAAAATTTCAAAGAAATTGAAAACAATTTTGAAATAAGATAGCGTTTTAAGGACAATCCTCGGCCAATTTTAGTAGTTTTGTACTTAAATTATTTAAACTTACATCTTCCTTAAAATCAATATATAATGATTTTTACACCTGAAAAATGCACCATACCAGACCAGAGGATGAAACCCTTTATTGATCCTCAGGAATTATGGGACTTAATTAATGAAACCAGCTCTGATCGTGAGAAAGTTCAGGCTGTTATTGCTAAATCACTCAATAAACAACGGCTTACCTTACGCGAAACTGCCATTCTCATCAATGCAAAAGACCCTGAGCTGATTGAAGAAATAAAAGAAGGGGCTCGCGAGCTTAAAAAACGGGTTTATGGCAACCGAATCGTATTATTTGCCCCCCTTTATGTAGGTAATAAGTGCACCAATAACTGTAAATACTGTGGGTTCAGGGCTTCGAACAAGGAAGCTGTCAGAAAAACACTTGACGATCAGGAATTAATCAAAGAAGTGGAAGCCCTCGAAGACAATGGACAGAAACGGCTGATACTTGTCTATGGCGAACATCCCGAATATTCTCCTGAATACATTGCCCATACTGTAAAAACTGTTTACGGGGTCAAAAAAGGGCCGGGCGAAATCAGAAGAGTAAATATCAACGCAGCTCCGCTTGAAATAGAAGGATTCAGAACTGTAAAAGAAGCAGGCATTGGCACTTACCAGATTTTTCAGGAAACATACCATCCTGAAGCCTATAAAAATTATCATCTGGGTGGCAAAAAACGCGATTTTGATTACCGGCTCACTTCACTTGACCGTGCTCAGGAAGCAGGTATTGATGATGTTGGAATCGGTGCATTATTTGGACTTTATGACTGGCGCTATGAAGTAATGGCTCTTGTTAGACACACCAACCATCTGGAAGCATGCTACCACGTGGGCCCGCACACCATTTCGTTTCCACGTATACAAAACGCATCTAAGCTTGACCTTGGAGAAGACTACACGGTTAGTGACGAAGATTTTGCCCGCCTGGTTGCTATTCTCAGGCTGGCAGTGCCCTATACTGGAATGATTCTTACAGCCCGGGAGAATGCTAAACTTCGCCACGAAGTGATTCAGTTTGGCGTTTCACAAATTGACGGAGGCACCAAACTTGAACTCGGCTCTTATTCTGACTCTCAAAATGAAGAGCAGGATCTGAACCGCGAACAATTTCAAATCAATGACAACCGCTCATTAAATGAAATTGTTGATGAACTGGTCTCCAACGACTTTTTACCATCATTCTGTACCGCCTGTTATCGCCGCGGACGCACTGGCGAGCATTTTATGGAATTTTCTGTTCCGGGGTTTATCAAGCGCTTTTGTTCTCCCAATGCGATGCTTACACTGGCTGAATATCTTGAGGATTACGCACCCGCCGATACCCGTAAAAAAGGATGGGAAGTTATTGAGAAAAACCTGAACGAACTACAGGAGCATGAAGAATCTGTAAACATTAATGAATTACGTATCAGGCTCTTGCGCGTTCAATCAGGTGAAAGAGACTTGTATTTTTAATCAATCTGAAAAAGCCCTGCAATGAAGGAAACGAGAATTATAGGACTCATGATTAGTGACAGAATAAAGGAAGCCGGCCAAACCCAGCTGGTGTTAAGCAAATACGCCCATCTTATCAACACAAGGCTGGGTTTTCACGAATTGAATGAAAACACATGCAGCAGAGCCGGTGTAATTATTCTTCATTTAACCGGAAATCAGGAGCAATGGGTTGAGTTTGAGAATGAAATTACAAATATTGGCGGACTGGAAATGCAAAAAATGTCATTCATCTATTAAATCCTTGAATTATGGCAATAACCAGAATAATGGGTATAAATGTGAGTGACCGGAAAGAGGTTGCTTCTGACGTTCAGAATGTTCTAACTAAATATGGCTGTTCGATAAGAACCCGACTGGGTTTGCACGAACCCGATGACGATAATTGCGGAGTGGGCGGGCTTATTATCATTGAGCTTACAGGTGATCCATCAGAGTGGGAAAAACTTGAAAATGAGCTTTCGGCCATCAAACATACCGAATTGAACAAGATGGACTTTGAAAAGAAACTAAATTAAGTCCCTAGTTTTTTTCCCTGATAATAGTAACGGCTCCGGTATAGGAACGATCTTTAAAATAACCGAAGGTATTTACTTTATAAAAGTAAGTACCATCAGGCAGGTTATCCCCATCCCAGTCGTTCTTGTAATTCGTGTTGTGATAAACTCTTCGTCCCCAACGGTCGATAATGATGACCTCTACCCTCATAAATTCGTTTACGATGGGTATAAATTCACTATCGGTGAGCGCGCTGTCGTTTTTCTTCGCAATTTTAAAAGTGCCATTGGGATCAGTTGGCGGAGTAAACACATTGGGAATGTGCACTTCAGCCTCGGCAATGGGAATACTCATTGAAATAACCGTATCACAGCCCAACTCATTGATGGCAGTAAGCGTTACAATGTATGCATCTAAATCAGGGGTTTGAGCTGAGCTAAAGACATGAACAGGAATCCGTTCTCTGGACTTTTCGCTGCCATCTCCAAAATCCCAAATCCAATCAACAATACTCAGATCTTCGGTAAAAGAAAATCTAACTACAGGATTTTGAATATAAACAGTATCGGGTAAGGATTGTGCTTCAATTTTAGTGGCAGGGAGTTCAGACACAATAAAGGTGGTATCTAAGACACAACCATTATCATCGGTTACACTCAAAATATTATTTCCGCTGCAGGCCTGTGTTTTAATACTGTCGAACAATGCCGGCTGCCCGTTCCATAAATAATGGTAAGGGCGCGCACCACCACTTACCGAAGCTGCAATATTGGCATCGCACTTTCCCGAGCAGGTTGCATCCAGTTCTTCTAAAACAACTGACATTTTAGGAAGGAATTCAAACTCAGCATCAACATAATCCGTAAGCAACTGACCACCACCGGCCTGATGCAGATAACCAGTTTCGGTATCCCAAACAGCGGCTCCCGGGGTTGAACCGGCCCTGAATATAAGTTGCAAGAGATTACCACTGCTGATACTCACCGGCGCGATAGAATGCCAGATGATGATTACTGTTCCGGCAGAAGCATTTACAGTAAGAAAACCTGTTTCTAACAAGGTATTAGGAAGTCGGTAACTCAGATATGTTAATGTATTGACCGGAAAATTCAGTTTCAGATAAATAGAATCAACATTTGAATAATCCGCAACAGCTACAGGAATGATTAATTCATTATCAGGACAATATACTCCTCCATTGATGGAAGTTGTCGCATTTTGCGAATAAGCTGTATTACCTGAAGTAAAAATTGCAGTAAATGCAAACAGAAATACGATGTTGAGTAAGGCGGATTGCTTCATCATGCTAAACTGGTTCCGGTTATTGCACGGATAAATTAATAACAGTGGGCTAAATTACTGATTTTTATCCAACGTTTGCCTGATAACGTAAAAAGATAGAATTTCGTACAAAGTTGATTGAAAACATTGACAGATTAAAATCCACCGTTTGAAAGCATCACCAAGGTACATTCGTTTTCAACTTTAATACCCTGCTTTACAGCCATCTCAGCCAATTCATCATTCCATGTTCCCGGGTTAAAAATTATTCTAATGGGCTTTAAACCCAATATATAATCGTAATATTGGGGTTGATGCCGGGGTCCGATATAAAGCGTAACAGTATGAATATCATTTAACGGAGGTTGCCCCGTTTGAATTGTTACACCTGACACTTCACCGGGTTTTAATCCTAAAGCCTCCACCTGTATCTGATGAGCAACAAGATCATGAATACAAATATTTGAAAAACGTAAAGGATTGACACTTGCTCCGATTACAAGGGTTTTTCGCGAATTTTGGGCCATCATATTCATCAGATACTTATGAAACTTTTTATAATTTTTATCTGTAACTATCTGCAAAGATAGTCAAGCTTAAACAATGATTATCAGTATCCACTATTTCAACAAAAAAGAAAAGCCTGCGACAACAGGCTTCTCACAAAAACGATTGAGAATAAATTAAACTTCAGAAAGCAATGTGTCGAGATTTTCAAATTTCTGCCGGTAATCTTCCATTGAAGCCTCTATAACAACATAAGCTTCCTCCCGGCCATAAGTGTGTGTTATTTCACAGTCACGTTCAGTGCCTGGTAAATCCTTATAAGTAAGAAAATAATGCTTTAAACGGTTAACCACAAGCGCAGGCAATTGCTCAACGTCAGTATATTCGCCGTATACAGCATCATTTTTCATAACAGCAATAATTTTATCATCAGCCTGATTTCCATCAATCATTCTAAATCCACCTATCGGAATAGACTGAACCAGAATATCACCATGCGAAATACTTTTTTCAGCAAGAATGCAGATATCCAGGGGGTCACCATCCCCAACTATTTCATCTCTTCCGGTTTTAGAAACTGCATATTCAGCAACTTTTTTAGCACACAAAGTCTGGGGAATAAACCCATACAAAGCAGGAGAAACATTAGAATACTTCTGAGGGCGATCAATTTTCAAATAGCCTGAAACTTTATCAACTTCGTATTTAACCGTATCTGTGGTAACCATTTCCACAAAACTTGTCAATACTTTGGGGGCATCAATTCCAATATCAACGCCATGCCACGGATGCGATTTATACCTTAACCCCATTAATCTGCCTATGGGATCCATTAGTCTGTTGGCCATAATTTGAAAATTTAATTAACAACACTGTATTTAAAACGCAAAGGTAACAGGAGTTTTTCGTTTTTGTTTACTTCTTCAACAAAAAAAGGACACGCCAAAATGACACAACCAGCCCACATCATATGCCATTTAGTCAGATATTAATTAAACTTTTACCAGTGGCAAAAATTTTGTTGCATCAAATGCTGACACTGTTTTGAAACTTTAAAACTGACACCATGAATCTGAATCAATTCACCATAAAATCGCAGCAAACCATTCAGCAGGCCCAGGAAATTGCTGCAGCACAGAACAATCAGGCAATTGAGCCAGCTCACATACTCAAGAGCCTTCTTTCCGAAGATGAAAATATCAGCAAATTTTTACTTAAAAAAGCCGGTATTGACACAGCTTTACTTCAAAACATTTTGGAGCGGGAATTAAAATCACTTCCGACGGTTACAGGCGGTGAGCAGTACTTTAGCAACCAGTCGTTAAAAGTAATACAGGGCGCAGCAGTATTTGCGAAAGAAACAGGAGATGAATACATTACGGCCGAGCATCTGTTATTGAGCATTTTGGCAAATGGGGGACGGATTTCAGAGCTTTTGAAAGACGCCGGGTTAAACGAAAAAACACTAAAGGCAGCCATCCGTGAAATGCGAAAAGGCGCTACTGCTCAAACAGTTACCTCTGACGAAACATGGAATGCGCTTAACCGTTATGCACGCAACCTTAACGAACTGGCACGTGCCGGAAAACTTGACCCGGTAATTGGTCGCGACGAAGAGATAAGACGGGTATTACAAATCCTGACCCGCAGAACTAAAAATAACCCCATTCTAATAGGCGAGCCGGGCGTGGGCAAAACAGCTATTGCCGAAGGGCTTGCTCACCGAATAATTAATGGAGATGTGCCTGAAAATTTGAAATCAAAGCTAATTTTCTCGCTTGATATGGGCGCACTTGTGGCAGGCGCCAAATACAAAGGTGAATTTGAAGAAAGGTTAAAAAGTGTTGTACGCGAGGTTATCGAATCAGAGGGTGAGGTAGTCATGTTTATCGATGAAATTCACACCCTTGTTGGAGCCGGAGGCGGTGAAGGAGCGATGGATGCAGCCAATATTCTGAAGCCGGCTCTCGCCCGCGGTGAGCTCAGGGCTATTGGCGCAACTACCTTAAACGAATACCAGAAATACTTCGAAAAAGACAAAGCGCTTGAACGACGCTTTCAGGTTGTACTGGTGGATGAACCCGACACTTTAAGCGCTATTTCGATATTGCGCGGACTAAAGGAACGCTACGAAACGCACCATCAGGTCAGAATCAAGGACGATGCCATTATTGCGGCAGTTGAACTTTCGCAGCGCTACATCAGCGACCGCTTTCTGCCCGATAAAGCCATAGATCTGATTGACGAAGCAGCCTCAAAACTCAGGCTTGAAATCAACTCAGTACCCGAAGAGCTTGACGAGGTTGAGCGCAGAATTAAACAGCTTGAAATTGAAAAAGCAGCCATAAAGCGCGAAGGCGACAACCATCGCATCCAATCAATTAGCGAAGAACTTGCCAATTTGAATGAAGAGCGCAATACGCTGGCCGCAAAATGGAATTCAGAAAAAGAGCTGGTTGACGGAATTCAAAAAAGCAAAAAAGATATTGAACAGTTTAAATTTGAGGCTGAAAAAGCTGAAAGAGAAGGTGATTACGGGAAAGTCGCAGAAATCAGGTATGGCAAAATCAAAGCAACAGAACAAAAACTTCTGCAGCTAAAGGAAAAACTAAATCAAATGCAAGCCGACACCGCTTTAATTAAAGAAGAAGTAGGTGCCGAAGAAATTGCTGAAATTGTTTCAAGATGGACCGGGATACCGGTCAACAGAATGTTGCAAAGTGAGCGTGAAAAACTATTGAACCTTGAAGATGAACTGCACCGGCGCGTGGTTGGGCAAAACGAAGCCATTGAAGCCATTGCAGATGCCATCAGAAGAAGCAGAGCCGGCATGCAGGACAGCCGCAAGCCCATTGGATCATTTATTTTTCTGGGCACCACCGGAGTCGGAAAAACAGAGCTGGCCAAAGCACTTGCAGAATTCCTCTTCAACGACGAAAACGCAATGGTCAGAATTGACATGTCAGAGTATCAGGAACGGCACGCTGTCTCCAGGCTTATCGGCGCTCCTCCGGGCTACGTAGGATACGATGAAGGCGGGCAGCTTACCGAAAAAGTCAGAAGAAAACCTTATTCGGTAGTACTCCTCGACGAGATAGAAAAAGCACATCCCGATGTTTTTAATATTCTTCTTCAGGTACTGGATGATGGCCGTCTGACTGATAACAAAGGCAGAACTGCCGATTTCAGAAACACCATTATTATTATGACTTCCAATATGGGATCGCATATTATCAGCCAGAAACTCAGTCACCCAAGCCCAAAAAATGATGATGCCATTTTTGAAGAAACCAGAAAAGAAGTGATGACCCTGCTCAAACAAACCATCAGGCCTGAATTTCTAAACAGAATTGACGAACTCATCATGTTTAAGCCACTTACCGAAAACGAAATCAACCAGGTGGTAAAACTTCAGATAAATAACCTTACCCAGGCATTGAAAAAAAATGACATTCAGCTAAACATCAGCGATGAAGCCATCCATTTTATTGCGCAAAAGGGTTTTGATCCTCAATATGGAGCGCGGCCGGTAAAGAGGGTTATTCAACGCGCCATTCTCAATACTTTATCAAAAAAAATCCTTTCAGGCGAACTAATCAGAGACTCTTCTATCAAAATTGATGTTCAATCTGGTGAACTCATATTTGCCAATGAAACGGTGAATAAATAAAAACTGCAGAACATTCACCCCACCTTCAACAGATGGTGAAAATTTCCGTATCGTAAATTTAAAACGGAATGAACACAATGCCAGGCATTTTACAATAACACGGTAATTTGCCCGGCATTTTATTTTTCACTTTAATAACCATTTGATTTTCAGCAACTAAAACATCTTTGCGGCTTCTTGTTTAAAAAGATATCTATTTGTTCATTCAGCTGTTTTGTAACTTTGCCCCGAAAATTTCATTGAATGGACAACATTATTTCGGTAAGCTATCTGGCTCTTTTTATCATTATTAGCCTGGGATTAATGGCCGGGCGGCTCAAAATCAAAGGATTCTCTCTCGACATTTCTGCAGTAATCTTTATCGCCATGCTGCTGGGGCATTTTGGGTTCAGATTACCTTCCGAATATCAGTATATCGGACTTCTGCTGTTTATATTTACAATCGGAATACAATCGGGCCCCGGATTTTTCAGAAGTTTCAAACAATACGGGAAACAGTTGTTTATCATTGCCACTATTATTATAGCGGGAGGCGCGTTAACGACCTGGGGCATAATAAACATACTTGACATTGACCAGTCTTTGGCCATCGGACTGTTTAACGGAGCCATGACAAGCACCCCCGGTTTGGCAGCTGCTGTTGAAATAAGCAAATCACCCCTGGCCTCAATTGGCTACGGAATTGCTTATCCTTTTGGTGTAGTGGGCGTTGTGCTGTTTGTGAGCCTGATTCCAAAAATTCTACGAATCAATCTCAAAAAAAGTGAAGAAGAATTCAATCAGAGTCTGAAACAGAGTTATCCCGACTTTATTCCCGGAAATTTCAGGGTTGAAAATCCAAACATCAACGGGAAATCTTTAAAGGATTTACGTTTCAGAACCAATACCAAATGTGTAATATCGAGAGTTAAACACCTTGGCATCACAACAACTCCATCGCGCGAAACCATTCTTTATCAAGGAGATGTAATCAGAGCGCTTGGAACAAGGGAAGATCTTGAAAACGTAAAATTACTTATTGGCCCCGAAACAGATGAAGCGCTTGAACTGGATAAAGGTCACGATGTCCAATGGATTTTGGTTACAAGTAAACAAGTCATCAACAAACCATTGCAAAAATTAAACCTTGGCGCCAATTACGATGCCACCGTTGTTCGCATCCGCAGAAGCGGAATTGAACTCAGGCCTATGCACTTCACCATGCTCCGCTTTGGCGACAGGCTTATGGTAGCTGCTAGCCGCGAAAGTATGCGGCAAGTGGTTAAACTACTCGGTAACGACGATAAACGCTTATCGGAAACCGACTTTTTGCCTATTACACTCGGCATTGCAATTGGTGTGCTTATCGGAATGATACGTGTACCCGTATTCGGACTGTTTGATTTTAGCCTGGGAATTACAGGAGGTGTACTTGCTACAGCATTAATTTTAAGCGGCATTGGCAAAACTGGGCCGATTATATGGTCAATGTCGAGCAATGCCAACCAACTATTCCGCGAACTCGGACTGCTGATGTTTCTGGCCACGGTCGGTTGCGAAGCCGGAGGGCACATAGCTGAAACCTTCAATAATTATGGCGCCGAACTCCTGATTGCCGGAGCTCTAATCACACTACTACCCTTGATTACAGCTTTATTTATTGGTAAATACCTGATGAAAATGAATTTTTTAACCCTCCTGGGTGTGATTACCGGAGGCATGACCAGTACGCCGGGGCTGGCTGCAATTAATACGCAATCAGACAGTGGAATTGCTCAGGTTGCATATGCAGCCGTGTATCCTCTTGCCCTGGTATTGATGATCGTATTCTCAAATATCCTTTTCAGATTACCTGTTTTCTAATCATACAGTCTTCCAAAAACAGAAAAGCAGTTCCTCAACATTGAAACTCTAAAGCTTTGCACCCCGGTTTGTCATTGTAACTATTTGCTAAAATTCACAATAGACAAGTTAAACAGGCTGCATTCATTTACATTTCAATATCAAGGTTCAACTGATCTTTCATTTTTTTGATTTCAGGAACCACACGAGCCATGGCATCAAACTTATCAGTGTCAGTATATGGCCTGCGGCTTTCCACTGGTTTATCTGAAATTACCGACTCAACTGATATGCCTGTATTTTTAAGTTTTACCCGAAGATACCTTGTAATTTCAGGGCGGTTGTTAAATATTTCATCCTCCTGAATTTTGTTATCTACAGTAATCACCACTCTTAATTCGTCGTGCAGCATGGGCTCCCGGCATAAAAGAGTGTTAAGTAAATTAGGCAAATCACGGGCAACACTCTGAGCCATTTCTTTCCATACTGATTCCAAATCGGCCTGTGTAAATTCCTCGTGCTGTTCAGGTAGTTCATCTTCTGTGGTTTCCTGTTCTTTACCTGATTCCTGCACCATGTTTTTCAAACCAGGATTCATCAGGCTGGCTATATTCATGCCTGTATAACTCGGTTTAACTCCAGCCGGCTGAGTGCTGGCAACAGGTTTCTTTTCAGGTTCAGGTTTGGGGGGAGTCGCCGGCTCTTGCCGATGCGATGGCTGCGGTTGTGATGGGCTGGCTGCTGCCGGAGCTAACGTTTTTTGCACCACGGGTTCAACCGGTTTAGATTCAGCAACAACGGGTGGTGGCGATGCCACTGTCGGTGCCGGCTTAGTTACTGCGGGCTCTGGCCGGCTTTGCGGAGCTTGGGCAACAGCAACAATCGGCGCATTGGAATCAGGCTGAACAAGCATACACAATTGCATCATGGTAATTTCAAGATGTAATCGTTTATTGTTGCTTAACCGGTAATTGATATCACACTCATTGCAAATATCGAGCGCTTTCAGCAGCAGACGCTGGTTGCAAATGGCGGCTTGTTGCAAATACTGATTTTTAATATTTGCGCTTGTATCAAGCAATTTTAACGTATCCTTATCCTGGCAAATCAACAAATCGCGCAAATGCTGCGACAGGCCGGTAATAAAATGTTGACCTTCAAACCCATTATCAATAATTTCATTCAGCGTTAAAAGAGTATTACTGATATCTCCGGCAAGAATAGAGCCGGTTACCCTGAAATAATAATCATGGTCAAGAACATTCAGATTCTCAATTACTTGCTTATACGTAAGCCTGTTACCTGCATAACTCACCAGCTGGTCAAACATAGACAGGGCATCGCGCAGGGCACCATCTGCTTTCTGTGCAATAACATGCAAAGCATCAGGCTCGGCTTCAATATGTTCACTCTGGGCCACAAAAGCAAGATGATGCGCAATATCCTCTATGCTGATTCTCCTGAAATCAAAAATCTGACAACGCGAGAGAATGGTTGCCATAATCTTATGCTTTTCAGTCGTTGCCAGAATAAATTTGGCATACGCCGGAGGCTCTTCAAGCGTTTTTAAAAAAGCGTTGAAAGCCTGGGAAGAAAGCATATGAACCTCATCGATGATATACACTTTATACTTACCCATCTGAGGTGGTATGCGAACCTGGTCGACTAAATTGCGAATATCATCTACCGAATTGTTAGATGCAGCATCAAGCTCATAAATGTTAAACGAAGAAGAATTATTGAACGATTTGCATGACTGGCACTGATCACAAGCCTCCCCTTCTGCTGTAAGATTCTGGCAGTTGATGGTTTTGGCCATAATGCGGGCACAGGTAGTTTTTCCCACTCCTCTGGGACCTGTAAACAAAAAAGCCTGAGCTATTTGCTGATTAAGAATCGCATTCTTTAGCGTGTTGGTAATTGATGACTGGCCAACTACTGTTGCAAATACGGCAGGGCGATATTTTCGGGCTGATACTATAAAGTTTTCCATTCAGATAATCGGATGATTTTTGGGATGTCAAACTTACGCGAAAAATCAATTTGAGTCACTATTGGTATGTAAATAATGGCAAATTTTAACAGCCTTTCTGATATTTTGCAGGCTGGTGAATGCTTCGGAAATGCCTTCGTAAAACAGGCTTTTTCTCAAGTATCCTCTCAATCAAAGCAAAACAGTTACCCATACCTGAACTGTTCACAAGACTATCACAAAAATTAGATGACAGAATGAAAACGCCGGCCTGACAACCCTTATAGAAACGAACAATACACTTGATGAACCGGGTGTTGAAAAAATTACACCCCTGTTTTGGATAAAAGAACTTCAAGCCGTTCAAAAGAACTGTCAAATTCTTCCTTCAGATATTCAGAAGCATTATAGAAAGCCATGCATTCTTCATCAGTGGCATGTAGTGGTTTCCCCGAAATTTTCAACACAGTATTACCTTCTCTTTCTGAGAACAAAACTGTATTCAGCACCTCAAGTGGCCAGATATCGTTCACCGGATTTCGCACGGTATTGCCTGAAGCATCCGAAAATGAAGCAATAAAAGAAAGTGTTTCTCCGGGAATAACTTCATTAAAAACAAATTTCCCCCAACTTTCGCTGCCATCAGAGGCTTTCATACAAAAGTGAAACAATCCACCCTGACGTAATTCCAGTTTAAGAACTTTCAATGTTGAAGCTTTAGGCCCCCACCACTGTTCCAGCTCCGCAGCGTCTGTCCAGGCACGGTATACCAGATATTTTCTGACATTAAAATTTCGTGATGTTGAAAATTCCTGCAATTCAAGCATGACTTAAAATATTGATTGATTTAATAAAAAAAGAATTCACTCAATCCAAATAAGACAACCTTAGTGTTACTAAAGTTTCAACTTAAACACCTGTTCTCAATTATTTTAACCAATTTGCTTCAGCTGAAACTATTATATATCAAACAATTTGCTAAAGATTCTGATTGATAAAACCAACAAAATAACAGACTTAATAAATGTATCTTATTTATATTGAATAATTTACGTAAAGTAGCCAGCAAAAAACCAGCTGCTTTTTCAATTTGCAAATCTAACCAATAAATCCATCCGGAAATGCAAATTTTAAATGACCATTGAAACACCAGCACAACGCGAATCTGCAGGCTAAATTTTCAGCCAATATAAGCCAGAAAAAAGGGCGCATGCATT
Source organism: Lentimicrobiaceae bacterium (assembly GCA_020636745.1). NCBI lineage: Bacteria > Pseudomonadati > Bacteroidota > Bacteroidia > Bacteroidales > Lentimicrobiaceae > Lentimicrobiaceae bacterium. The sequence goes on along the minus strand of JACJXH010000008.1, from coordinate 66,869 downwards.
GGGATGAAAAATTCTTCTTTTTCTCAAAAAACAATCCATCCATTAAGCCATGATTAGTTATCAACCACCTGAACCGCTATCAGTTTATCATATCTGGCGCCCGGTTCACGATAGTAAACAAAAATGGAATAAGAATTTTTAGTTTCAAAACGATTTCCTTCAATCAACCCGGTTTCTGCAACGCCCTTTCCATCAGGCAGAAAAGCGTACAAATAATTATAATACCCTTGTTTCAGATAAAGTGTGGATTCATAACCCTGCCGGGCGTAATTATATTCCATTCTACCGTAACCTTCCACATTTGCCGGACTATTACCCGGGGCATTAAACTGCCAGTCAGTCAGAGCTCCCATGATATAAATGCCGCCATTAACCAAAGGCCCGGCATAAGGCAGAAAAAAATCGACCCAGACATATTCCGATTCTCTGGTCGCATCATTGGCATCTTCAGTTTTTAAAAGCCTTCGCCCGTTAATATCACCATATGTAATATAAGGTGCCTGGGCCCTGACTTTATCAGGATACAATTCAACATGGTATCCGTCAGCACGATTCTCAACGGCTCTCACTCTCTCTGAATTATATCTCAAACTCTTTATATCAAAGTAACGAAATTCATTTCCAGCCTCAAAAATATTAGACCCATCGGTATAATGATAATCAAGTTCATGCCCCCGGATCATCATGGGTTTCAGATTTCGCAAAGCATTATCCCAACGGTTATTTTGCTGCACAACAACCTTTAAATCTCTGAATGGTTCGCTAATAGGATAGGCATCAGTAAAAATTGAAAACTGAACTTCCTGATGAGTAAAACGCTCATTAATTGTGCTGGCAGCCTTTACCAGCGCCTTAACTGATACTTTAGGCTCAACAACCATAAAACGTCTGGTTAAAATTGGCATATCAGGCTGCCCTTCGGGATACACTTTCAAAATATAATTTCCTGACAAGGTAAACTTAAACTGATCATTCGGAATTATAAGGCTATAGCTGGTAAATGGCTGTAAAGTATTATATGAAAATTGATAGTCACGGATATAATCATCGGTAAACCCTTCAATATACTCATTCGGCCACATATCGGTCGGCTTCCAGTCAGCATCACAATGTATAACAGTATACTGCCATATTTGATAGTCGCCATCCAAATCATCAAATGAAAGAAACAGTTTTTCATCAGTACCATAAACGATAACAGGAGAAGTAAGCTCCCAGCCCAACCTATGAAACAAAACACTGGTAACAGACTCTTTATAATTATAATCAGAATATCGCAAAAACGACGATTCAAAATAACTATCCTGGCCTGACTTGCGTTCGGCCTGTTTATCAACAACTTCTGACTTAACCCGTTTACGCTTTTGCGCATCCTGTTGCCCGAAAGCATCGGTCATAAACAGAAAAGCAAGAATAAAAACTAAAATTCTTATTGTGAACTGATGAACAATAGATAACATAAGCTTGTTATTGGGGTGATTTGTTACAAAAATAACAAATGATTCATTCCGAAGGATAAATCATTTAATTATCCGCATTTGAGCATTTTTGACTGGAAGAACGAAAAGAATAAGCGATCATTGCCTTGTCGGGAAATAATGATTCATCAGGATTAAAATTTGCAAAAATGATGCAATTATGTGCATACCGTTTGGTACAAAATCCTTACTTTTGCGGCTTGATATAGTGGTGAATACCATGTATTCCCATGTACCAATATAAATATATCGGTTTGTGCATTTCAGATTCAGCAGACAAAGAGGTGTCAGAAATTTAAAATAATATGTCCAAAACCATCAGAATTAATAAGGGACTGAATATAAGGCTGAAAGGAGAGGCCGAAAAAACCCTTAGGGAAGTTACCGCCCAACAATTTGCTATCAAACCCACCGATTTTATCGGCGTTTTTCCCAGAATGCAGGTAAAAGAAGGCGACAGAGTGAAAGCAGGAACGCCACTATTTATTGATAAATACAGGGAAAACATTGTATTTACATCTCCGGTCAGTGGCACAGTAACTGAAATCAAAAGAGGCGATAAAAGAGTCCTGCTTGAAGTCAGAATTGAATCCGACGGTCTTTATGAGCAAGAAAAGTTTGGAACAGCTAATCCATCAGATCTTACCCGTGAAGCCATTGTCGAAAAACTTCTTAAAAGCGGGTTATGGCCCCTGGTGAGGCAACGTCCATATGGTATTATTGCCGATCCGGAAAGCTCACCCAAGGCCATTCATGTTTCAGCTTTTGACACAGCCCCGCTGGCGCCCGATTATGATTTTATCATGAATGGCAATGGCAATGCGTTTCAAACAGGACTTGACGTACTCGCTAAGCTTACCAGCGGCAAAGTACATCTGAATGTCAGCAATAAAACTACGGCCAAAGAATTTTTAAGCAGCCGCAATGTGCAAATCAACACTTTTAGTGGCCCACATCCTGCCGGCAACACAGGCATCCAGATTCATCATATCGATCCGATTAACAAAGGCGAACTGGTTTGGTTTGCTGGTGTACAGGATGTAATTACCATAGGACGGCTTTTTACGGAAGGGGTTTACAATTCTGAAATCACCATTGCCCTTGCAGGCTCGGAAGTCAAAAAAACAGGATACTTCAAAACCAGAAGAGGCGCTTGCGTTTCCAAACTGGTTGAAGGGAATACCACCGAAGGAAATCTTCGCTACATTTCAGGAAATGTATTAAGCGGAGCGCAGATAAAACCCAACAACTATCTGGGATTTTACGACTCACTGCTTACAGTTATTCCCGAAGGAGATTACCATGAATTTATTGGATGGGCTTTACCAGGTTTAAATAAATTCAGCTTTTCACGCTCATTTTTCTCATGGCTCACCCCCAACAAAGCGTATAACTTTGACACCAACATGCATGGAGGTGTAAGGGCTTATGTAATGACAGGCCAGTTTGAAAAAGTATTACCCATGGATATTTATCCGCTTCAGCTCATCAAAGCCATTTTGGCTGAAGATATCGATCTGATGGAAAATCTGGGTATCTACGAAATTGAACCTGAAGACTTTGCCTTATGCGAATTTATTGACACTTCGAAAACCGAAATTCAGTCAATCGTTCGTCACGGACTTGAATTGATGCGAAAAGAAATGAGCTGATAACAGCCTGGTTCTTTGAGATTAAAATATTAAATTCTAATTCAATCGAAAAATAACACAATACTGAATGAAAGCGCTCAGAAGCTACCTGGATAAAATCAAACCTCAGTTCCAGAAAGGCGGGAAGTTCGAAAAGCTGCACTCAACATTTGATGCCTTCGAAACCTTTCTTTTTGTACCTGACAAAACCACCTTTAAAGGAAGTCATATCCGTGACAGTATAGATATGAAACGAACCATGAGTGTGGTGGTTATTGCCATGATTCCTGCTCTGCTTTTCGGAATCTGGAATGCCGGTCATCAACATTTTCTTTCACAGGGAGAAACGGTTGATTTTTGGGCCAAAGTATTATTTGGCGCCGCGAAAATCGTACCGATTATTATCGTTTCATATGTAACTGGCCTGGGCATTGAATTTATTTTTGCTCAGATAAGGCATCATGAAGTAAACGAAGGATTTCTGGTTTCCGGAATGTTAATTCCGCTTGTTGTTCCACCCGATATCCCTTTATGGATGGTTGCAGTTGCCACTGCCTTTGCTGTGGTAATCGGCAAAGAAGTGTTTGGTGGAACTGGAATGAATATACTAAATCCTGCACTTACCGCCAGAGCTTTTCTGTTTTTTGCCTATCCGGCACAAATCTCAGGCGACAAAGTCTGGATTGCCGAAAAGGCCGATGCTTTTTCAGGGGCAACACCATTAGCTGAAGCCGCTGCTGGCGTTAGCACAGGCGTTGTAAACTTCTCACATTCTTTCAGCGATATGTTTCTGGGATTTATTCCGGGCTCAATTGGCGAAACTTCTACCCTGGCCATTTTAATAGGAGCAGTAATTCTTGCTGTTACAGGCATAGGTAGTCTTCGCATTATGATTTCTGTTTTGCTGGGAGGCGTTTTTATGGGCGGTTTACTTAACCTGCTGGCCGTTAATGCTTATATGGAAGTCCCGTTTTATTACCATTTGGTAATGGGCGGCTTTGCTTTCGGAGCTGTTTTTATGGCCACCGATCCTGTTACAGCAGCACAAACAGCCAGAGGCAAAATTATTTACGGATTCCTTATCGGGGTGATGGCGGTGCTTATCAGGGTACTAAATCCTGCTTATCCCGAAGGAATGATGCTTGCAATCCTTCTCTTAAACGTATTTGCGCCGCTCATTGACCATTACGTGGTAGAATCGAACATTAAAAAGAGGCTGAAACGAGCTGCAAAGCCAATTAAAGCCTGACAATTAATTTATCTGTATTACCCAAACAAACCATAAAATGTTCAGTAACGGTTATATATTCAGATATGCTTCTATCATGGTAATCCTGGTAGCAGCACTGCTTTCCGCTGCAGCAATATTGCTGAAACCTGCGCAGGAAAGAAATGTTAAAATTGAGAAAATTCAGGACATCCTGCGGTCTGCCAACATCGAATCAACCACCGCTAACGCCGAAGAACTTTACGATAAGCATATTGTAAAAGAGATCACAATCACCAGCGAAGGCGAAGAAGTAAGTGTTTATGCCAACGGAAAATTTGAAAAAGGCAACCAAAGAGCATTTCTCATCGACCTGAAAGCAGAACTTAAAGCCCAACAGGACTTTAAAGCCGGAAAAAGCACCAAACAGCCTGTATTTCCTTTGTTTGCATGCAAAGTTGGAGAAGAAGAAATGTACATCATTCCTATGTATGGGATGGGGTTGTGGGGTCCCGTTTGGGGAAACATCGCGCTCAAAAACGACTTATCCACTGTTGTAGGTGTAACTTTCGGTCACAAAGGAGAAACGCCTGGCCTGGGTGCTGAAATCTCAACACCCATGTTTGTTTCCCAGTTTCCCGGTAAAACAATTCTTGACGAAAACGGCAATTTTGTATCCATTAAAGTGGTTAAAGGAGGCGTCAACAATTCCAACATCAACCCTTCACATGGCGTGGATGCCATTTCAGGAGGTACAATCACCAGTGTAGGTGTTAGTAACATGATCAAAGATTGTCTGGAAAATTATGTAATGTATATTAAAAAACAAAAAGCTATATGAGCTCTGTAAAAACCGAAAAGGAACCTTTGTTCTCTGCAAAGACTAAAAAGCTGCTGCTCGGGCCTCTCAATAAAGATAACCCCATCACAGTGCAGGTGCTTGGCATATGTTCAGCACTTGCTGTTACAGTCAAACTTGAACCGGCTTTTGTAATGGCACTGTCAGTAACTGTGGTTACGGCTATGTCAAACCTGCTGATTTCGCTGTTGCGCAATACCATCCCGCCCCGAATCCGAATTATTGTGCAGCTTGTGGTTATTGCAGCACTTGTAATTCTGGTTGACCAAATACTTAAAGCATATGTTTATGATGTAAGTAAACAGCTCTCTGTTTTTGTAGGACTTATCATCACCAACTGCATCATTATGGGACGTTTGGAGGCATTTGCAATGGCCAATAAGCCATGGCATTCCTTCGTCGACGGGATTGGGAATGGATTTGGTTACGGAGTAATCCTGGTCATTGTAGCATTTTTCCGCGAATTACTCGGCTCAGGCACAATATGGGGTTATCATGTAATGCCCAAAGCTTTTTATGACCTGGGATATGTTAACAACGGACTTATGATTCTGCCTCCTATGGCCCTGGTTGTGGTTGGCATCATCATTTGGGTTCAACGTTCGAGAAATCCTGACCTTCAAGAAGAAAATTAGTCACTTTATTTTATCCTGCAAGAAATGGAAAACCTGATAAATATTTTCGTCAAATCCATCTTTATTGACAACATGATTTTTGCTTACTTCCTCGGTATGTGTTCATACCTGGCAGTATCAAAAACAGTTAAAACATCTGTTGGTCTGGGCATCGCGGTTGTTTTTGTTCTGGGTATTACCGTCCCGGTTGATTATCTTATCAACAATTACCTGCTTCGCGAAGGGGCCCTGTCATGGTTAGGCAGTGAATTTGCCAACGTAGATCTGAGCTTTCTAAGCTTTATCATGTTCATCGCAGTAATTGCATCCATGGTTCAGCTGGTTGAAATGATTATTGAGAAATTTTCCCCTACCCTTTATTCTTCGCTGGGAATTTTCCTCCCTCTCATTGCTGTTAACTGTGCAATTCTGGGAGGTTCTCTCTTTATGCAGGAACGGGATTACGAATCTATTGCTGAAGCAACTGCATTCGGTCTGGGCAGCGGCATCGGATGGTTTCTTGCCATTGTTGCTATTGCAGCAATCCGTGAAAAAATACGCTATTCAAATATACCCAAGCCACTAAGAGGACTGGGTATCACCTTTATTATTACAGGTTTGATGGGTATTGCATTTATGAGTTTTATGGGAATTAAACTCTAAAACTTCAATTGATTTTTAAATTAACACTGAGAAAAAACTGATATGGGAACCGGAATGATTGTACTAATCAGTATCGTGGTATTTTTAACCATCATACTTCTTTTGGTTGGCGTTCTCCTTTATGTACGCGCCAAACTCACCCCTCCGGGTAAAGTTAAAATTACCATCAATGATGAAAAAGAAATTGAGGCTCAACCAGGTTCTACCTTGTTGAGTACACTTGCTACCGAAAAAATCTTTCTGCCCTCTGCCTGCGGAGGAGGAGGCACCTGCGCCATGTGTAAATGTCAGGTATTTGAAGGAGCCGGTGAAATTTTACCTACCGAGAAAGGCTATTTCACACGCAAAGAACAACAAAACCACTGGAGATTGGGTTGCCAGGTTAAAGTGCGCGAAGACCTCAAAATCAGTATTCCCAAAGAAATTTTTGGCATTAAAAAGTGGGAATGCGAAGTGGTTAGCAACCGCAATGTTGCCACATTTATCAAGGAATTTGTTGTCAGACTTCCCGAAGGCGAAACACTTGATTTTCAATCAGGTGGTTATATCCAGATTGATGTTCCCAAGTGCGATGTTGACTTCAAGGACATAGTTGTTGAAGATAAATTCCGTGAAGATTGGGACAAACTCAATATCTGGAATTTAAAAATGAAAAACCCTGAGCCAATTTACAGGGCATATTCAATGGCCAACCACCCTGCCGAAGGAAATATTGTAATGCTCAACATCCGTATTGCAACACCACCCTGGGACAGAGCCAAAAATCAGTTTATGAATGTGAACCCGGGAATCTGCTCATCTTATATTTTCTCGCGCAAACCAGGCGACAAAGTAATGGTTTCAGGGCCTTATGGTGAATTTCATATTAAACCTACCAAAAAGGAAATGCTCTATATCGGGGGTGGTGCCGGCATGGCTCCTCTTCGCTCCCAGATATTCCATATGTTTCACACCGAAAAAACTGACAGAAAAGTAACTTATTGGTACGGAGCCCGTTCCTTACGTGAAGTATTCTACGATGATGAATTTGAAGCCATTGAAAAGAACTTCCCGAATTTCAAATTCAACATTGCCCTGTCAGAACCTCTTCCAGAAGACAACTGGACTGGCTACCAGGGATTTATTCACCAGGTAGTTCTTGACAATTATCTCAGCAAACATCCCGAACCGGAAGAAATTGAATTTTACCTTTGCGGACCCCCGATGATGAACTCTGCTGTTTTCAAAATGCTTGATAACCTGGGTGTGCCCAAAGAGAATATTGCATTTGATGACTTTGGCGGATAGAGAACCTAAACGCATTACATTCAAAAAACGCCCAAAATATTTTGGGCGTTTTTTAATATCACCAGTTTCATATTTAACTAATTTAGCCAACAACATTTATCAATCAGTCAAGCACCATGAAGAAGTTCCTTTCTATTCTTTTTTTAATCAATTTTACCTTATGGTCATGTGGCCCTCATACCCCAAAAAAGGAATTTAAAATTAACGGGCTTGCCCAGGGAACATATTATGCCATAACATATTATGACAAAGAAGAGCAGGATTTACAACCCTCTATTGATAGTTTTTTTAAAGCTTTTGACTATTCGGCTTCCAATTACCTGAATCAATCCATCATTTCACGATTCAACAGGAATGATACGGATGTGGTTGCTGACAATAATTTTACAGCCGTTTTTAATAAAGCAATGGAAGTTTCGGTCAAAACCAACGGAGCTTTTGACATTACCGTTATGCCCCTTATCAATGCCTGGGGATTTGGTTTTACCGACCCTATGAAACTTGATTCAGCAAAAATTGACAGTATTCTGCCCCTGATTGACTATAGAAATGTGCAGTTGATCAATGGCAAGCTTGTGAAGAAAAACCCCGACATTATGATTGATTTTAATGCCATTGCGCAGGGGTATTCAGCTGATTTGATTGGTCAGATTCTTGAATCAAAAGGCATACAAGACTACCTGATTGATGTGGGAGGAGAAGTCTTGGCTAAAGGCACCAAAGCGAAAAAAGAGCTGTGGAGAGTTGGAATAGAGCAACCCGCTGCAGATGCTGATGCGGCCAGAACCCTGAATTCAGTAGTTAAACTCGAAAATAAAGCGCTGGCAACATCGGGCAATTACAGGAAATATATCATTAAGGATGGAAAAAGATATTCGCATACCATCGACCCTAAAACAGGGTTCCCGGTAGAACACACAGCCTTGAGCGTATCAGTATTGGCTGATGATTGTATGACCGCAGATGCTTATGCAACAGCATTTATGGTAATGGGTGTTGAAAAAACAAAAGCCTTTCTCGATCAGCATCCCGAACTTGAAGCATACATCATTTACTCAGATAAAAATGATGAGTTAAAAACATGGGGCAGTAAAGGGCTGTTGGCAATCATCGAAAATGAAGCGCCCGCAACAAAATAAAAATTAATCTTCTTTATTCTTACAACTTCCGTTTCCCTCACCTCCTGCGCCGCAGGAGCACCCTATTTTCATTCCGGTGGTAGGGTCTACACTTCCACATGATTTGCGGAATTCACCCCCTTTTTTGAAAAACATTTTAATCGCAATTCCGGCAATTGAAAGCCCGACAATGAGTATGGTTAGCAGTACAATTTTTAGAGTCATTTGATATTTATGATTAAGTTGTTTCGTTCATTTTTGCTGCCTCTTGCAGCTTTTAAAGCAAGCTGTTAATCCCATCAATAAAACAAAAAACAATGACAATTGTTGTTTGCGATTTAACAAACAAATTGATTCATTAAACCGGATGCTGTCTTCTGATTTCATAACAAATAATAGCTGTAGCGATAGAGGCATTTAAAGATTCGGCTCTACCCTGACTGCTCACGGCAGCTGCCGGAATAGAAATCTTAGTTGTAATAAAAGGCAAGATAGCCTCAGAGATACCATGAGATTCATTTCCCACTACAACCATACCATATTTGCTTATTGCTACACTTGCCGGCGCAACTCCTTCGAGCAAAGTTCCATAAACAGGCACTTTACCATTATACTCCATCAGCAGTTCAGTTAAGTCGTGGTAGTGAACGGGCAATCTGAAAACAGAGCCCATACTGGCCTGTACAACTTTAGGATTCCAAACCTCAACACTATTGGGTGAAGCAATAATCCTGTGAAAACCAAACCAGTCAGCAGTTCTGATGATGGTGCCCAGGTTTCCCGGATCTTTTATCTGGTCGAGCAATAACACCCATTCCTTACGCACATCGGGCAGGGGCAAATACTCAGGTTTTACGGCAACAGCCAGTACCTGATTGGGTGAATTAAGCAAACTTATCCGCTCCAGTTCAGCATCAGTAATCTCCTGCGCTTGAATTTGGTTTCGTTGAGCATGAAGATGACCGTCGTCTAGCCATTGCCTGGTAGCAAAAATTTGTTTGATCTGAAAATTGCTTTGAAGCAATTCATCCACAAGTTTAATACCTTCAGCAATAAAAAGCCCTTCTGCTTCACGAAATTTATGAAGTTTCAGCGCATTCACAAACTTTAACTGGTTTTTAGAAATCATTTTTCAGCATAAAAAATCCCGGTCATAAACCGGGATTAAAATTATAAAGAATTTTAGATTTTGGGGAACTATTCAGCAAAAACTTCGAAGTTAACCAAAACACTAACACCTTTGTGGAGCATTACTTTTGCTTTGTATTCGCCAACTTCTTTTACTGAATCGCCATCAAGATGAATTTTCTTACGATCAACATCGTAATTAAATTGAGCTTTAAGGGCTTCAGCAATTTGCAATGAGTTAACTGAACCAAAGATTTTACCAGTAGAAGCAACTTTAGCGCCGATTTTAACTGTAATGTTTTCCAACAGTTTAACCATTGCTTCAGCTTCTTTGCGAATCTTTTCTTCTTTAAATGCTTTTTGTTTCAAAGTTTCAGCATTCATTTTCTTGTTCGGCTCAGTTGCAAGAATAGCAAGACCCTGAGGAATAAGATAGTTGCGACCATAGCCATCACGAACCTTGATGATATCGGTGGCGTATCCCAGATTGGGTATATCTTTTTTGAGAATGACTTCCATTGTGTTTTCCTCCTTATTTTAATAAATCAGCCACGTAAGGCATCAGGGCAATATGACGGGCCCTTTTTACCGCCTGCGCAACCTTGCGCTGGTATTTGGTTGATGTACCTGTAATACGACGGGGAAGAATTTTACCCTGCTCATTTACAAACTTCATAAGGAAGTCAGCATCTTTATAGTCGATATACTTGATACCGCTCTTTTTAAAACGGCAGTATTTCTTTTTCTTAACATCGACCGCAATCGGAGTTAAGTATTTTATTTCGGAATTAGGTTGATTTGCCATTGTTTAATGAATTAAAATTTTACCTGATTAGGCTTCAGTATTGGTTTCGGCCACGGCTGCAGCAGCTTTGTTCACGCGTTTCTTTTCGTTGTAGGCAACGGCATGTTTGTCGAGGGCTACAGTTAAAAAGCGTAAAATGCGCTCGTCACGCTTGAAGGCTACTTCAAGATCATTGATTACACTACCTTCTGACTTAAATTCAATCAGATGATAAAAACCTGAGGTCTTTTTCTGAATAGGATAAGCAAACTTACGTAAGCCCCAATGATCTTCGTGGACTATCTCAGCCCCCTTGTCTTTCAGTAATTTCTGAAATTTTCCAACCGCTTCCTTCATCTGTTCATCAGACAAAACGGGAGTCATAATGAAAACGGTTTCATAGTTTTTCAACATGGTTTTAAGGTTTGATTATTAATTCAATATGAATTTTAAAACGGACTGCAAAAGTACAACTTTATTTTGAATTCAAAAGCCATGGCGGGCTTTTTTTTACAAAAAGATTACCACATCCATGTGAATGACAAAGGCTTCAGGCCTGCACTATAAGTTTTCACTTTCAGCTCATGCAGAAGCAGCTTTTAAAATTGTACTGCAAATAAACCCGGCAGCATTTCCATCGCCAAACACCTCAGGGAAATGCACAGGAGGGTTTTTCAGGAAAAATGCAATGGAATCTACCAGTAATTTCTCATCTGCATCTGCAATTACTCCGGCACCAGCAGATACAATCTCCGTCCATTCCGTTTCAGGACGAGCAATAACGCATGCCTTACCAAAAAAGTAGGCCTCTTTCTGCACACCACCCGAATCTGTCATAACCAGGGCTGAGTTTTTTTCAAGCTGAATCATATCCAGAAAAGAAACAGGCGGCATAATTTTCATGAGCTTATTTTGCCGCACGGAGGTCAGCACACCATGGTTCAGATTTTTATCAAGTAAAGCTGATGTACGGGGATGAAGCGGCATGGCAATTTCAACCTGATGCATCCGGCTGATTTGGTCCAATGCGCTGAAAATGGCATTCAGCCGCTGAGGAAAATCGGTATTATGATCGCGGTGAATAGTAGCCAATATATATTTCCCATCCTTCAAACCGGAGTTCTCGAGGATTTTAGATTTTTTTTGAGCCAGAGCAGCAAAGTGCAGGCTGTTATCGTACATAATATCGCCGCAATGAAAGACCCCGGGGCGATCGCTTGAAAATGGCGGAAGCTGATTATTTATAAAGCCTTCCCTCAGCAGGTTATGAAAGCCGGTTTCAGTAGGGCTAAAAAGCAAAGATGAAGCATGATCGCACATAATCCTGTTAATCTCTTCCGGCATACTTTTGTTAAACGAACGCAATCCTGCTTCAATATGGGCAATAGGAACATGGATTTTAGATGCTGCTATAGCGCCGGCTAAAGTTGAATTGGTGTCGCCATAAAGCACAAGAAAATCAGGCTTCTCTTCAAGCAGAATTTTCTCAATCCCTTCGATCATCAGCGCAGTTTGCCGTCCATGCAGGCCGCTTCCCACGCCCAGATTATAATGTGGAGCAGGAATACCCAGCTCATCAAAAAACACCTGCGACATATTGGCATCATAGTGCTGCCCTGTGTGCACAATTATTTCATTCATTTTATCGGCAAAATGCCCTGATATGGCGCGGCTAAGTGCAGCAGCTTTGATAATCTGAGGCCTTGCCCCGATTATGGTAACAATCTTTATCATAATTAAATTTTAAGCAAATATTTCACAAAATCCCTTCATCAGCAAAGCTGAAATATTTGTCGTCACCAATGATCAGATGATCCAATACCGGCAAATCAAGCATTAAACCTGCATCTTTAAGCTTGCGGGTAAGTTGCTTGTCGGCATCACTGGGTTGAAGGTTGCCCGAAGGATGGTTGTGACATAAAATAATGGAAGCTGCATTTTGGTCAAGCGCCAATTTAAAAATCTTTTTAGGATCGGCCACGGTGCCTGCCTGTCCGCCTTCAGATATATTCTGTATGGCGATTTTCCGGTTAGCTCTGTTCAACAGCAAAATCCAGAAACTCTCATATAAACTGTCGGCCAGGTTTGGGTAAAAGAGCTCGAAGGCATCGCGGCTAGAAGAGATGACCTGCTTAACCGGCACTTCGGCAATGCGCCGGCGCAAGCCCAGTTCAAGCGCAGCCAATATGCTTAAGGCTTTGGCCTCTCCTATTCCTTTAAATTTCATCAAATCATCAACACTGAGTTTTGACAAAACTGTAAGATCATTGTTACACTGCTGCAGCATATGCCGGGCCAGCTCAACCGCTGACTTATCGCGCGAACCGGAGCGGAGCAGAATGGCAATCAGTTCAGCGTCGCTCAGAACACCTTTTCCGTTTTTAATCAGCTTCTCGCGGGGTTTATCTCCTTCTGCCCACTGCCTGATTGGCACCCTTACCAATGAATCATCCATTGAACAATTGTTAATAATTCCTGCTAAATTAGGCTATTTCCATAAATAAAAAAACCCCCGTACAAAAGTACGAGGGTGAGATATAATTTAAAAAATATTAAGCCATTTTATTTACCAGACGGGTAAGTTTTGATTTAAGATTGCCAGCTTTATTCTTATGAATAACAGTTTTTTTGGCAAGTTTATCAATCATGGAAACTAACTTGGGAAGTTTTTCAGCTGCTTCAGTTTTGTTATCCAGTGCACGGAATTTACGAACTGCATTGCGCATGGTTTTTGCATAATACCTGTTACGAACGCGACGTGCATCGTTGGTTTTAATTCTCTTTATTGACGATTTGTGATTTGCCATTTTTTTACTTCTTTGTTAGTAGTCCGTAGGGGAATCGAACCCCTATTACCAGGATGAAAACCTGGCGTCCTAACCGTTAGACGAACGGACCATTTGGTCATTTGATTAAGGACTGCAAATGTACAACTATTTTTTTATCCTCCAAATCTCCGTTGATTTTTTTTTGCTTTTTTTTCGCAAATCCTTGTTATAACTACAAAAAATCAAATACAATTAATTGGTTTACAGCAAATAAACCAGCTCAAAAAAAAATTAAATTATTTAAAATCTTCATGGTCTCCCTGGAACCGAAACCCGAGCCGCTTGCCGGTGGGCAGCTTCATATTGTCTAACGAAGTTTGCATTTCATACACCGAAACCTGCTTAACTTCCTCATATGGAGGCGTTAACAAGTCAAAATTAACAGTATAAGCGATAGAGGATTCAATAATTTGCGTAGCTGATTCTTTGGTAAGTACCGATGAGGCAAAATTATTAAACAACAGCCCGATTTCGCGTTTTCCTTCAATAAAGTAATGCAAATCCTTGTTGATGAACACTCTGCCAATCATATAACCCACATCGTTCATCCGGTTATATTTAAATGAATCGGCCAGGAAATTATAGATATTGATGACCCCGCAGTAGGATCTATCCATGTCTTCCTTGATATAAACTGTTTTCATCACCTCGTGCAGGCGTGAGAATTCAAAGATATTTGAATGCATGACAAAAATCAGCACATCGCCCCCAAACTTCAATTCAAATTCAAATTCGCTTCTATCGCGAAATTCGAATGGAACGGACACCTGGTTTCCATTGTACTTCTCCTGATATTCATTGACCATTTCCAGTACTATGCTTTTAAACAGCCTGAATGAGGTAAATGTATTTTTATACACATCCTGCTTAAGCAATGCTTTAGTACGAAGGGCTTCAAAAAGCGGAGTTTTTCCCTGATTTTCTTCCATAACCGGATACTTTATGCTGATTATTTGAGCACAGCGTTTAGTGCAAACGTATGAAATATCGGGCAATGCAACAGCAATTTCACAAAAATATTTACCATGCCTTACCGCAATAGAGGAGTCTGAAATCATTCATGATTTTTTCCGGCAACAGCCAGAGCGCATCTGACACCGTCAATCGCTGATGAAACAATTCCTCCGGCATATCCGGCGCCTTCGCCACAAGGGTAAAGCCCAGCCAGATGAATACTTTGAAGTGATCTTTCATCCCGTGGAATCCTCACAGGAGAAGATGTACGCGACTCAACCCCTACCAATACTGCTTCATTGGTAAGGTATCCTTTCATTTTTGCATCAAAATCGCGGAAAGCCATTTTAAGACGCCTGTTGAGAAAGTCAGGAAGAATTTCATCCATTCTAGCACTTACAAGACCCGGGTTATAAGAGCAATCGGGCAGACTGCTTGAGAGCCGGTCATCAAGGAAATCTGTCAGGCGCTGTGCCGGGGCTTTCAGCGACTTGCCGGCAGCTTCCCAGGCACGCTGTTCAATCATTTTTTGGAAATGCAGGGCAGCCAGAGGCCCGTATTCAGCATATTCCTGCCAGTCGGCAGATTCAACGGCAACTGCTATTCCTGCATTCGCATAAGGAGAATTGCGTTGCGAGTTTGACATTCCATTCACCACAAGCTCTCCTTCGCCCGTAGAAGCAGGCACAATGATTCCGCCGGGGCACATACAAAAAGAAAAAACGCCTCTGCCATCGGCCTGAGTAACCAAATTATAGGTTGCTGCCGGCAAATGCGGGCCACGCTCAGGCATGCGGTATTGAATACTGTCAATCAATTGCTGCGGGTGTTCAATTCGCACACCCAATGCAAAAGGCTTAGCTTCAGGAAATACCCCATATTCGGGCAACATGGTAAAAATATCGCGGGCCGAATGCCCTGTTGCAAGAATAACTGAAGCAGCCTGATATTCATTTCCGGTCTCATCAATAACTCCTTTTACCTTCCCGTTTTTTGTAATCAGGCCTGTTACCCTTTTATTAAAGTAAACTTCGCCACCTGCTTCTAGAATTGAGCGCCTGATGGCTGCAATAATTCCCGGAAGCTTATCAGTTCCAATATGTGGATGTGCGTCAATCAGAATATCATCAGGCGCACCATGAGCAACCAATGTTTTGAGGATATCACTTACATTTCCTCTTTTTGTTGACCGGGTATAAAGTTTACCATCAGAATAGGTTCCGGCACCTCCTTCTCCAAAGCAGTAATTGGAATCAGGATGAACTCGTTCGCCCCGGTTGAGTGATGAAATATCGTATTTACGGGCTTTTACATCTTTTCCCCTTTCAATCACCACAGGTTTGAAGCCTTGCTCAATCAATGTTAAAGCAGCAAACAGCCCTGCCGGGCCTGCTCCGACCACAATAACAGGATTACGACGCGATACATCAGGATATGAAGGGAGCATGATTTTTTCTGATGGCGGCAAGTGCTCGCCAATAAAAATTTCGGCCTTCAGTCTGTAAATAATCTTCTGCCTGGCATCAATCGACCTTTTAACAGGTCTAATATGATAAATCCGCCCCTGCGGTACGCCCAATAACGACGAGGCAATCTGTTTCCACCTTACAGGGTCGTTGGCTTCGGCAGGAGTAAGTCTTAATTCAATTTCTTTGCGCATTGTAAGGCAATTAAAAATAAAATGAGCAGATCACGTTTTCATGACCTGCTTAATGAGATACAACTTAATAAACAGAAAAAAACGGGAATGTTTTATTCAAAAGTAAAAGAAAGCAGGAAAAGCTTGGAATTAATCCTGTCGACGGGCAAGGTATAAATATTTCCCTGTCTTTTCAGAATATCGCGCAGGCCGTACGACATCTTCAGTTCAATTCCGAATTTAAAGAATGTAGTGTAGATATCGATACCACCTCCCAGGTCGGCATAAACATCATTTCGCTCAAGTGCAACATAAATGTTATTACTCTCTTCCTTCTTTTTAGAATCGCTGGCCAAATCCAGTGCATATTTTGCTCCTACCAGCCAGTATGGACGTATATTATTCAGGCGGTTGCCCTTATATTTAATCTGCAGCGGGAATTCAATAAAAGTTGATTGAATCTTTTTACTGATGACTGACTGAGACACTTCGTCCTGAAAATAGGTGAGTACGGAATACTGCAAATCTCTTTCACCGAATGACAAGGAAGGGATAAACCGCAAGTCAAGATAATCTCCTATGCGCAGATTGGAAACAATACCAATAGTAAAACCGTAGGCAGGTTTATGCTCAAGACCATATAGCTTAGACGAATCGGCAAACAAATCGGGTGTTTGCAACGCATAATAGCTTATATCCTGAAACCCGGGATTGGTTTTGACACTAAACAGCATCTGATTCATTCCCAGCACAAATCCAAAATGATAAGGAGAGTTATCATAATTAGGCAAATTGCGGACTTTGGCTTTTTGCGCATTTGCAAATGGGTGAAACAAGCCAAACAGAACAAAAAAGACAGAAATTTTTATAAGAGTAAGTCGCACAAATATAGTTTTAGCTTCTAACGAAAGAATAATAAATTTATTTTACCGGTTCACTGAAGAACAAATTATCAACGGACATGGATGAATTATTTAACCGCTATGAGTTCAATTGCTTCACTCAGGAGACGTTCGCGGTTAACCGGGGCCACTCCAACGAATTCACAAACAAGGCCTCCGGCAAGATTAGACAAACTGGCTGTCAGAAAGGGAGAAACACCCATAGCCCGGCACAGGGATGCAACACTGATAACAGTATCGCCTGCTCCTGACACATCAGCAATATTGCGGACATGCGCCGGAATATGAAACTCACTCACCTGACCATTTGAAGTATCGCGGATAAACACACCCGCTTCAGACAAAGTAACCATCATTGCCGTAATAGATTGATTGGTTTGCCAGGCTATGGCGGCTGATTTTATACTTGCAATATCATTCAAATCAAGATCAATTTTCAATCCCTCGCTCAATTCCTTGAGATTGGGTTTAAAAAGATCTACCTTCTTGTATGCATCAAAGTTTTTCTTTTTGGGATCAACAACCACCGGAATACCTTTAGCTGCAGAGAGTGCAATCACACTTTCAATCACATTTTTTGTAAGGACGCCTTTGTTGTAGTCCTGCAGAATTACGACTCCGATTGGAAATCGTTGAAATATTTCTGACACTCTTTCCAGTAAAGCAATCTCATCCTGTGGCAGCAAGTCAGAATCCATTTCTTCGTCAACCCGAAGCATCTGGGCTTTATTGCCAATTATTCTGAATTTGGTAGTAGTAATCCGGCTTGGGCTGCGCACAATTCCATCAGTCATAATTCCATCCTGATGCAACAGCTCATTAAATTCATCACCTTTGATATCAGCACCAATAACCGAGCACAATACAGGTACAGCACTCAGTGCCTTAATATTGAGCGCAACATTGGCTGCCCCTCCGAGTAGATTTTCGCGGCGTTTAACAGAAACAACCGGCACCGGAGCCTCAGGAGAAATGCGATCAACTTTCCCCCATAAATATGAATCGATCATGACATCGCCAAGGATCAACACATGTTTACCTGTAAAATCATTAAAAAGAGTTTCTATCTGGGTTCGGTCTACTTTCATCAGCAATATACTTAATGACCACAATTAAAAAACGGTGCAAAGTTAATGATTTGGAAATTAAAGTGAATACAGTAATGCATCCGTGATTTGGCAACAGTTAATTTCCGGCTGTAATGGCACGGTTTATTCTACAAAAAAGTTTTCATTAAAATTAACCAGGTAAACCTCTGTTGTTGAACGTGTAACGGCAGTATAAAGCCATCTTACAAAACTGCTGTCAATCATTTCGCCTGTAAGATAACCGTGGTCGATAAAAACGGCATCCCACTGGCCGCCTTGTGTTTTGTGACAAGTAAGCGCGTAAGCAAACTTAGCCTGAACCGCATTATAAAACGGGCTGTGTTTTACCTGTGCTATACGTTCCTGTTTTGACGAAATTTCGCTGTAATCGAGCATAATTTCATCAAACAACTTTTGCAGTTCCTCCTGTGGCATCGAAGGGGTATCGATGGTCATGGAATCGAGTAAAAGTTTGACTTCAATCACTTCCTGTTCAGGATAATCGACCAGTTGAATACTGACATCAGCAAAATGATAACCATACATTTCGCCGGTTTTAAGGATGCGTCTGACTTCAGCCATATCGCCATTGGCAATAAATCCAGCTTTAGCGCCAGAAGGCAGCCAGAAGTAATTATTACGGGTAATCATAATAATATCGCCGGCCGAAAGTTCGGTTTCTCGAAAGAGCATGCGGCTGCGAACCTCGTTATTAAACAAATTAGCCCGCTTATTTGACCGGGTAATAATCACCGTATTTTCAACACCAAACCGCGAATAGCATGAATTGAGGGCATCTTCAAACATGGTGCCATCAATACGGCGGATATCAGAAAAACCTTTCAGATTAAAAAAGGGCAGAACAGGGGCTTCAGCACCGGCCTGATTCCGAAGATGAGTGGCATTGGCCAGAATTCCGCTTTCAAGCGACTGGCGGACGACTTCGCGCAATTCAAACGAGGCAATATCAAGATGATAGTTTTTAGTCAGAATCTCCACGTCCATTGCGGGACTAACTTCAAGTCCCACGGGAGGCAACTGAGCACTATCGCCAATCAACAGTAATTTGCAGCCTTCACTGCTATATACGTAATTGATCAAATCCTCAAGCAAATCGCGGTAAGCATATATACCCTGCTCAGAAGAACCACCTGAGCCGGGAATCATTGACGCCTCATCAACAATAAAGAGGGTGTATTTATGCGGATTAGGCGCAAGTCCCATCCTGAGTTTCCCGTCAGCTCCCGGAGAAGCCCTGTATATTTTACGATGAATTGTTAATGCCAGTTTACGCGAATATCCTGCCAGCACCTTGGCTGCTCTGCCTGTAGGCGCCATTAAGACCGACTGCATACCTATCAAAGGCAGGACTCTTACAAGGGCACTAACCAGCGTTGTTTTACCTGTTCCTGCATAACCTTTTATCAAAAAAGCAGGTTGCTGGCGTGGCTGCAGGGGCCTGGCAACAAAATCGCCAAGTTTTTCAATAAGAGTAAGCTGCCCCGGCGTGGGCTCATGGCCCAGTTCGGTGTGAATATAAGAGGCAATCTGACTACTGTTTAACTCTATCATAATTAAAATATATTATCAGAATGGGTAACCAATCCCAAAATTCCAGTTTAAGTTGCTCATTTGAAATTTTGGAAAGTTAACCCATCGCTTACCAATTTCATTTCCGGGATCGTAAACAGGAAGCCCTGCATCAATCCTGAAAATAAAAAAGCTAAAGTCCAACCTGAAACCCAAACCGGCATCCAAAGCGAGCGACTCAAAAAAACCCCGGGATACAATATTTCCGCCTGGAAAATCCTGATTTTCTTTCAACAACCATACATTTCCAATATCGCTGAATAAGGCCCCATTGAGAAAACTATACATAGGGAAGCGGTATTCAACATTCGCTTCGATCCACAAATCGCCAACGCTTTCAAAATTTTTGCCATCAGCCGAAGAATAAGTGCCGGGGCCAAGTGATTTAACAGGCCAGCCTCTCAACCCATTGGCACCACCAGCAAAAAAGCCTTTTTCAAAAGGCAGGGCAACAGAATTACCATAAGGCACACCTATGCCAAAAGCAGCCCTGTAAACAAATTGACTTCGCTCATCCAATACTCTGAAGTATCTGAAATCAATGTCGCCCCTCAAATATTGAGCGTACCTGATTCCAAAAAGTGAATAATAACCACCCTCGTCTTTATTACTATTACTGATATTGCTGTATAAATTGAGCACATTTCCGGCAGATTCAAGATTTAGTCTGAAATAGAAAAAATTCTTTCGCTTCGAAACATTCTGGTTGTTAAATATATACGAATACTTCATGGCCATTACCAGATGGTCGGTATACTGAATCAGAAAACGGGGGTCTTCAAGTGCATTCAGATACTCTGAAAATGTGCTGTCGCGCGAAATACTGACCGAACTGACATCAAGTGGCGAGAACAAATGCTTTTGGGTAAGGGATGAATTCCATTCATAACCCATTGACAAAGAAGAAAGATAGCGCATATACTCGTCACGTTCCTGATAGTTAAAACCAATCTGAACACTGGTTTTGGCCCTTGCATTTTGATACAACTGCCTGCTTCTGAACGGAGTGAGCAATCCGGGAAAGTCAAGTCCGGTTTCAAACCCACCCTCCAGCGAGTTAAAGAGGTTATTGTTGGTTCCGCCGTCACCCACCAAATCAGGTTGAATTTCAAAAGCCCCATAAATTTTCAATCGCAGGATTTCAGCGCCTCTGAAAATATTTCGGTTTCGGTAATTGAAACTACCGCCCAAACCAACAAATCCGCCTGCATTGGTTCCTTCAGCTTCAATGGTATACATATTAACCGGTGTACGAATCATACGCACATCGCAATCGAGCAAAGAAGATACCGGAATATTTCCATGTACCGCCGAATTTGCTGGAGAAACAGCAACTGACACGTACCTTGAAAGACCCAGGTTCTGGATTCTGTTATAGGTAAGATTGATATTTTGCTGACTGAAAGGCTCTCCGGGCTTTACAAAAACAGCTCTGGCAATTGCCTCTGGCCT
Source organism: Lentimicrobiaceae bacterium (assembly GCA_020636745.1). Classification (NCBI taxonomy): domain Bacteria; kingdom Pseudomonadati; phylum Bacteroidota; class Bacteroidia; order Bacteroidales; family Lentimicrobiaceae; species Lentimicrobiaceae bacterium. The sequence continues at coordinate 45,647 of JACJXH010000008.1, read as the reverse complement.
GACTCTAATCCGTTCGCGGTATATCTGATAGAACAAAGGGTTGGATTGACCCGATGTGTCATAAGAAGGCCTGTAGGCAAGGGTATCAAGCACGAAAGACGAATCAGATGTCATTCCGGTTTGATTGGAGTAAATATATACATTGTTGATAAAATAGCGAATATGAGGCATTTCATTCAGTGAATCGGTAGCAGAAGCACCCTGGATTCTCCGATTTTGAATATAAATCTTCACATCAGCTTTTCGCTGAACCTGAGAAGTGTCAATTTCAAAAAAGATAAATTCTCTTGAAAATGCATAATACCCGATATCCTTCAGTTCTTTTGTAATACGCTCCCTTTCGTCGCGCAGCAAATATGCGTCATATTGCCCGCCCTGTTTCAGCAATGAATTGGCCTGCATTTTATTGACAAAGTATTGCAGGCTATCATCTGCAATATCGTATGTAATATTTCCGAAAATAAAAGGAGCCGGTGTAATTGTATTATAAGTTACGGATGCTTTTGTTCTTCTATAATGAATTTGCCGGGTTAAATGCGCTCCGAAGTATCCTTTATTGTTCAAGTAGACCCGCATAGAGTTCATTGAATTATCAACCAGTGCCGAATCCAGCAAAACCGGAGCTGCCCCGAGCCGGGTACGCACCCAATGTTTAAACCGGCTCTCTCTTCCGCCTGAAAAGGCGTCATAAATCCAAACACCTTGTCGGAACAAGCCTAAAAACTTTCTGTTTGGTTTAGGCTGGGCAAAATTTTCAAGATCATACTTTGATATTCCGGGACGGTCAGTTTTTACCACATGCCTGTCCATCAGGTAACCTCCCCTTTTCTCAAGCTTAGACTTGGTGCTGCATGATGCAACAAGCAGCAATATGATAGCTGCCCAAGCGAAAAAACTGATTTTTTTGAGAAAAGAGTACAACATAATGGTGAAAAACATGCAAATTTAATGCAATCTTGCATAGTGACCCTCATATTTATCACATTTAGACCAAAAGGCACCTAAAAGGCCATCAGATTGCTAAAAAGATGCTGCAAAACAATTTTTGGAGATTATCTTTCATCCCAAATTTTTATGCTATAATATATCTCCATGAAAATCAGACAACAAAAAAATAATTCAAAAAATTATCATATTTTTTTATCAAAACCCTTGCAGGATTAAAATAAGTGCTTAAATTTGCAGCCTCATTCGGAACAACAGCGGTTCCGGGTAAGAACAAAAAATTGAAATAATGGGAGCATAGCTCAGCTGGTTCAGAGCACCTGCCTTACAAGCAGGGGGTCACAGGTTCGAACCCTGTTGCTCCCACACAAATAAACAACCACTTACTTAAATCGTAGGTGGTTTTTTGTTTTAACCATTTGACATGCTGATTTACCAATGAAAATATGCTGGTTCAGTGCATCCCGACCTATAGTCGGGAGGGTCACAGGTTCGAACCCTGTTGCTCCCACACAAATAAACAACCACTTACTTAAATCGTAGGTGGTTTTTTGTTTTAACCATTTGACATGCTGATTTACCAATGAAAATATGCTGGTTCAGTGCATCCCGACCTATAGTCGGGAGGGTCACAGGTTCGAACCCTGTTGCTCCCACACAAATAAACAACCACTTACTTAAATCGTAGGTGGTTTTTTGTTTTAACCATTTGACATGCTGATTTACCAATGAAAATATGCTGGTTCAGTGCATCCCGACCTATAGTCGGGAGGGTCACAGGTTCGAACCCTGTTGCTCCCACACAAATAAACAACCACTTACTTAAATCGTAGGTGGTTTTTTGTTTTAACCATTTGACATGCTGATATGCCTTGCTGCTATATCCTTTTTTCAAATCAACTCAACCGATACTATGTTGGCGCATCGAGAGATGTAGTTGATAAAAGAACCTATAAACACAACCACAAACACAAGGGGTTTACGGCTGCTGCCAATGATTGGTGCGTTGTTTACGTAGAAACCTTTCAGGAATTCAAAGACGCGCTGTCCAGAGAAAAACAAATTAAAGCCTGGAAAAGCAGAATAATGATTGAAAAATTAATCAATGTGAGCGGGCATGGTTCAGCGCATCCCGACCTGTAAGTCGGGAGGGTCACAGGTTCGAACCCTGTTGCTCCCACACAAATAAACAACCACTTACGATATCTGTAGGTGGTTTTTTGCTTTTAGCCATTCGCCCTTCTGATATGCCTTGCTGCTATATCCTTTTTTCAAATCAACTCAACCGATACTATGTTGGCGCATCGAGAGATGTGGTTGATAAAAGAACCTATAAACACAACCACAAACACAAGGGGTTTACGGCTGCTGCCAATGATTGGTGCGTTGTTTACGTAGAAACCTTTCAGGAATTCAAAGACGCGCTGTCCAGAGAAAAACAAATTAAAGCCTGGAAAAGCAGAATAATGATTGAAAAATTAATCAATGTGAGCGGGCATGGTTCAGCGCATCCCGACCTGTAAGTCGGGAGGGTCACAGGTTCGAACCCTGTTGCTCCCACACAAATAAACAACCACTTACTTAAATCGTAGGTGGTTTTTTGTTTTAACCATTTGACATGCTGATATGCCTTGCTGCTATATCCTTTTTTCGAATCAACTCAACCGATACTATGTTGGCGCATCGAGAGATGTGGTTGATAAAAGAACTTATAAACACAACCACAAACACAAGGGGTTTACGGCTGCTGCCAATGATTGGTGCGTTGTTTACGTAGAAACCTTTCAGGAATTCAAAGACGCGCTGTCCAGAGAAAAACAAATTAAAGCCTGGAAAAGCAGAATAATGATTGAAAAATTAATCAATGTGAGCGGGCATGGTTCAGCGCATCCCGACCTGTAAGTCGGGAGGGTCACAGGTTCGAACCCTGTTGCTCCCACACAAATAAACAACCACTTACTTAAATCGTAGGTGGTTTTTTGTTTTAACCATTTGACATGCTGATATGCCTTGCTGCTATATCCTTTTTTCAAATCAACTCAACCGATACTATGTTGGCGCATCGAGAGATGTAGTTGATAAAAGAACCTATAAACACAACCACAAACACAAGGGGTTTACGGCTGCTGCCAATGATTGGTGCGTTGTTTACGTAGAAACCTTTCAGGAATTCAAAGACGCGCTGTCCAGAGAAAAACAAATTAAAGCCTGGAAAAGCAGAATAATGATTGAAAAATTAATCAATGTGAGCGGGCATGGTTCAGCGCATCCCGACCTGTAAGTCGGGAGGGTCACAGGTTCGAACCCTGTTGCTCCCACACAAATAAACAACCACTTACGATATCTGTAGGTGGTTTTTTGCTTTTAGCCATTCGCCCTTCTGATATGCCTTGCTGCTATATCCTTTTTTCAAATCAACTCAACCGATACTATGTTGGCGCATCGAGAGATGTGGTTGATAAAAGAACCTATAAACACAACCACAAACACAAGGGGTTTACGGCTGCTGCCAATGATTGGTGCGTTGTTTACGTAGAAACCTTTCAGGAATTCAAAGACGCGCTGTCCAGAGAAAAACAAATTAAAGCCTGGAAAAGCAGAATAATGATTGAAAAATTAATCAATGTGAGCGGGCATGGTTCAGCGCATCCCGACCTGTAAGTCGGGAGGGTCACAGGTTCGAACCCTGTTGCTCCCACACAAATAAACAACCACTTACTTAAATCGTAGGTGGTTTTTTGTTTTAACCATTTGACATGCTGATTTACCAATGAAAATATGCTGGTTCAGTGCATCCCGACCTATAGTCGGGAGGGTCACAGGTTCGAACCCTGTTGCTCCCACACAAATAAACAACCACTTACGATATCTGTAGGTGGTTTTTTGCTTTTAGCCATTCGCCCTTCTGATATGCCTTGCTGCTATATCCTTTTTTCAAATCAACTCAACCGATACTATGTTGGCGCATCGAGAGATGTGGTTGATAAAAGAACCTATAAACACAACCACAAACACAAGGGGTTTACGGCTGCTGCCAATGATTGGTGCGTTGTTTACGTAGAAACCTTTCAGGAATTCAAAGACGCGCTGTCCAGAGAAAAACAAATTAAAGCCTGGAAAAGCAGAATAATGATTGAAAAATTAATCAATGTGAGCGGGCATGGTTCAGCGCATCCCGACCTGTAAGTCGGGAGGGTCACAGGTTCGAACCCTGTTGCTCCCACACAAATAAACAACCACTTACTTAAATCGTAGGTGGTTTTTTGTTTTAACCATTTGACATGCTGATTTACCAATGAAAATATGCTGGTTCAGTGCATCCCGACCTATAGTCGGGAGGGTCACAGGTTCGAACCCTGTTGCTCCCACACAAATAAACAACCACTTACTTAAATCGTAGGTGGTTTTTTGTTTTAACCATTTGACATGCTGATATGCCTTGCTGCTATATCCTTTTTTCAAATCAACTCAACCGATACTATGTTGGCGCATCGAGAGATGTAGTTGATAAAAGAACCTATAAACACAACCACAAACACAAGGGGTTTACGGCTGCTGCCAATGATTGGTGCGTTGTTTACGTAGAAACCTTTCAGGAATTCAAAGACGCGCTGTCCAGAGAAAAACAAATTAAAGCCTGGAAAAGCAGAATAATGATTGAAAAATTAATCAATGTGAGCGGGCATGGTTCAGCGCATCCCGACCTGTAAGTCGGGAGGGTCACAGGTTCGAACCCTGTTGCTCCCACACAAATAAACAACCACTTACTTAAATCGTAGGTGGTTTTTTGTTTTAACCATTTGACATGCTGATTTACCAATGAAAATATGCTGGTTCAGTGCATCCCGACCTATAGTCGGGAGGGTCACAGGTTCGAACCCTGTTGCTCCCACACAAATAAACAACCACTTACGATATCTGTAGGTGGTTTTTTGCTTTTAGCCATTCGCCCTTCTGATATGCCTTGCTGCTATATCCTTTTTTCAAATCAACTCAACCGATTCTATGTTGGGGAGCAAAAGACTTGCCGGAGCTCAGGACTTACTAACACAATTTTCTCCCGCCTGCCCTACCCTACTTTTCCGTCTCTTTTCAGTAACTAACTGCATTTATTGGCTATGACTGATTTGTATTAACATTTGTGAACTTGCCCAAAACCTTTTTTTCGATCAAATACCGGTGCTGTTGCTGTTTTATTTAGTTTTACAGTCTAAAAGCGAATAAGGCATTTAACACACCAAAACGAATAAAAAACTATGCATCCCATCCGAATCGGGTTAGGTTATGATGTTCACCAGCTTTCCGACCACCTGCCATTTATGCTTGGAGGCGTAAAAATTGAGCACACCAAAGGTGCTGTCGGACACTCTGATGCCGATGTATTGCTCCACGCTATTTGCGATGCCTTGCTGGGTGCCGCAGCCTTACGCGACATTGGTTTTCATTTTCCCGACAGCTCTGCCGACTATAAAGGCATTGACAGCCGCATTTTGCTTAAAGAGACAATAAACTTATTAACTGCACACAACTGGCAGGTTGGAAACATCGATTGTACCATTGCCCTTCAAAACCCGAAAATTTCTGCTTATATACCACTGATGCAAACAGAAATTGAGAAAATTACCCTTTCAGGCAATGGAAGCATATCAGTAAAGGCCACAACAACTGAACATCTGGGATTTACAGGCCGTGAAGAAGGAGTTGCAGCATGGGCTGTTGCGCTGATTTACAAAAACAACAAAGAACAATGAGCATAAGGCTTGTCCCCAACAACCTGATTGACAGAGCGGCATGGGATCAGTGTGTAAGCCAATCAGTCAACGGGACAATTTATGCCTATTCGTGGTATCTTGATTTGGTGTGCGACAGCTGGGATGCATTGGTTGAAGGAGAATATGAAATAATTTTCCCTCTGCCGCACCGAAAAAAATTTGGAATAAATTATCTCTATCAGCCCTTTTTCACACAGCAACTGGGCATTTTCTCTATTCGCCATTTAACCCCCGGTATTGTTGATGCATTTCTTGAGGCCATTCCCCGTAAATACCTGTTGGTAGAAATCAATCTGAATACCTTTAACCGACCATCAGCGTTCAAATACAACCTGATTGAAAATCAGAATTTCGAGCTTGATTTAATTGAGCCATATGAGAATTTACGGTTAAATTATGCACAAAACACCATCCGTAACATTAACAGAGCCCGGCGAAACCAGGTAAGTATTGCAGGCAATGCCCAGCCAGAAGACATTGTAAGCTTATTCAGGAACAACACTGGCCGAAAATTTAAACACATTACCGACAATGACTATAAACGGCTGATAAGGTTAATTTATGAGTGCCTTCACAATCGCAAGGCTATTTGTTATGGTGCTTTTACAAAGGAGAACACCTTGTGTGCTGGGGCGATTATCGTTTTCAGTCACCGGAAGGCTATATTCCTCTTTTCAGGAACCAACGAAATTGCGCGCAATAACGGAGCCATGTCACTCCTTATCGATCATTTTATTAAAAATTTCTCAGGCAACCATCTGACCCTCGACTTCGAAGGGTCCAATGACGCAAATCTGGCCAGGTTTTACAGCAGCTTTGGCTCCACACGTGTAACATACCCTTCGATAAGATTAAATAATTTTCCGTCAATTATCCGCTTTGGCATTAAAATGGCCAAAGCCCTGCGCGGCAAGCTCACCAAAAATACATCAACCAAATTTTAAAACAAGATCATTGTTTTATTTAGAATGCGCACACATCAGCACATCTAATTTTTAAACCATCACTTCTTTAAGCCATGCATTTCTGATAATTGACAAACAATAAAATAAAAAAGGGCCATCGAGGCCCTTTTTTATTTTATTATACAGCATATTACTTACTTCCTTGTTTTTGAAATGCATCAAAATCAAAGTGAAGGGTAAACCTGAGTGTATTTTCAAGCGGGTTGCGCTGATCGGTAGGAATGAGGTAAGAAAAGTCGAGCCCGAAAACGTTATACCTGAGGCCTGCACCAAGGGTAAAGAATTTTCTGTTGCCCTTTGTTTTATCTTCGTAAAAATAGCCTCCACGAATGGCAAACTGTTTGTCGTACCAGTATTCAACGCCAACAGCAAAAGCAAGCTCACGCATTTCTTCACTAAACCCTCCCGGGGCATCATAAAACGACTGGAACATACCAACCGGTACAGAAACATCAGGATCTTTGCCTTTAAAAATAACAGGATTGTTATTGTCATCCAGAACAGGATTTCCTGTTTCCTCATCGAGCAGGTATACCGGAGGTGTAGGGATGAGCAGCTTATTCACATCAACCATAAAAGTGAGCCTGTTAAAATCATCAACATCAAGGGTTAATGAAGGGCCAAACCTAAGATTGGTAGGAATAAAATCACGCTGGGTATTATCATCAGAATAAGAAATCTTTGAACCAATATTTGAAATATTGACACCCCAGGCAAAAAAGCCTTCCATATTTTTCAATTCCAGTTCATGCTGCGAATACACTGCGATATCAGCTGCAATTGAATTTCCAGGCTTGGTACTGGCGCCACCAACACTTTGCCCCTGGGTCAGATTGGAATGAATATAGCGTGCACTGATAGCTCCTGATAAATTCTTGGTAAGTTTTCGTGAATATGCACCACTTAATGCAAATTCATTGGGGCGATAGTTTCCAATCAGTTCTCCCTGAATATCGGTAAAAGTAATATCACCCAAAGAAAAATATAGCAATGAACCGGCAATCACCTGATCGTCACTTAATTTTTTGTAACCGGTAAGGTAAGCCAGATTGATATCGCTCACCAACGATCTTAACCATGGACTGTATGACATGGAAAATCCCATATCACTCTCAAGATAAGTATACTTGGCAGGATTCCAGTGCATTGAGTTGGCATCAGGAGCGCTTGACACGCCGGCTTCGCCCATACCACCTGCTCTGGCATCAGGGCCAATCTGCAAAAATGGAACAGCAGTAGTAATAGTGTTTAAATCCTGCCCGATATAAGTTGTGGATTGTGCAACAGCAGTTGCAGCAGACATTGCTACCAGCCCCGAAATAAGGCAGATACGCATCAATGAGTTAAATCGCATACAGTACTTTTTAATTGAAGGGTACAAAGTTATTGATAATTATTGTAAATAATGCATTACAAACGGATCTACATCTTGTTTATTGCCTGAAAAGTCCAATGAACAGTATTTTCAAGCAATTAACTCAAGAGTAAAATAATTATTGCCTTTTTCCGTGGTAAAAATATTCAAATAGCAGATGGGTTGGTTATAAAATGCTTTATTTTCTAAACAGTTTTTCTATCGTATTGTTTTACAGCAATTCAATAAAGGTTGTTAATACTACTGACCAAAATATTACTGAGAGACTGAGCATGGGCAGCAGATTGCGTTTTTTTGAATAATATTTCAATGCCAGAAATGTTCCGATTGGAATGGACAACAACACGGGTGTAAGAATAATAATGCCCGCAAAACCATAGCTGTTGCGAATTTTAATTATCAGTCGGTTTCGTCTGTTAAATACACGTGCCTTGGGCCGTTCAGTGATATTGTTTTTGCCAAGCCTGACTCCTGACACCTGCTCTATAGCCCTGAAAATCAAAGGAAAATGCCTGAGATAAAAACGAATCAGCATGCGGCTCAGAAAAAAGAAAACTATCACGCCTAACAAACCACCAATACTGGTATTGATGAGTGTATGCAGATATGAATATCCGAAAAGATAGGATACGGGGGCAGCCACTAAAAATTTGACTGCACTTATCAACAATATCCCAAGTTGTTTAATCAGGGCTCCTTCTAAAATCATAGCAATGGCAGCAGTTTGAGTTTCAGCCAGCTCGTTCGGCTTTAATTATTAATCTCTCAGACTCAATAAGGTAACTCCGTTTTGCTGAATTTATTTTATTTAGACAGTCATAATAACAATATTTCTTCGTTAGTGTTTTACTTTCATGAAAGATTCTTGCATGGCCGACTGCTCAGGTTAAGCCCAAGCCTTTAACAGGGCTTATTCCTGAAAAATCAATTACCTTTGAACTATTGTATTCATTTTTATTTCTGATATGCGTAAACCACTTCTTGCCTTATTTGTATTCTTTGTCATAACCGGATTCAGATCGGCAGCTCAGCAGAGCTACCCCTCCGGCTATTTTATTTCACCTGTTGATTTCCCCATTTCACTTTCGGGCACCTTTGCCGAATTGCGTTCCAATCATTTTCATTCAGGCATTGATATCCGAACCCAGGGTGCAGAAGGCAAAAAAATTGTGGCTTGTGCCGACGGATATGTATCGCGCATTAAAGTTTCGCCATATGGTTTTGGGAAGGCTTTATATATCACTCACCCCAACGGGTTTACAACGGTTTACGGGCACTTGCGTTCATATAATCCGACCATTGATGCCTGGGTAAAATCTGAGCAATACCGGCTTGAACAATTTGACGTGGATTTATTTCCACCCAAGAATCTGCTTACTGTTAAACAGGGTGAGCTCATCTGTTATTCGGGCAATTCAGGTTCTTCTCAGGGCCCTCACCTGCATTTCGAAATTCGCCATTCAGGTAATGAATGGCCCGTTGACCCTCTCCTTTTCGGAATACCGGTCAAAGATTTTGTGAGACCTGTTATCACCACTGTGAGGCTCTACCCCGAAGGTGAAACCAGTGCAGTGAATGGCAAAATAACACCACTCGATTTTGAAACAGCCGGCTGGGGCCCGGTGTACAGACTTAAAAATCAGGACACCATCCGCATTTCAGGAAGCTTCTCGCTGGGGCTGCAGGCTCACGACCTGCAAAGCGGCAGCAATAATAAAAACGGAATCAGCAGCATAGCCGTATATGTTGACTCGGTGCTCCGGTTTAGCTGGGAAGCAGAAACATTCAGCTTCCCGGAAACCAGATACATCAACAGCCTGATTGATTATGCACAATACATTAAAAACGGCCAGCGTTTTATCAGAACGAAAATTCTGCCCAACAGTCAGCTAAGCATGTACAAGTACGCCGGGCAACACGGAATTTTTGAGGTTAAACCCGGAGTTCAGGCTTCAATTAAAATGGTTGTCAGCGATGCCCAAAAAAACGAGTCGGTGATGCGCTTTGTTGTAAAAGGAGAGGAAAAAGGCAAAACAACTGCCATGGCACCTGACAGCAGACCCCTGTTCAGTTGCAAGAAGGCGAATACTTTTCAGGAGAAAGGCATTCAACTGAGAATTCCGGCCAACGGCCTGTATGAAGACCTGAATTTTACTTACAAAGTCTTAAAGCGCTTACCTGCATCCTGCTCAGCCCTGCATCAGCTCCACTCACCAGACGTTCCTTTGCACGATTATGCTGACATCTCTGTTACCGTTGACTCGGCCTTCAGGTATTTGGGCAACAAACTGGTGATTGCAAATGTAAAGCAGGGTAAAAAGCCTGTATCCGTAGGAGGCAAATTTGAAAACGGAAAAATAAACGGCCGCATCAGAGAGTTCGGACAATATACCGTTATGGCCGACACCACTGCCCCGGTGATTATCGCTCTTAACATAAGCGATGGAAAAAATATTTCATCTCAGAAGAGTATCAGAATGGCCATCAGCGATAATTTTTCAGGAATTCAAACTTACAGGGGAACGCTCAATGGCCAATGGATATTGATGGACTATGATGCCAAAAATCGTTTACTTGAATACCAGTTTGACGACAGGCTGATAAAGGGTAAAAATGAATTTATACTGACTGTGGAAGATGGCTGCGGCAATTCAAATACCTACAAAGCCAACCTGATAAATTGACCCTTTGTTCTGGCCGAACAGCCATAAGCGAATTACAAATGTAATGCCGGCCATCGCTTCATATTTATAACCGAACGGCGCGATGTAAGAATGATCTGCATCCATGCACCGGACAATGTGTTTATCAGAAAACTGTTGAACCTTCAGCCACTTCAACCCCATTGATGCCAGCTTCCGTGCTTATGTAATAAACACGCAACACAAACACTTCCCGGGCCTGAAGTTTTCCATAATTCGTAACCGGGCATCTTAAAAAGACTAAATTCTTGATAGCAAGGCAGATTGAATGGTAACGAGCACCCCCTGCCCTATCTGACCGAGGCGTACCAATACTCTTTTATTTCCGCGGGTTTCAACCAGTTCGCCTTTAATACCAATCAAAGGCCCGGCGATTACCTCGATAGGTTCTCCGGGTTTAAAATTTTCGGCAGTCACTTCCAGTTCAACACCCTGGGCAAGCAAAATCCTGACAGCCTCAATCTGCTCATCAGGAATAGGCACAGCCCTGCTTTCAAAAGTAACAAACCGAAGAAACCCTTCAATAAACTGGGCTTTGAAAAAATTGCGGTTATTCACCCTCACAAATATGTACGATCTGATTAAAGGTTCATCAACCCACTTAATTCTGTCGCTCCAGCGACGCCGGGTACGCTGCAGGGGGAGATAGCATTCAACACCGGCCTCTCTCATGCGTTTCTCCACCATTTTTTCGGCACGCGGGCGGGTATAACATGCATACCAGTGCACTTCAGGTGATGCTATCAGGGAGGGTAACAGGGTATTTTGCTTCATAATCAAAATCAAATGAAAGCACAAAGATAAGAACAGAAATGTAATTTATCCGGGGGCTTTGAAACAATGAATGGATGATTGAATAAACGAAAAAAAAGCCGCAAGGTTTAAAAGCAGATACAGCACATTATTTTATCATCAGGTAAAAAAAACCGGCATCATTCAATGCCGGTTTCTGCACTCTAATCTTATAAAACCCTAAGTTTATACTGCTAGTTTACTCTAATTCAGCATAGATTCTGCAAATGATTTTGAAGAAAGTACGCCATGAACAATTTCAAATTTGTTGTTAAATACAGGATCTATCTCCTTTATCTTAAACGACTCAATAATACAACCTTTTGGCCCTGTATGGCACCAGCCAATAAAATCGGCAATTGCCTCAACCGAGCCTTCTACTTCAATCAGAATAGCATCATCAATGTACAAAGCTTTTCCTGTCAGGTATAACATTTTTGCCAGCTCCAGCGCCATATGTCTGAATCCGACTCTCTGTACATTTCCTTTTATTAAAATCTGATATCTCTTTGTTATCATATTATAATGCCTTTGAAAATCAATTTTTAAACAGACATAGAACAATCTTTTATCGGTGACAAATTTACATCAAACACAAGGCAGATAAAAACGCCGGATCGGGTTTTGTGACGTTTTGGGTATAAGTGTCAGGACTTTTTTATCCAGCGTAGGGAAATATTTATCAAACGTAGTAAAATGAACCTTCCTTATGCAGATATTCCATATATATATACCTGCATAGATATCAAACCCAAAAAAACGAGGAAAACCAGGAGAAAGTAGCTTTAAATATCAATATATTGCAATCATATACAGCACATTACAAAACCAGCGCTAAACAGCCGCACAGGCCAGCATCTCTTTATAAACCTCAATCCAGCCTTTCCAACGTTTTTCGCCTGAAAGCGATTCATTGTGCCATAAACTGATAAAAGTGCCGTTAACCGCCTTTACCTGATCAACCAGCATTCTGATAATTTCCAGAGAAGTAGCGATATCAGTTTTCATATAGTCGCGCAGGGTACCATCCATCAGGGCAAAAGGATGAATCGTCAAATCTGTTGCCGTTTCGGCTTCAAGATCATACCATTTAAAGGAAGAACAAATGCCGGCTCTGAAACCGGGATGAGAGGCAAAACCCATCGTAAAATCATCCGTTATATCAAGTTGAATCAGATTCCGGTAAGTATCAGGAAGACTGAGTTTAAGAAAATGCTGACGGCTTCCGGTAATTTCAGCGCGCAATACTTTTGACAACCTGTCTATTTCAACTGATAAAAGCGAAGGATTGGTATGCGAGGCATATGAAGGATGAATGCCCACTTTGGCATAATCGGCCAATGATTTGACAAGGGTTTGAAAACTGCTGTTGCTCACCGGTATATTTTTGTCGAACGGGCCATAACCGGCAAAAAGTATAAAATACCAGGGCTTGAGGTTATACTGCTGATGCAGCGAAAGCAGCAGATCAAATGTATCAAACGGGTCTTTCTGCATTTTCAGCATCACCCGGGTTCTGACTTTAAACTCATTGACATCAAACCGGGAAATATCCTTCATGTAACCTCCTAAGGTTCTGATCAATCCTTTATTGCGGTATGCCCAGGCTGCATCCACATCAATGGTTGGGATAAACTGATATTTCTCAGGCTTCAGTATCAGATCAGGAAATGACTTTACCAGCAATTTGCCCAGGAACAAGGCCCACTTATTGACCACAGGAATATGTGCAAAATCCTGTTGAACCGCTACCGCTGATTTAGCCGAAAAGCGGCCATGTTCGTCGCGCATATATGGCAGATATTCTTCGTAACGGCTTACCATATAAAAAGAAGCCGCAAGCACATCAAAAGGCATGGAAGCCTGCCTGCTGTATACCGGAAAAAACGCCTTGCTCCCCTCAAAATCAATAAAACTCAACTGATGACTATTGATACCTTTCTCCGACAACAAACCACACGGAACAATCAGCACCTCTTCGCCCGGGCAAACTGACTGGGTGTTGTAACAAAGCCTGGCCCCTGAATGCAAGGTGTACTGAGAAATGTCGTCGGTTGTATTAAAATTCAGGCCCAGCAGCTTGCCAAATACGAGACTGCAGATATACTGAAATCGTGTTGACAGATTCGGAGCGTAAACAAGCAGTTCGGGTTGCATAAGTTTCAGAAAATACGGGTCCTATTCATAACGTAAAGACTCCACAGGGTCAAGCCTGGCAGCTTTGGTGGCAGGAATATAGCCTGAAAGTACAGCTACCAGAAAGCAGAGTACTACGCCCAAAATTATCCATGCCCATGGTACAATAAAACTAGAGCCGATGATCAGCGAAAGTATATTTCCGATAGAAATACCTAAAACAATTCCGACAGCCCCGCCAATCTGACCAATAACAATAGCTTCGGTCAGAAACTGATTGCGGATGGTTTTGCGGGTTGCCCCCAGTGCCATTCTTACACCAATTTCGCGGGTACGTTCAGTTACCGACACCAGCATGATGTTCATCAGGCCAATAGCGGCCCCCATCAGGGTAATTGCTCCGATAATGGTAGCTGCTAGTCGCAAATACTTCAGATTATCAAACAACATTTCGGAGAGATTATCACTTTTAGCCAGGTCAAAATTATCCTCATCCTCAACCCTTACCTTTCTGATGACCCTGAAAAGCCCGGTAGCTTCACCAATGGCCGCATCAAGACGCATGGCATCGGTAGCCATTACATTGACAGAAAATGACATATTGGGGCGCGAAAAGGCCTGTTTTACATTGGTAATGGGCAGAATGCATATGTTATCGGGATTGAAGCCCATGCTTGAACCTTTTGCTTTCAATACACCAATTACCCTGTATTTGCCCGAACCGATACTGACAACCCTGTCGACAGGATCGACACCTGCTCCAAAAATCTTATTGACAATATCAGCGCCCAGCACGGCTACATGGGCACCTGTAAAAACTTCACCGGGAGAGATATTTCGTCCTTTTTCAATTTCATTACCTGAAGTAATCACATAATTCTCATCAGAGCCCACCACCGGCACATTGGGGTTGGTTTTTTCAGAGCCATACTTGACCGTGGCCGTATGGGTGGCAAACGTAAAAACAGAAGTAAAGGCCGGAAACTCGTAAGCAGCCTTAAAATCCATGGCTTCATCCCAGGTTATGGCTCTGTAGTTGCGCGGCAGTGAAGTCTTATTGCCCATGGTCACCCGCATACTGCGGTTTCGGATGGTAAACGTATTGGCGCCCATCATGGTAAAGTTCTCATTAAGGTAATACTTAATGGAATCGATGGAAGTAAGAATCCCCACCAGGGCCATAATACCGAAGGCGATGATCATCACAGTAAGTATACTTCGGAGAAGATGGCTGCGTATTGAATCGAGTGATATCCTGATATTCTCCTTTACCAGTCCGGTCATAGGTTTTTTTTTACAAACTTACATTATTTTCGGATAAATTGAAAGTTGGTTTCAAACTACCGCCAGCTGAATCCTGGCGGCAGGGGCGCAACAAACAAGCTCAGTATATGAATCCGATTATGCATACCATGCGCCATGCATGATAACACCCCTTATAACACCTGAGTAAACCGCGTGTTTTGAGTAAAAGAAAGAAAAGGGAACAGCTGCTAAATTTTAGTACCGAAAGCCAAATCGCCGGCATCGCCCAGGCCGGGTACAATGTAAGCCTGAGCTGTAAGCTCATCATCAATAGCACCTACCCACAATGTAACCTCACCGGCCGACAGGTTTCGTTTGATATATTCAACCCCTTGTGTACTTGAAATAAGCGTAACCAGATGGGTGTGCATGGGTTTTCCTTTGGCAAGTAATGCCTTGTAGGTCAGCAGCAATGATGCTCCTGTAGCAAGCATCGGATCGGCAAGAATCAGTACTTTGCCGGTAAGGTCAGGACTCGACACATATTCTACCTGAATATCAAAGCGACCATCTTTACTGTGCTTGCGATAGGCAGAAACAAAAGCGTTTTCAGACTTATCAAAAACACTGAGCAATCCCTGATGAACAGGCAGCCCTGCCCTGAGAATGGTGGCCAGTACAGGATACTCCTTTAACACCGGCACTTCGGCACTACCGAGAGGCGTAACCACTTCGCGGGTTTCATACTGAAGCTGCTTACTGATTTCATAGGCAAAAATAGCGCCCATCCGCTCCATATTGTTACGAAAGCGTAAGCTATCCTGCTGAATTACAGCATCTCTGATTTCGGATATAAACTGATTGAAAATTGAAGACTGGGCACCCAGATTTCTGACCATAGGATTAGAGCTTGGTGATGTATAAAAACCTTTATACTGATAAATCAGGCAAATATAGTTATTCTGAGCGAAATGGCTCAGATTTTCAACTCAATATTATTTGCTGTGAATAAACTCTGCCGGTTCTCCCGTCCATCATGTCAATCATTTCACCTGACAGCAGCAAAAACATACCTTTAAAGCATTCAGGCTACTTTATATTTTCATTGCGGGTCGTGCCAGCTCAGACGAAAGGCATCGGCACCATTTAAACAACCCATATGCATGGCTTCCTGATTTTGCATGATGGCACCACCGAAATAGTTAAAATCAAACACTTCAGGTGAATCAAACCAGCTTTCGATATGCATTGAAAGAACAGCTGCTGTAGTTTTTCCGCTTACTATGGAAAAAGGCCCTCCACCGGGGTTTACCTTGAATGCATTGTGCACAAAGCCGGTGATATCAGCAACCTGACCTGAATTATTGGCATAAATCTGCCCGATGCCAAGGTGAAAATTGTAAGGCCGGCGCACTCCCGAAAGGTCTTTCCACCAGCCATTCAGCATCAGATAATGATAGCCGCCACCGAGTATTTCGGGCCAGGCCATATTTACCTCAGGAGGATTTACATACATAAATGACTGGTTTTGTGCTTCTGAGATACCCAGCACAAAAGTAAGGCTATCGTAATTTCCCGGTGGCACAGCATGACCAATAACCTGATGCAGGCTCGAGGGAATATTGGAATCGATATAAAAAATATTGTCCCAGGAAGCCGGATCAACCACTACCCCATCAGACCTGTAAAGCTTCACATCAGATATAAAATACATCACTTCCGTAACTTCAAAAGGATTACCGGCTGCATTCACATACATCAGGCTGTCGGTTACTACAGGCAGGCTGTTGACCAGATGCTGAAAATCAAACTCCAGCATGGCATCGGCAGGTTTTTCCTTTTCGTCGCTGCAACCCGAAAAGAAAAAAGAAAAAGTAAAAACAAGCAATAAATAAGCAATTCGCGGTTTTGTCATCTGATAGCAAGGGATTAAAGGTATACTGCAGACTAAATCTTAATCTTCAGGTTGATGTATAACGATCGGCCGGGCTCATATAGTTTACCGGCAGAGCCTAAAAGTTTCCGGTTCAGATGGTCGTAATAAGCCTTGTCAAAAATATTGTTCACGCCCAGTGTTACACCGGCATGTTTACAGAAGGTATAATCAACAAGAACGTTGGCCAGCACATATCCCGGTGTAGATTCTTCATAAGAGGCCTCAGAAACATGTTTCTGATCTGCTACTGCCCTGATTTCAACAGAGGGCACAAGGCGGTTATTGAAAAACGAGAAACTCGTCCTGAGCATGGCATCCAGCGCCGGTATTTCGGCAATCGGGTCGTTTTTCAACAAAACGGTGCTGACTGCCTGGTTATTTTCAAGCACAATTTTCTCCATTTCGGGGAAAAAAGCATACGTATAGCCTGCTGAAAAGGCAAGGGCCAGCCGGTTGGTAAGCCGCGAAGTGAACCCTGTTTCAAATCCATAAAGAAGGGCCTGATCGATGTTGTTAAACTGTTTAACACCCGGCGCACCCATACTCACGGGACGGGCTACCACCGGAGGCACCAACGTGCCGGTGATGAAGTTTCTGACATCAGACCTAAACAGGTTTACATAGGCTTTCACGCTGTTAAACTGCAGGTCGAGCATCAAATCTGCCTGGTAGTTAATTTCAGGTTTCAACTCAGGATTGCCCAGATAGTCGTACCGATCGTAGCCGGTAGCCAGGAATTTAATGTACCTTTCCTGCAGGTCGGGCGATCGGGAGCCGCGCGCCAGGCCCAGGGTAACCGAAGCCATGTTGCTGATACGGTACGAAGTGCTGGCCGACATACTCCAGAGAGCCCTTGTAGAAGGCTCCACCTTAAACCAAACCACATTTTCCTTTACCAGGCTGAGTGTATCGCCCGAATCGCTGTGATTTACATCCAGGCGCAGGGTGGCCGCATAATTCCAGTTCCCTTTTTCCGACGACAGTCCGGCATACATGCCGCCATTCATCACAAAAGCATCTTTCCAAAGATTGAACTGCTTTTGAGAAACGAACTCCTGCCCGTCCATCTGCATCACCATACGGGTGCTCCTGGTGCCATCCTTCCAGGCATATTCACCATCGATACCAGCATTTAAACGAAGCTCTCCGGCCCGGTGTGTCCAGTGCAGCCTGGTGCCGGTGGTTTGGGTATTTACTTTGGCCACCGCCTGCATCAGACCAGTATATGGTGCCACCACTGCCGAATACTGCGGGCGGTTATGGTTATCCATTTCGTGATATACACGGGAGTGAAATGCCGAGAACTCAAACCGGCTACCCGGCTTCTCAGGATTCAGGAGTGTATATAAAGCTGAAAAAATATGGGTATTATCGGCCACTTCATCCATTGGCAAGGCCGGAAACAAAACATCGCGGCCAAAAGTGCCCTTGTATGAAATGTTAAGCGTTTCCGTTGCACTTAACTTATATCCCACATCAGCCGATGCCGACCGTTTTTTATATGAAGAAGCCCACTCCTTTCCGTTGCCATCGGTATAATTGCCAAAATCCTTCAAACTGCCTGCCAGGCGGTAATATACATTTTTACCGGAGCCTGAAACTGCCAGATGCTGTCGGATGCCATTGCGGTTGGCATCGTAGCCGGTTAACGAGAGGACACTCAGTTTTTTTGCACCAAAAGGGTTATCCTGACGGGTAATTACCCTGATGCTGGCCGCTGGCGAAGGCCCGTATTGGAGCATATAAGGCCCCCTGATGATTTCAATCCGCTGAATTTCCTCAGGTTCAACATGAGAAAGAACAGGATCCATGCGGTTGGGGCAGCCTCCTTCAATATGGATACCTTCGTCCAGGTGGATATTCACCTGCGAATACCTGAAGCCCCTCACAACCGGGTCAACAGCATATCCACCTTTGCGGATTCCACTGATGTTGGGTTCTGTACGGAGGATTTCGCCCAGATCTGCGGAAGATGAACGCTCAAGCATTTCTGTTTCGATGGTACTCCGCGGGGTCATGCGCATAAGCAGGCTATCGCGGATTTCAACTGCCGGAAGCCTGATGATGGTATCGTGAAGATTCTGCGATTTTCCGGTTTTGGGAGAAGCTAATAAAAAAGTTACAGCCAGCAATGCCAGCACATTTGTTTTTAATCTGACAATCATTACATTTTATTTATCCGTAAACACTATATAACCAGGATGCCGATAGCACTATATGTTTTCACCGGTATTTTTCCGTTTTTTGCTTCGCATTCTAAAATCTTCATTGCAATTCAGATGCCCTTTTGTCAAGAGCTCCAATGCCTTCCGCGCATTCCGTTCACTGGTAAAGAACACTTTTTTGCCAGCCGAACGAAGATGGGTAATAGCACATTGCCCTAAACCACTTGTAACCACTGCGTCGCAATCGCTCAGGGCTGAAGGCAATGGCCGGCGTGCATATTCCTTACAATCTTCGTTCCCCGCAACGCGTTTAAAATGGCCAATGGTAATACCCAGTGTGTTATTGTCGCGAAACTCCTCCTTCAGAATAGCACCTCCATGTGTTTCAAAAATAATAAACCCCCTGCTTCTTTCAAAATTTACAGAAATATTTTCGCCGTCGTTACTCGGAATAGCTGTTTTCATGATGAACAATTTTTAAACGTTAAACAATTGTCAGGAATTGCGCATCAGGCTTGTGGTATGTTTATACAGTAAGGTGCATCCTGCGTTTTAAGGCCATCAGTAAATAAATTTTGTTTTTCAGCATCTACCCTTCATCGCCAACCTGACCTGAACTCTGCCATTTTTACAAAGTTACAAAAAACAACAGCCTTACTTACATTTTACCCCTTGTTTATTATCAGCTATCAGGATTAAAACCAATGGTTTAATCTTATTTAACCATCTGTTCAATGTAATTTGTGCTGGCAGAAAACACGGGTATAAAATCAGCATTTGCAAACAGCCCATCATTAAAAAGGCAGCTTTGCAGTGTTTGTGTTAAAGCTTAGCTCCCTGATACACAGCGCCGCCACAGTTATCTCTCACAGCTCCTGTTACTTCGGCCAGGCAATTGACTTCACCTCTGATCCTCAGCACCCCCAGTAAAGCAAAAATCAGTGCCTCTTTAAAATCGATGGTAAGTTTATCAGGAATAACGATTTGACATGACGACAGTGCTTTTATTCTATCGGTAAGATAAAGATTGTGGGCGCCGCCACCCGTTAGCAGGGCAGTGGCCTGTTTACCGGCCGGCAAAACATGGCTAATCTGAACAGCCACATGCTCGGTAATGGTGGCCAGCAAATCGGTAATTTCATATAACTCAGTTTGAATCAAGGGCAGCACCTGTTTTTCAACCCATTCGCGCCCCAGCGATTTGGGAGCCGGTTGGCTGTAATAGTCAAGATGATTGAGTCGGGCCAGCAGCGAAGGAATTACCTTTCCGCTACCGGCAAAGCTGCCCGATTCGTCGTATGGCTTCCCCAGGAGGGCTGCCAGCCGGTTGAGCAAAATATTGGCCGGGCCAATATCAAAAGCATGTCTTCTGTTATCCGATTCAAATGAGATATTGGCAAACCCACCAATATTCACACAGGCATTATAAGAGCCAAACAAGAGGCGGTCGCCCACCGGCACCAGCGGGGCTCCCTGTCCGTGCAAGGCCACATCCAGGCTTCGGAAATCGCACACAGTGGTTAATCCGGTTTCAGCTGCAATGGCCGCACCACTGCCTATCTGCAGGGTTGTCCCTTTTTCGGGCCGGTGAAAAATGGTATGACCGTGGCTGGCAATGAGCGAAGGCCGGGCTTTGTGCCTGGCAATAAAGTCCCTGCACACCTGACCCATCCATTTACCATAATCATGGTGAGCCAGCGATATTTCAAGCGCACCAGCCTGAGGCAGTGACGAAAGCAGTTGCGTCCATGATTCGGAATAGCTGATGGTTTCGGCAGCGGCAATAGAGTAGGCCCATTGGCCGTTTTCAACCTCAAACCGGCAAAGTGCCACATCCAGACCATCCAGCGAAGTGCCCGACATCAAACCCAATGCTTCATAATCGGCTTTCATATATCAGATACTGTCGGTGATAGTTTCCAGTTTCATTCCTCTTGAACCTTTCACCAGAATATGCGCCCCTGTGATATCCGCTTGTTCAAGATAAGCCTTCAGCTCAGGCACATCGCTGAAAGCGCGCACCCTGCCAAATTCTGTTGCGGCTGTTTCAAACAAAGGACCGGCAGTAAGTATGACATCAAAACCAAACTCCACTGCCTGCTGCAGCACGGCTGTATGTTCGGCGGGTGCTTCGTTGCCCAGCTCAAACATATCGCCCAGTATCAGTACCTTTTGAGCACTCTCCACGGTAGCAAAGTTGGCCAGTGCCACCCGCATACTGGAGGGATTGGCATTGTAGGCATCCATAATAATGGTGTTCCGTCCGTTTTCAATTATCTGTGAACGATTCATGCGAGGCTCATAGTTTTCAACCGCTTTTACAGCTTCGCCCAAATCAACCCTGAAATGGCCGGCAATACACATCGCAGCCATCAGGTTCTCAAAATTATAATTCCCGGCCAGACGGGTTTTCACATGCAAATCATTTTCTGTATCGAGCACCACTTCAAGCATTGGCCCTTTACCTGAAACAAATCCGTGCAAATCCGCTTCAGACGAACTTCCGTATAAAATACGTTCCATGCCTTCGGTAAGCGACATCAGCAGCGCATTATCCGCATTTACAAAAACCCGTCCGCCATGATTGCGCAGATAATCATACAGCTCGCTTTTGGCTTTTATCACCCCTTCGGCACTTCCGAAACCTTCGAGGTGCGCTTTGCCGATATTGGTTATCAGACCGTGTGTTGGTCTGGCAATCTGACAAAGTGCTGCAATTTCGCCGATATGATTGGCGCCCATTTCAATTACGGCAATTTCAGTTTCGGGTTTGATATTGAGAATAGTGATAGGCACTCCAATATGGTTATTCAGGTTTCCAACGGTTGCATGGGTGTGAAAGCGCGCCGACAAGGCAGTAGCCATTAATTCTTTGGTGGTTGTTTTTCCATTGGTACCTGTAATGCCAATCACAGGAATCCGGATTTGTGCCCGATAATCGGAAGCCAGTTGCTGCAAGGCCTGTAAAACATTATCAACCAGCAGCGTTTGCTCCCCTGTAAAGAAAGCCTCATCGTCAATCACAGCATAAGCTGCCCCATTTTCCAGGGCCTGCGCAGCATACATATTGGCATTAAAATTTTCGCCCTTAAGCGCAAAAAACAGACTACCTGCCAGTGCCTTGCGCGAATCGGTGCTGATATACGGATGCAGACAGAATTTTCTGTATAGCTCTTCCGGACTGATTTTCTGCATAATAAACCTGAAATAAGAGGTAAATAAAGTTTAAAAATAGGAAATCCGAATTTACATAATTTATACCAGATAGCACACAATCTTTCATGCTTATGGAAGAATCAGGGCCAGCGGGCGCCCACCGGTCACTGTCCTGAAAATATTTACGCTATCAAACAACAAACCCCGTTTGAATACTCAAACGGGGTTTGCCACTACAGAAACTGACTGTTATTTTCTTTTGCCTGAATAGGCACCACCTACTCTGCCCATGGCACAGCGGAAACCAATAAAGTTGGTTGCCTGGTTTTCGTCGAGATAACGACGGGCAGCAGGGCTCAGGTAGTATGAGGGGTCTCTCCACGAACCACCTTTGTAAACTCTTGATTTATCGCTGATAAGTGAGGTTTTACCATACTCATACATCATATTGGTGGTATTGATGGTATCAGCAGGAGCGGTTGTCCAGTCGGGGTTAATGGTTGACTGGTAGTCGCCGTCCACATAATTCACCTGATTGGCACTGCGGTAATTGAAACGGTCTTTGCTTTCTTCGGGGGTTACTTCGCGGTAACGGATACGGCCGAGGCTGTCTTTGGTAGCGAGGAATCCTTCTTCGTCGGTTACTTTGGTTGTAAAGATATTGCCACGGTATGGCGAATAGTCGGCCATATCTTCGAAAGAGAGGGGGCGATATACGTCGAGAACCCATTCGGCCACGTTTCCGGCCATGTTATACAAGCCATAATCGTTAGGCCAGTATGAAGCCACTTCGGCGGGCAGGTCGGCGCCATCGTTAAGGCTGCCGGCAACGCCCATATAGTCGCCGCGTCCGCGTTTGAAGTTGGCAAGGAATTGTCCATAATATTTTTTCTGATCAGAACGAACAATGGTACCGTTCCATGGATAAACGCGGCGTTCAACTACGCGTTCATACAGGGTATTTCCAACAAGACCGAGGGCAGCAAATTCCCATTCGGCTTCGGTTGGGAGCCTGTACTTAGGTACGAGGATACCATCTTCGAGGCGGGCACGGCGTTCGCCGGTACCACTGGGGTTAAGGTCTTTCAGCGGTTTATTAACCAGACCTTCGTACTGACCGGCCAGATATGCTTCGGAGTTGAAGTTATTTTCGTTTCTCTGGTCAGGGTCAAAATCGAGGATACCTTCACGGATTAACATCATTTCGTTCACGCGGTCGGTACGCCACAGGCAGTATTCATTGGCCTGTACCCAGCTCACACCTACCACAGGGTAATTGCGGTAAGCAGGATGCCTGAAATAGGTTTCAACGAGGGGCTCGTTGTAAGCCAGTTTCTCACGCCATACGAGGGTATCGGGCAGGGCTTTGCGGTACACCTGAGGATAATCGGTACCAAAAACGCGGCTAATCCAGTAAAGATACTCCACATAGTCGATGTTGGCTACTTCAGTCTGGTCGATGTAGAATGAAGGCACGGTCACCCTGCGGGGGATATTGTCCCAGTCATACATCGGATTGTCAGAAGTACGTCCCATGGTAAAGGTACCACCCTCGATCATCACGAGACCCGGCCCGATGTTCTGTCCGGCGTATTTGGTGTTTACCTGGAATCCTCCGTTTTTCGGATTGTTGTATTCCCATCCGGTAGTGCGCGATGACTCTTTGGAGCAGGAAGCAAGGAGGAATGCAACGGAAGCAAAAAGTGCAATTTTCAGATAGATGTTGCTGTAGCTGATCATTTCTGGGATTTATTGTTTATTGATTTATATTAACTAAAAACGGGGGCATTTTATTGCCCTTTGTTTAATGGTTTTTTGACCACAGTCAAATTGCCATGCAAATGACACCTCGTGAGCACCACCTGTAATATTGGTTAATCGCGAAACTGTGTAATCGTAACTGTATCCGATTTTAAATTTTTCATGCTGAAAGCCCACCAATGCAATTACGGCGTCGGGATTTTCGAAGTTATGCCTGAACCAGCCTCCGATAACGAAGGGGTATACATTTAAATACAAACCTAGGTTCAGCTGATGAAACTGCCCTTGCTGCTGATACATAATATTGGGGGAGATACTTAAATCTTCCACATCGCCCGAGCGGATTCCGTCGCGCATATCAATAAGGGCTCCGGCATGTACCGTCATTTTCATATCCAATTTGCTGGCTCCGTTACTGTAAAATGAGTTATCGGGCTGTGTAAGATGATTCACGGCCACACCTCCATACACTCTTTCACGGTAACCCAAAAGCAGGCCGGCCGAAAAATCAACAAGGCCAAGGCTGAGCCGGTCTGGCGGGGTTTCACTGGTTGGAGGCAGGTTATTGGCTGTTCCGTCCCAGTTATTCAGCTGGTCAGCAAATATCAATTTGCCCCAGTTCAGTTTATTCTGCATATAGGTGGCTTCAATCCCTGCATTCATGGTAACCAGTTTGCTCAGATTAACCCTGTAAGAGTACATTCCGCTTACCGATGTATTGGTAAGGATACCATCAGCCATATTTTCGCTCATCACCATCAGGCCTACACCACCCGAAACGGCATCTACAAAACGGTCGAAGCCCACCGCATAGGTCACAAAATTTCCGGGGATGGATGGCCATTGATTGCGGTAGTTGAGGGTGAGCCTGGGACATATCTTTGAACCGGCCAGCGCAGGGTTCAGGTACATGGGATTACCATAATACTGTGAGAAGGATGCATCCTGTGCACGCACAAAACAAACAAGCGATATCAGTAGCAGTACCAGGCTAATCTTAAGCTTCATGTAAAAGGATTTTAAGCAGCCAATATTACGAATATTTTTTATTTCAGGTTGTATCCCTGCAAAAGTCAGTCAATTATTTTTCAACAACCAACCACTTTTACATACCTTGCCGTCACTTACCGGTTTACTAAACAACAACTTGCCTAAACACTGCATGTTAAAATCCCGATAGATGCAGGCTTATCAACCTCAAACAAAAAACAGATTATTGCGCTTCAAAAGTTATTATAAATTGTAATTTAACTGCAATAACGATAAAATGCCGCCGTTATTATACAGCTAAGAATACCGGAGAATCTGATATCCATGGGCAAAGATACAATATTTGAACCTATTGTGTGTTATTTATGTTGATATTTCTGAATTAGTCCGTTTTACTGTTTGCTTTTTTACCTTGCTTCCGGTTATTTTGCCGGCTGTAATCCATAATACTGATCAATATGATGTCTGAAAACAGACCCTACAGCATATTTTGCACCGCTATTTTGGCCATTCTTTTTTCAGGCGCGGGACAGGCTTTTGCCCAGCAGCCTCTTGTGCTGAAATGGTTACCGCCCTACGTTCAAACAAACAGCGATGGCTCCACTCAAACCTGGCTCCACTGCGAAGGATGTTATACCGATGCCTCTACCGGTCTTCCCATGTACAGCTATACCGAAGCGGCTAATCATGAAATACAGCAGGCCAGCCTTTTACAAGCGGTATACCAGCCACTGAGCGAAACCGAAACCAGGGCACTGCCCATAGCAGCCGGCAGCCTTCCCGAAATGATTGTTCCTGTTACAGAAACAGTTTACGACAGAGGTGAAGCCCGGGCAAGCATTTCTTTTGTACCGCTCAGAAAAAATCCGGTCACCGGCCTGATTGAAAAACTTGTTTCGTGCAAAATCAACATCCTTTACAGCAGTGAGCGCTTGCTGAAATCAGGCGACGCCCCCACTTATGCTACGGCTT
Source organism: Lentimicrobiaceae bacterium (assembly GCA_020636745.1). Taxonomy (NCBI): domain Bacteria; kingdom Pseudomonadati; phylum Bacteroidota; class Bacteroidia; order Bacteroidales; family Lentimicrobiaceae; species Lentimicrobiaceae bacterium. Next base: position 19,735 of record JACJXH010000008.1, on the reverse strand, counting down.
CGGTGCTCAGCACCGGCGACTGGTACAGACTGGCTATTGAAAAAGATGGCATTTACCAGCTCACTTACAACGATTTGGCAGCGATGGGCATGAATGTGCAGGGCCTCAGCTCTTCGCAATTAAGGGTGCATGGCTACGGGGGCGGCATGCTGCCCGAAAGAGCCGGCGATGTCAGATACGACGATATCCCCGAATTATCTGTGATGGTCAGCGATGGTGGCGACGGACAATTTGATGCCGGCGACTACCTCCTTTTTTACGCCAAAGGCCCCCGTAAATGGAGTTTTGATGCACAGGCCGATATCTTCAAACATGAAGATCATCTTTATTCAGAAAAGTCCTATTATTTTGTCACCTCCGGCTCACCAGGGCAGAGCGGTAAACGTATGCAGGAATTCCCGCAACCAGTCAGCAGCAATCCGGCTGTAATTAATACCTATAACTGGTATGATGCTTACGAGCCCAATGAGTACAGCCTGATTATTTCGGGCAAGGAATGGTATGGCGACGTTTTTGACGTGATTGATTCGCGCAAATATGATTTCAGCAATTTTGACGCCGACCTCAGCGCCCCGGTTAATGTAAGGCTGAGTGTAGCTGCACGTTCAGCAGTAGCCAGCAGTTTTACCCTTACAGGCGCCGGACAAACCTTTACCCGATCTGTTTCGGCTATTTCATCCCAGTCGAACACCGCCTTTGCTGTGGCCGGCAACGATATTTTCACCATTGGCCAACCATCCCTTCCACTTGAGTTTACACTCAGGTACAACCAAACCACAGGCTCATCCAAAGGATGGCTAAACTTTATAGAAGTCAATGCCACGGGCAAACTGAACTTTCCGGGCGGACAATTTGGCTTCAGGCGCACCGGGCAGCAGGGAGTGGTTGAATACCACATAGGCCAGGTAAACAGCAGCGTGCAGCTGTGGGATGTGACCGACCCGCTGAATACAGGTTATATTCAGGCTTCAGCAGTTTCGGGGAATCTGAAATTTAAAGCCTTAGCCGACGAGCTGCGCGAATACACCCTTTGTGAAGCCGGAGCTTACTATAAGCCTGTTTTTGTTGAAAAAACAGCCAATCAGAACCTGCATGGCCTGCAACCTTACACCATGATTATTGTGACCCATCCGTTGTTTGCCGACCAGGCCGAACGGCTGGCCACTTTCCATGCGCAGCACGACAATATGAGTGTGCTGGTGGTACAACCCCAGACCATATATAATGAATTCAGCTCGGGCACACAGGACATCAGCGCCATCAGGGATTTTGTAAAAATGATGTGGCACCGCTCAGGCCCCGGCAGCCAGCCCCGCTATCTGCTGCTGTTTGGCGATGCCTCCTACGACCCCATGGAACGCATCAGCGGAAACAGCAACTTTATCCCTGTTTTTCAGTCGGTGGAGTCGCTGCACCCGGTCAATTCCTATGCTACCGACGACTTTTTCGGCTGTATTGACGACAACGAAGGCGGACAATCGTCGGATGTGCTTGACATCGGCGTAGGACGCCTGCCTGTTCAAACTCATGAAGAAGCGGTAATGGCAGTTGATAAAATGATACATTACGCCACCGCCACCGACAAAGTGAATGGCGACTGGCGCAATATAATTGCCTTTGTGGCCGATGATGAGGATGGCAACGACCACATGGAACAGGCCGACATGATAGCCACCATGATTGACACCACCTACAGGAATTACAATATTGATAAGATATATTTCGACGCTTACGAACAGATTTCCACCCCCGGCGGACAGCGTATCCCCGATGCCACACGGGCCATCAATCAGCGGCTCGACAAGGGCGCCCTTATTGTGAACTACACCGGGCACGGTGGTGAGGTTGGCTGGGCGCATGAGCGGGTGCTTGAAACCAGCGACATCAACAACTGGAGCAACTACGACCGCCTGCCGGTATTTATGACCGCCACCTGCGAGTTCAGCCGTTTTGACGATCCGCTCAGGGTTTCGGCCGGCGAGCTGGTATTTCTCAACCCCAAAGGCGGGGGCATTGCCCTGTTTACCACCGCACGCCCTACCTTTGGCATTCCCAACTTCAGCCTGGCACGCAGCTTCTACAACATTGCCCTGAGCCCGCTCAATGGCGAAATGCCGCGCCTGGGCGACCTTATCCGCATCTCTAAAAGAGTATCGGGCACCGACAACAACAGCAAAAAGTTTGTACTGCTGGGCGATCCTGCTTTAAAAATGGCTTATCCGCAATACAAAGTCATCACCAGCAGCATCAACGGCTTTGAAATCAGCAAGACTGCCGACACCCTGAAAGCACTCAGCGAAATTACCATCACCGGCCTCATTGCCGATGAAAACAACAACCCATTAAACCAATTTAACGGTGAGGTGAGTGTGATTGTTTTTGACAAGGAAAGCAGCATCAAAACCTTTGGCTCTGACGGCTCATCGCCTATGACCTTCGGACTTCGCCGCAGCATCATATACAAGGGCAAGGTAAAGGTAGAAAACGGAGGTTTCACCGCTTCATTTATTGTACCCCTCGACATTTCCTATCAATACGGACAGGGCAAAATAAGCTATTACGCCACCGATGGCGTGACAGATGCGGCCGGTTATTACGACAACCTGGTGGTAGGAGGCTTCAGCCAGAAACAGATTGAAGACCACAATGGCCCGCAGATTGATTTGTATATGAACGACGAAAACTTCCGCAGTGGCGGCTTTACCGATGAAAACCCCGTTATGCTGGCCTACCTGCACGACGAAAGCGGCATCAACACCATCGGGAACAGCATCGGACATGATATTGTGGCTATCCTCGACGAGCAAACCGACAGCCCTTATATCCTGAACGACTCTTACCTGTCGGACCTCAACACTTACAAAAGCGGGGTCATCACCTTCCCGTTTCACAATCTGTCGCCGGGGCTTCATACCCTGAGGCTGAAAGTGTGGGACGTAAACAACAATTCATCAGAAGCATCCACCACCTTTGTGGTAGCCAGTTCCGACGAATTGCTGCTTGAAAACCTGATGGCATGGCCCAACCCCATGCGCGACAAAACCACCTTTGCTTTTGACCACAACCAGGCCGGACAGGAGCTTGATGCGCAACTCGATATTTATTCTCTGGCCGGAAACAGGGTTGCAAGCCTGAACAAGCATATCTTTGCATCAGGATTCCGTACCATCCTGTTTGACTGGGACGGTCGCGGAAGCGATGGTCATTTACTTACGTCAGGCTTTTACATCGGCAGGCTTAAAATCAGCACTTCTGCCGGACTTCAGGCTGATAAATCTGTTAAAATTTTGATTACCCGTTAGATATCAACTACACAACTCATCCATGAAAATGCGCTATTCAATTTTTGCACTATTATTCAGTTTTATTACCTCTGTTACATTTGCCCAGATACAGCAAAAGGTAAATCTTAACTGGGGAGCTCCGGCTGCGCTTGCCATGGGCAACGATTCCGCTGTAAAAGCGCCCTCGTTTGCCGGTGCGCAATTCAACGGGCTTCCCGAAAACATACTGCCGTCCTATTTTCAGCGCATGGCGCTGCCTGCCGGCGTTAAAACTGCCGAAGTGCGCATTGACCAAATAGTATATACCCCGTTAACCGCCACCGATCGCCTGCTGCTGGGCACTACCCCCATTCCACAGGAAGCAGTGCCTGCCGTGCAGGTTATGCTTGAGCGGGGTAAACCTCAGGCTGTTTTCACCCTTACACCTTTCGGCACCGACCCTGCAACCGGCCAGCTTTCCAAAATTGCATCCTTTACCTTTTATATAGATTATACCGCCCAAACAGCCAACCTGAAAACCGAACATACCTATGCATCCAATTCAGTACTTGCATCGGGCGACTGGTATAAAGTCTATATCAGGGAATCGGGAATTTACAAAGTAACTTATGACGATTTGCGCAACCTGGGCATCAATATGACCGGGCTGAACCCTGATATGATTCGTGTTTTTGGCAATGGTGGAAATGTGCTGAGCGAATCGGCCGGCGCCGACAGAATTGACGACCTGGCCGAAAATGCCATCAAAGTGGTAACAGCTAATGCAGGCGTATTTGCACCCGGCGACTATTTTCTGTTTTACGGCAAGGGAACCATCAAGTGGACTTTGAACCCGCTGATTGTCAGGCTCGATCACACCAAGCATTACTATGCCGACGATGCCTGCTATTTTATCACCATTGGCCCCGAGCCCGGCAAAAGAATTCAGCAGGCCACCCCGCCAGCCGAAGCAGCCAATTACACTTCATCCTCCTATTCTGACAGAACCGTGTATGAAGAAGACAATCTGAACCTGATAAAGAGTGGCCGCAAATGGTACACCAGCAAGTTTGATTATTACACGCGTACACTCAATTTACCGGTTTATGAATTTCCCGACATGGATTTGTCGCAACCAGTCCAAATCCGTTATGGGTTTGCAGGCCGGGCCACTTCGCAATTATCCTACAATCTGCTTATCAACGGCGAAACCGTAACCACCAACACGATGGCCGGCATCCCTTCGGGTTCAAACAATTATGCCCGCGAACTATACACCTCGGCATCATACACAGCCACTTCAAACACGCTGAATGTTCAGGTAAAATTTAACCCGCCCAACAATACAGCCCTGTTATGGCTCGACTATATTGCCCTGAACGTGCGCTGCAACCTGCGCTTTAAAGGCGGGCAAATGGCTTTTGCCGATCCTCGTTCGGCCGGCCCCGGTAAGATTACCGGTTTTACCATGACCAATGCCTCCGACAACACCGAAATATGGGATGTAACCGATTTTACCAATGTAAGCATGGTGCCTGTGGTTAAAAACGGCGATCAGTTTACGTTTAAGGTAGCGACCCCTGTGTTGAAAGAATTTGTGGCATTTGACGGCACCTCATTTATGCAGGTTACACCCGGCGAAAAAGTAGCCAATCAAAACCTGCATGCCACCGGCAACTACGATTTGATTATCATTGCGCCCCCTGTATTTGCCGATGAAGCCCAACGCCTGGCCATGCTGCACAACAACAAGGGCGACATATCGGCCACCGTTATTTCGCTGCCCGAAATTTACAATGAATTCTCATCAGGCATTCAGGACATTACGGCCATCCGCGACTTTATGAAGATGCTGTACGACCGTGGCATGGAACAGGGCAAACCTCAGTATATGCTGATGTTTGGCAATGCTTCATACGATGTGAAAGACCGCATTACCGGCAATTCCAACTTTGTGCCGACCTACCAGAGCGACAACTCCATCAGTCTGGTCAACTCTTTCCTTTCCGATGATTATTTCGGACTGCTTGACGACGGCGAAGGCACCAACGATGTAAGCGGGCTGGTAGATGTGGCTTCGGGCCGTTTCCCGGTAAGGACAGTCGAACAGGCCAAAACAGTTGTTGACAAAATTGAGCATTATCTCAACAATCCCGCTGCCACACAGGGCGACTGGCGCAATACACTGCTGATAATTGCCGACGACGAAAACAAAAACCTGCACCTCGACCAGGCCGAAGGTCTTATCAACGGAAGCGGAAGAATGTTTCCGGTGTATAATATTGAAAAAATATATTTTGATGCCTATAAGCAAATTTCAACACCCGGTGGAAGCCGCTACCCCGATGTAAACCGCGAAATTGTTACGCGCGTTGAGAAGGGAGCATTGATTACCAATTATGTAGGACACGGTGGTGAGGTAGGCTGGGCCGACGAAAGGGTGCTGGAGATTCAGGACATACAGAACTGGACCAACTACGATCGCATGGGGATGTTTTTTACCGCTACCTGCGAGTTTTCGCGCTTCGACAACCCCGCCCATACTTCGGCCGGCGAGCTTGTTTTTCTGAATCCAAAGGGCGGTGCCATGTCGATGATTACCACTACCCGACTGGCCTTTGCTTCGTATAATGCAGCCATTAATCTCAGTTTTATTGATACCGTACTGAAATCAAAAGAAGGAGTTTATCCCAAGCTGGGCGATGTATTGCGCTATACCAAAAACGACAACCAGCTTTCGCCCAACAACCGGCACATCACCCTGTTTGGCGACCCGTCTATCAGCCTGCCCTATCCCAAACATCAGGTAGCAACCACTTCGGTAAATATCATGGCCAATGGCCAACCCTCCGACACCCTGTATGCCAACAGCAAAGTAACTGTCCAGGGCGAAGTACGCGGAGCCAACGATCAGGTTATTCACGACTTCAACGGCACCATCTATATCAAGGTGTACGATAAACCCTCGAAAGTGCGCACCCTGGGACAGGATAACGAAAGTTACGCGGTAGATTTTATGGTGCAGAAGAGCATCATCTATCAGGGCAAAGCTTCGGTAAACAATGGTTTGTTCACCTTTACCTTCCCGGTGCCACGCGACATTGACTATAGTTTTGGCAGGGGCAAAATAAGCTATTATGCCACCAATGGCACCGAAGATGCCCACGGATATTACAGCAATATTATCATCGGCGGCTCGGTAGCCCCTGACGATCCCGACCAGGAAGGGCCGCAAATCAGCCTGTTTGTCAACGATACCTCTTTTGTTGACGGTGACTTTACCAACGAAAACCCCAAACTGATTGCCCATCTTTTCGACAAGGACGGCATCAATACCGTAGGCAATGGCATCGGACACGACATTGTGGCTACCATCGACGGCGACAGCTATTCGTCGGTTGTGCTCAACGATTACTATGTAGCCAACCTTGACAGTTACCAGGGCGGTGTGGTCAATTACCAGTACTTCAACCTTTCTGATGGTGAGCACACCCTTACCCTGAAGGCATGGGACGTGTTTAACAACTCGGCAAGTGCCAGTATCACATTCAATGTAAAACGCAATATTCAACTGTCGGTTGATGAAGTAAAAGCTGCCCCCAACCCTTCATCGGGCGATGTGTGGTTCTCATTCGGCCACAACCAGTTTGACGGGGTGTTTACGGTGGATATGGAAATTTACGCCCTGTCGGGCATGCTGGTCAGAACCATAGGGCCGCTCACTGTTACCTCAGAAGGCTATATGGCCGGAAATATTAAATGGGACGGCAGAACGGCAGGCGGCGAAGTGGCACGCAACGGACTGTATCTGTGCAAACTGAGAGTACGCGACCGCAACAACAACACCACCAGCAATACGGTGAAGGTTATTCTTGCCCGGTAAGATAAGCGCGCAAGCGTCAGGATTAAAGTTAAGCCTTGAGGTTATGCCTTGAGGCCGGGCTGCATGCAAAACGAAACCGTATCACAGTCTAAAGGCGGGTTAAAATGGATTTTTCAAATGTTACAAACAGAATTCTCATGTACGTGGATACATGGGAGCAGAAACTGATTGATTTACCTGTTGATACAATTACAAACAAGAGAAATAAACAAAACAGAACCATCAAACAGATTCTCGGACATCTGATTGATTCTGCTGCCAACAATCATCAACGTATGATTCGATTGCAGTATAATGATAAACTTGACTTCCCCGATTATCAGCAAGATAACGACCTGTGGATTGCCCTGCAGGATTATCAGCATGCCGACTGGAACACCACGATTCAGCTGTGGAAATATTATAATTTGCACATGATACAGGTGATAAAATCGGTCGACAAAACTAAACTTGACAATTCGTGGCAAAGTTTCGGGAACATCAGCGTAACTCTTCGGCAAATGATTGAGGGATATTCAGAACATATGGAGTTGCATTTTAACGAGATTCAGGAATTAACTGACCAGTAGAATCATGATGGCAGATACACCCAAACCGCTATCATCACACACGAAGCGCTGTAATCATTCGTTTCAAAAACATAAGTCCTCCACCCTCATCATCTTCTACCAATCGTAATACTGATTAAACAAGGCGGAGCGCAAGCCAAACCACACCAGCATTTCCGACTTACCGGCTACGGCATTGTTTAGTGAACGTGCGGTAATACCAGCCCTAATCTGCAGGTTGGTTGCGGGATTCACCAGCCACGAAACATTCAAATCATGCTGAATAAGTGTAGTTTTCAGCCCCTGCCCTATTTCGTTGCCAAACTCATTTACATAGGTGTAATAGGATTTATAAATGTCCTTGCCGAAATTCAGCTCCGCGGTATCGGCGCCATAGGTACAGTACACCAGCTTATAGCCCACCTGCCAGCGTTGCAGCCTGTAGGAGGCCAGCAGGTTACCCTCGCGAAAGTTGGCGCCCTGCGGATGTGCCAGAGGCTGATTGTAGTGCCCGTAATTTTGCAGCGATTCGTTGTGGGCATAGGTGTAGGGGCGCACATGGTTGTATTCGGCCTGCACAAACAAATGGGGCACGTTGAACAAATCCCAGGCTTTGGCACCCAGCTGAAAACCATGCTTGTTGGCCCACCAGCCATCGCCCTTTACCACGTGCTCCAGCTTAAACTCATCGAGCAACAGCTGGGCATACAACATATACTTTTTGCGGATGGTAAAACGCACACTTCCTCCCAGCAGCGCATTGTCGGGCGAACCCAGCGAAAACTCCACCGGCCGGTAAAAAATCACCGGATTGAGGTAATTGACATCGAAGCCGCGCTGACCGGTACTGTCGGCTGCTTTCCATACTATGGCTTCGAAAAACGATACATTGAACCAGGGCGTTACATTCCAGCTCAGGTGGTGCATGGTGGCATATTTCTTATTCCAGGGTGTCCACGATCCGCCGCCGGCAGGCCTGCTCAGGTCCTGAAACTGAGCATACAGGTTGGTGTACTGAATGTGCCAGATGTTGGTATTGATCATGAGGTAAGGATAGTTGAAGGCTGCATCGGACAGAAAAAGCGAGCGATAACCGTCGCCGATAAAGTTTTTGCCATGCCCGAACCTGAAGTTGAAATACTTTGAAGGCGCCCAGTTGATATGGCCTTCGGCAAAGGCATAGTCGAAGCCCTTACCCTCCTGAAAAGGCTTGTAATAAGCTTGTCCGGGCACTACTGCCAGCTGGCGCGAAACACTGTCGACCCAGGTGGGAAACACGGCCTGGCTTTCGTAAAAAGCGGTATGAAATGAAAAATCGCGGCCAATGGTACCATCGGCCCTGAAGCCACGTGTATTTACCCAGGTGTTGCGGTCGCGCGAGGTTTGCCGCCCCGCCTCAAAGTTTACCAGCGGGTCGAGTCTCAGGCTAAAGTCATTGGTATTGACCTTAATCAGCGATTCGCTTAAAAGTTTTCGGCCAACCCAGGTTGACGGAAACCTGCCCTGCAGGGGTTTTATATCGGCGTAAAGCCGGCTGGTGGCCGAATCATGGGCCGTGTATGGCCAAACAGAGTGCAGTGTTCCACTGCTGAGCAGTGCCTGTTCGGTTTGCAACCTGAGGCCCTGTTCAAAATATAGTGCCTGTGGCTGCGCCTTCAGCGTTAAGCCAGTGATGGTTATTACAAAGAGCAGGAAAAAACGGGGTAGATTTTGATTCATATCAAACAGGCTGATTAATACGTAGTGAGATGGGTAAAAATAAATGCAGCTTCAAAAATAACATCTTTTCTCCATTTTGATTCAAAGATTCAATGCGCTGCGCTGATTCAAAGATTCACTCCGAATTATCAGGACGTTCCCCGATAGTATCGGGACATGGATTCATCCCGAAGTCTCGGGACTTTCCCGAAGTCTCGGGACTTTCCCGAAGTCTCGGGACTTTCCCGAAGTCTCGGGACTTTCCCGAAGTCTCGGGACGTTCCCGAATTCTCGGGACGTTCCCGGCTTGCGCGGAGTTACACACAGGTAAAAACAAAAAAAACAGAACCGGGGTATAGCTGAAAGAGAAAAGCAAAGCGGCGCCAAACGATGAACGGTCAACGATAAACGCCAAACAATGAACGCTAAACGCCGAACGCCAAACGCCAAACGCTAAACGCCGAACGCGCGAACGAATAACGCCAAACGCCGAACGATGAACGCAAAACGATAAACGCCAAACGCTGAACGCTAAACGATGAACGATAAACGCCAAACGCCGAACGATGAACGCAAAACGATAAACGCCAAACGCTGAACGCTAAACGATGAACGATAAACGCCAAACGCCGAACGCGCGAACGCTAAACGCCCAACGCTCCTGCCACGATTTAAGATTTGTAAAACGATGTGGATTTTTTGATGGGCTCAGTTGAATCTGCTGCGTTCATCACATCCCACCTCGGGGGTTAAGAGAAATACTACACAGCCTGCCACAATTACCGCGAAGGTAAACATAGAAATTACCGGGGTTTTAAAGCTTGCGGATGACACATAATGATGAAGCAAAAAGTAAACAACAGAACTACCATTTATCGGAGAGCAAAAAGTCAGCAATATATAAATGCTTTACCCCTTCAATTGAATCTCTCCAGAAATCATCCATCGTGACCACATATTTGGGATACTGATCATCCACTGATAAAAGAGGCGCAAACTCCCGTTCAAGGGTTTGTTTATTTTCCAGCTTATAAGCCACCTGTATATAAATCTTTTCGCCCTGCCTTTCGGCAATAAAGTCTATCTCTTTGTTATCCAGCTTTCCTATATATACCTGGTATCCTCTCCTTTTTAACTCCAGAAAAACAACATTCTCCAATATGCCCGCAATCATCCGATCTCTGAAACCCATTGTTGCATAAATCAGTGAAACGTCGCTTGCATAAAACTTTTCCTGTGTTTTCAGTATTTCCCTGCCTTTGATATCATAACGCGGAACACGATATAAGATAAACGCCCCTTCAAGCGCATACAGATAGTTGTAAATGGTGTTGATGTCCGTTTTGCGTTGTTGATTTTTGAAATAATCGGCCACATTTTTGCCCGAAAATGTGTTCCCGATATTGTCAAATGCATAGCGAATCACACGCTCAAGCAATTCCACCTCCCTTATTTTGTAACGCTGAACAGTGTCGCGCAATATAACCGAAGAATATATATCCCTGACTACTTTGTATGCTGTTTCTTCGTCGTAGTTTACCGTATGTATGACCGGGAAACCTCCTTTGCGAAGATAGGTTGTAAAAGAGTTGGCTTGGATCTGCTCTTCAGGAAAGTAGTGCTTTCTGAAGTTCAGATATTCACGGTAGGAAAGTGTAAATACCGGAATTTCAACATACCGGCCTGCCAGATATGTGGCCAGTTCGGAGGAGAGTAAATGAGAATTGGAACCGGTAATATAGATATCTGTATCGAAATCGGCCAAAAAAGAGTTGACAGCCTTTTCCCATCCAATTACTTCCTGAACTTCGTCCAGTATCAGATAGTATTTTTGACCCTGCTGTATTTTTCCCCTTATATATTCATACAGTTTCTGTGCTGTGGTAAACTCAGAGAAGGCAAAACTTTCAAAATTTACCGAAATAATGCGCTCTGCACTAACTCCGGCTTTCAACAACTCTTCTTTCAACAATTGTAAAACTGTTGATTTACCCGATCGCCTGATGCCGGTTATGATCTTTATTTGCGGCTTGTTGATGAATGGCTTAAGCTGCTCTGTGTATATGGGGCGTGCAATCATTTTTTTAGGAGTATAACCACAAATATAATAAATATTCGCATGTTTTTAGGGTTATAAACATAAAAAGCTAAGCTCCGCTGCGCCCGGTTGGATGATTTATTTTTTTACTGCGGTTTTTCAGCCGGAATTTTCTCTGATTTGTTGAACGCTGAACGCTAAACGCGCGAACGCCAAACGCCAAACGCCGAACGCCAAACGCCGAACGCTAAACACCGAACGCTGAACGCCAAACGATGAACGCCAAACGCTGAACACCGAACGCGCGAACGCCAAACGCCAAACGCTAAACAATGAACGATAAACGATAAACGCTGAACGCCGAACGCCAAACGCTAAACGCCAAACGATGAACGCGCGAACGCGCGAACGCCCCGTTATTTACGCTGTACGGTCGAGTAACTGATATTCAGAATTATTGCTGCGGAATTCAGGTACGATGCGCTTGAGTTGCGCCACCACCTCTACCCTGTCGTAGGTATTGAACGAATCTTCCAAATCGAGAAACATGGCATCTACCTCATAAGGCGGATAATGCCGCACCTGCGCTATGGTGATTTTCTTGTTGTGCGTGGGCAGGTTGTTTTCACCATCGTTGAGCAGCTCTTCATACAGCTTTTCGCCCGGACGCAAACCGGTGTATTCTATTTTGATGTCTTTGCCCGGCTTAAGTCCCGACAGCCTGATCATATTGATAGCCAAATCGTTAATCTTTACAGGATTGCCCATGTCGAACAAAAATATTTCGCCCCCCATCCCCATGGCACCGGCATCAAATACCAGCGAACAGGCTTCGGGAATGGTCATAAAATAGCGGATTATGTCGGGATGGGTAACCGTTACCGGCCCGCCCTTGGCTATCTGCCGCTCAAACAAGGGGATAACCGAACCGTTCGACCCCAGCACATTGCCAAAACGGGTGGTTATAAAGGCGGTCCGGTTGTCTTTTTTAAGGTTCAAACTCTGAATGTAGATTTCAGCAACCCTTTTGGAAGCCCCCATCACATTGGAAGGGTTAACTGCTTTGTCGGTGGAGATCATCACAAACTTCTGCACCCTGTATTTCGAGGCCGTGTTGGCTACCAGCCTGGTTCCAAACACATTTACACGCACCGCTTCAAACGGGTTTTGCTCCATCAGGGGCACATGCTTGTAGGCTGCTGCATGGTATACCAGGTGTGGTTTGTGAATGCGAAACACGCGCTCAACAGTTTCGGCATTGCTCACATCGCCTATCACAAATTCAAATTTGGAAGCCTGCGACGGGTACGACACCTTGAGCTCCTGCTGCAAATCGTACAAAGGAGATTCAGCCTGATCGAGAAACACCAGGCGGGCGGCGCCCAGCCGGCATAACTGCCGCGACAGTTCGCTGCCAATACTGCCTGCAGCACCGGTTACCAGCACCACTTTATTCCTGATTTCTTCAAGCACAGGTGCTTTGTCGAGCTGAATGGGCTGGCGCTGCAGCAAATCTTCAATCTTTACCTTATTGATCTGTTTGACGGTAAGTTCGCCGTTTATCCAGCTGCCTACCGGCGGAATCTCGCGCACCACCACAGGGGCACGGGCAATCAGATCCTCAATCAGGTTGCGTTTATCATCAGCATCGATGTTCTGTACCGAAAAAATGATGTCTTTTACCTTCAGGTTATTCAGAAAATCTTCGTTGATATCTGAAGGCTTATACACCTTGGCCCCCATCAGTACTTTGCCAATCAACAAAGGGTTTTCATCAATAAAGCCCACCACCTTGAGGGTAGAGTTTTTGTCATTGGAAATTACATTACAGGTGGTAATGCCAGCCTGCCCGGCGCCAAAAATCAAAATGTTTTCGCGGGGTTCGCCACTGCGCGACATCGTCATAAAAAGCAGCTTCACGGCCAAACGTGTAACCAGCAGCATAAACGCCCCTACCATCAGGTATATAATCAGCACCGACAAGGGTATCACAGGATAATAGTCAGTGGGATAAACACTGCTCACCCAGTTTAAAGCCAGGAGCAACACCAATATCAACAAAAAGCTTTTTGCCAGACGCAATACATCTTCAATGCCGGTATGCCTGATGATGCCTGCATAGGGTTTAAATATGAGGAAACTGACAGCTGCTACCAGGGTGCTGCCGATGATATGGTGAAATAAGTTTTCGCGCAAGTCGGGGGTAAGGGCAAAGTTAAAGCGGAGCAAATAAGCCACCACCAGCGCAATAATCAGAAAAATAAGATCTTTAAGAAAGATAACCCTGCGCGAAACAAAACGATGTGAGAAGGATAAAAATATTTTATGTATCATGTGCTGAATCCTGATTTTAATAAGCGACTATCCTATACCTTCAAAAAGGAAACAAAGATACAATTAATGTCAGTTAAAAAGCTTTGTAACTTTTAAAGAATGAGCTATTTTTCAGAAAGATAGGGATTGCCTTATTTTTAATCTTTTTTAAAAACCTGAGTCCGCTTTCTATGGAAAGATGCTTATTTAAAACAGGCAAAACCAATAAGATGGCGCGCCGTGGCCTGAATTGATGTTGAGGTGGTGTATAATTATTTTACTTTCATGGCGGGGTTCCCGTGCAGGAATTGAGGAGCTCTGCTGCTTTCTCCGGCAAAAAAGGCGGGACAGGCGCTGCGCGCGTTCCAAAGGTTCAATCCCGAATACTCGGGACTTTCCCGAATACTCGGGACTTTCCCGAAGTCTCGGGACTTTCCGGTTAACTATCGTCCTCCCATGGCTAAAGCACAATTATACAGAGGTTCACTGAGAAGTTACACAGAGGTTCACTGAGGAGTCACAGAGGCTCACAGAGAAAAAAAACAACAGGAACAGAAGCGAGGTATAGCTGAAAGAGAAAGACAAAGCGACGCTGAACGATGAACGGTTAACGACAAAACGCATGCACATCACCCAACCCAAAGCCACAAATAAACCCGAACCCTGAGCGGACCGGCCTACTAAAAAAGGCGTTAAGAAAACCAGCCGCATGATGAGTGTAAGTTATAAATCATGAGTTTGCGAAATGATTTATTACTTACACCAATCCCGATGGGAAACATTAAACCTCCAACACAGGAAAAACCAGATTCCCTATCGGGAAACGAAAGAAGAAACGCAACCGACGAAGCGTAGCAGCGCTCGGGTAATAAGTGTACAAAAGAGTAAAGCAGAGGAAAAATGAGTCAACCTCGTTTATTTTCTACCAAGATCGCGCGCTGGTTTTTAGCCTTTTTTAGTAAGCCTTGATTTTTTAAGCGCAAACTCTCTTGTTTTTAAAGGTGCGCTTGAAATCGCTCCGCTAGTTGTTACTTTTTGATCAAGCAAAAAGTAAGGCAACCCCCAAGGGGTGAAAAGTAAAAGAAACAGAACCAAAGCCTGGCTGAAAGAGAGAAGATAGCAGGCGATGGACGGTTAAAACGAAAGAACATCACCCAACCCAAAATGTGCGGCAACCCCCAAGGGGTGAAAAACAAAAGATACAGAACTGAGGTATAGCTGAAAGAGAAAAATAAAGCGACGCCAAACGATGAACGGTCAACGATAAACGCCAAACAATGAACGATGAACGATGAACGCCAAACGCCGAACGATAAACGCGCAACGCGCAACGCGCGAACGCCAAACGCTCCTGCCACGATTTAAGATTTGTAAAACGATATGGATTTTTTGATGGGCTCAGTTGAATCTGCTGCGCCCGGGACTTTCCCGAAGTCTCGGGACGTTCCCGAATTCCCGGGACTTCCCCGGCTTGCGCGGAGTTACACGTGCATCCCGGGCATTCGGGAGAGGTTCACTGAGGAGTCACAGAGGCTCACAGAGGTAAAAATAAAGCGACGCCAAACGATGAACGGTCAACGATAAACGCAAAACAATGAACGCTAAACGCCGAACGCCAAACGCCGAACGCTGAACGATGAACGATAAACGCCAAACGCCAAACGCGCAACGCGCAAAGCGCAACGATAAACGCCAAACAATGAACGCTACACGCCGAACGATGAACGATGAACGCGCAACGCGCAACGCCAAACGCTGAACGATGAACGCGCGAACGCGCAAACTGCTTCACCCATAGTGAAGTCAGCAAACTGCTATGCATCAGCTATATTCAGAAAATTTTACGGAGCAGCACCATGGTTTTCTGGGCCCTGAATCCAAGTGTACTGAATGCCTCGTTGATCTCCTCAACATTCAAACCACTGGTAATGGCCTCCACCATACCTGCACCGCGCTTTACGAGGGCATCGATCACCGCCGCTTCCAGCATTGAAGCATAGGCAGGGGTGTTGTGTGTGGGCGCCATAAAACGATAGAAGTAACGCACCGTTTTTTTAGAGGTAAATTCTCCGTTGCGGAAACCGGCCAACTCACCGGTGTGATGATTCACCAACCCGTAAATAAACTCATTGCGGGTGTTGGTGATCGACTTTTTCATATACAGCTCCAGCCTTTTGAGCGAGGTGCCTGCCGGTATCAGCGGATCGCGCGAAAAGCGATCGTCGGCAGGATAGCCCCTGATGATTTCATAAATGGCCGGCAACGATTCCTCATCAAGCAACACGGCTTCATAAGGGAAAAACGAATGAGATCCCATCTGCATGTTCTCTATCCGCAAATCGCGAAACATACGCAACTCCACAAAACGAAATCCCAGATCTTCAAAGGCGTGAATGGTGCTTAAATCGTTGGCTTCACACAAACGGTTCATGTACCAGGGTTGCTCATCGGCTATCAGTTTATCGAGCCCTGCCACATATTCTTCAGGTGTGGTTTCAGCGTCAAGCACCAATACCTTGCGGCCAAACAATTTCGATTCTACCTTGAGTACTGCATATTCCATAGTTTCTGTTTTACGTTAGTCCTAATCTTAATTTGTTGGAACATTTTGATTTAACTGCACGTTCCTGTACACTTGATGTGATGAGTGTGCGGTGTGTAAAGTTAAACTTTTTTTAAAACCAGCCCAAATGTAAAAAATCAACGAACCCGATGCATCCCCGCAGCCTGATAGATACAAGGCGCTTCGCGTTCAAAAAGTTCAATGCCCTGCGGGCGTTCCAAAGGGTTCAATCCCGAATACTCGGGACGTTCCCGAAGTCTCGGGACCTTCCCGGCTTGCGCGAAGTTACACGTGCATCCCGGGCATTCGGGAGAGGTTCACTGAGAAGTCACAGAGGCTCACAGAGGAAAAAATAAAGCGACGCCCAACGCCGAACGGTCAACGATAAACGCCAAACAATGAACGATGAACGCCAAACGCCGAACGCCAAACGCCAAACGCCAAACGCTAAACGCCAAACGCCAAACGCCGAACGATGAACGCGCGAACGCGCAAACGCCAAACGCCAAACGCGCAACGCGCAAACGCCAAACGCGCAACGCGCGAACGCTAAACGCCAAACACCCTATCCAGCACGGCAAAGATCCTTTCAAAATCAGCCTCTGTCAGGTTGGAGCCTGAGGGCAAACACAAGCCCTCGTCAAACAACCGCTCACTGCTGCCATCGCCAAAGAACGGCGACCCCGCAAATACAGGCTGCAAATGCATGGGTTTCCACAAGGGCCGCGTTTCAATATTCTCTGCCTCAAATGCCAGGCGCAGCGTTTCGCGGCTGATGCCCCGGTTGCGCGCCGGATTAAGCGCAATGGCCGTTAGCCAGCGGTTGGAATAGTGCCCCTCCGGCTCGGGCTGCAGATGCACTTCGTATCCGCGGCTGCCCAGGGTGGCAAAGTAATCGCGGTAACGCGCATAGTTGGCCCGGCGTGCTTCTACCCGCTGCGGCAATACCTCCATCTGTCCGCGGCCTACCCCTGCCACTATGTTGCTCATGCGGTAGTTGTATCCTATGTGGCTGTGCTGGTAATGTGGCGCCTGGTCGCGGGCCTGCGTGGCCAGAAACCTCGATTGGGCAATCAGGGCTTCGTCTTCCGACAGCAGGGCACCTCCCCCGCTGGTGGTGATAATCTTATTGCCATTGAAGCTCAACACCCCCAGCCTGCCAAAGGTGCCGCACTTACGGCCGTTGATGGAAGATCCGAGCGCTTCTGCGGCATCTTCCACTACCGGTATCTCATATTTATCGGCTATGGCCATAATCTCCCCCATCATCGAAGGCATCCCGTAAAGGTGCACCGGTATAATGGCTTTGGGCCTGGCTGCCGGCATTTGCTGTCCTTTATAGCTGATTTGGCCCGACATACACGCTTTTATCGCCTGTTCGAGGTGCGCAGGGCTCATATTCCAGGTGGCCGTTTCACTGTCGACAAATACTGGAATGGCTCCCTGGTAGGCAATGGGGTTGGCCGAAGCCGAGAAGGTAAAACTCTGGCAAATCACAAAATCGCCGGGCTTTACACCGAGCAGTACCAGCGCCAGGTGAAGGGCGGCTGTGCCTGCACTCAGGGCTGCAGCATGCGGCGAGCCGGTGTACTGCACCAAATCTTTCTCAAAACCATTTACATTCGGCCCTAAGGGCGATACCCAGTTGGTATCAAATGCTTCGGTAACGTATTTTTGTTCGGCTCCGCCCATATGCGGTGACGATAACCAGATTTTAGCTGTATGGCTCATTTGTATGTTTTTTTTTGACGCGTAGTTGCGTTGATGATATTTCAGGCAGCAAAGGTAGGAAGATTCAAGGATTCAAGGCGCTTCGCGTTCAAAAAGTTCAATGCCCTGCGGGCGTTCCAAAGGTTCAATGCGCTTCGCGCGTTCAAGGGTTCATCCCGAATTCTCGGGACTTTCCCGATAGCTATCGGGACAAGGATTCAACCCCGAATGCTCGGGACTTCCCCGAAGTTTCGGGACTTCCCCGGCTTGCGCGAAGTTACACGGAGGTTCACTGAGGAGTCACAGAGGCTCACAGAGAAAAAAAACAACAGGAACAGAACTGAGGCATAGCTGAAAGAGAAAAGCCAACCAGCGATGAACGATGAACGATAAACGATGAACGATGAACGATAAACGCCCAACGCCGAACGGTCAACGATAAACGCCAAACAATGAACGCGCAACGCGCAACGCACGAACGCCCAACGCTGAACGATGAACGCCGAACGATGAACGATGAACGCTAAACGCCAAACGCCAAACAATGAACGATGAACGCCCAACGCTGAACAATGAACGCCGAACGCCAAACGCTAAACGCCAAACGATAAACGCCAAACAATGAACGATGAACGATGAACGCGCAACGCGCGAACGCCCAACGCTGAACGATGAACGATGAACGCTAAACGCTAAACGCCAAACGCCGAACGGTCAACGATAAACGCCAAACAATGAACGATGAACGCTAAACGCCTAACGCCTAACGGTCAACGATAAACGCCAAACAATGAACGATGAACGCCAAACGCCAAACGCCGAACGCTGAACGCGCAACGCGCAACGCCAAACGCCAAACGCCGAACGCCAAACGCCAAACGCCGAACGCCGAACGGTCAAACGATAAATGTTCACTGTTATCTGTTATCTGTTAACTGTTAACTGTTCACTGTTTCCCCTGTTTTTAAAATATTCCACCCAAACCACCCACATCACAAATATCATAAAGTAAAAAAAGGTTTTAAATATATAGTTATGGAAAAAGGCAAAGTGATGCGGCCATGGTATCAGGGTGAGGGCCAGGCCTGTTACCCGTATCAGGTTAACAAAGTGGATGACTACCACCCCCAGTGGTACATACCACAGCTTGTGCCGCCACGGGCCCGGAAACAGCAGCATCAGCACTATCCAGTGTGTCCACTGCTTCAGACTGGTGCAGCCCGGCTCTACCCCCACATAACCCAATGAACCGTCGCGGCTTGCAACGTATATTGTTTGCCCTTCGGTGCTTATATTTACCCCGAAAATGTGCTGCAATACCCATACACTCTGGTCGAACAGTACCGACGATGCCCATACAAACAGTTGATCGACCTGCGCCCGCACAGGCGGAAATCCGGCCGACGACCACCAGATATAGGTGTAGTGCACAAATATCAGCAACAGGGCAAATATGCCCACATCAAACAGGGGCTGGTAGCGTTTTTGATGGCGCAGCGCCAAAAACCGGCTTACTCTTTCTTTCATCGTTTCGGGGTTTGTGACAAATTTACGGTTTTATGGTTCACCGGCAAGCTGCTGTTAACAACTGCACATGGCGCTGCCCCGCGACCCACAGGCTGCCATGCTGTTCGTTCATATTCTTTTTTGTTGTCCGGCCCGGCTGTCAGGTGGCCGCTTTATTCGTCAATCACCACCCTGTATTCGGGAAAATAGGTG